>CACGBM010000001.1 GCA_902571315.1 Rhodospirillaceae bacterium
AGAAGCAGCTTGTGTTTCAGTTCATGGTGCAAATAGGCTTGGATCTAATTCGTTGTTAGACTTAGTTGTTTTTGGGAGAAGTGTTGCAAAGCACATCTCAAATGAATTTAAAGATAATGGGAAACTACCTCCAAAACAAAAAAAATCTGAGGAGCAATGTCTAGATAGATTTGATAACATCAGGTTTTCTAAAGGAGAGGTTTCGGTTTCTGATATTAGGTTAAAAATGCAAAAAACTATGCAATCTTATTGTGCTGTATTTAGAACGGGAGAGGGCCTAAAGAAAGGTAATAAAGAAATTGAAAAAGTAGTAACCGAATTTAATCACATAGGAACTAAAGACAAATCACTAATTTGGAATACAGACCTTTTAGAAACTCTAGAACTCCAAAACTTACTGCAACAAGCTATGGTCACTATGAAATCTGCAGATAACAGAAAAGAAAGCAGAGGAGCACATGCAAGAGACGACTACAAAGAAAGGAACGATGAGGATTGGTTATTTCATACTTTAGCATGGTTGAAAGATAATGATATTAAAATGGGAAGCAGACCTGTTACCTTGAGAGCTATGTCTAATGAAGTTCAATCTTTTCCACCAAAGGCAAGAGTTTACTAGTGGTTGAATTATTATTGCCAAAAAATTCTAAGGTTGTAAAAGGTGATCATTACACTGAAAAGGGATCTAAAAAAAGTTTAAAAACTTTTTTGATTTATAGGTATGATCCAGATAAATCAGAACAACCAAGAATAGATAGATATGATGTAGATCTCAGTAATACAGGTCCAATGGTTCTAGACGCCTTAATTAAGATTAAAAATGATATTGATCCTTCCATTACATTCAGAAGATCATGCAGAGAAGGCGTATGTGGAAGCTGTTCTATGAATATAGATGGAACCAATACATTAGCTTGCACTAAATATGTTAATGATGTTAAAGGTGATGTAAAAATTTTTCCATTACCTCATATGCCAGTAATAAAAGATTTAGTTCCTGACTTAAAAGATATTTACAAACAATATAGTTCTATAGAGCCTTGGCTTAAAACTTCTGAAAAACCTGAGAGAGAAATTAAACAGTCACCTGAGGAGAGAAAAGAGTTAGATGGATTATATGAATGTATTATGTGTTTTTGTTGTTCTACTAGTTGCCCTAGCTATTGGTGGAACGGAGATAAATACCTAGGTCCAGCAGTATTACTTCAAGCTTGGAGGTGGATAGCTGACAGCAGAGATGAAGCTACTCAAGAGAGATTAGACAGTTTAGAAGATTCTTTCAAGTTGTATAGGTGCCATACTATAATGAATTGTACAAAAACTTGTCCCAAAGGTTTAAACCCTGCTAAAGCAATAGCTAAAATCAAAAAAAAGATATTGGCTAAAACTTGATAGGTTTTTTTTACCTAGCGCTTGGTATTTCTTTACTATATTTTAGTGGTGACTGGCTTGTAGCTGGTTCTACTTCTTTAGCGAGACACATGAAAGTAAAGCCTTTTGTAATTGCTTTAACACTAGTAGCATTTGGAACTTCAGCTCCTGAGTTAGCAATTTCTGTACACTCTGCACTTAAAGGCTATGAAGGAATAACCCTTGGAAATATAGTAGGATCTAATATTGCTAATGTATTATTTGCTCTGCCTTTAGCATTTTTAATTAAAATTCCTAAAAAATGTGATCTGAAAAACATAGATCACTCTTATCTTTTAATTTCAACTTTCATCTATATTTTTATAATTCTTTTTGTTGGAAGTTTTAATAAAGTTTCTGGTTTACTGATGCTACTTTTGTTATTTTCTTACTTAGCATTTATATTATATGAAGCGTCAAAAGGTTTAAGAAATATTGACACTGAAGATATAGAGAAAAACGTAAGTTTTAAAAAATCAATATTATTTTCAATATCAGGTTTAGTAGGAATTATAGTGGGAGCTCAAGTTTTAGTTAAAGGTGCAGTTATAACAGCAAGTTCATTTGGAGTATCAGAAACTATCATAGGATTAACTGTTGTGGCATTAGGTACCTCCATTCCAGAAGTGGTAACTTCTATGGTTGCTGCCTATAGAGGTCAAATTGGTTTTGTATTAGGAGCAATATTAGGATCAAATCTTTTTAACTTATTAGCTATTACAGGAATAGCTTCAATAATTACAGCGATAAATACCAGTAATGTTTTAGATAAGATTGATATTTATTATCTAATTTTTTCTACAATAATATTTATTTTAATATCTTTATTATTGAAGTATTTGAATAAAAAATTAATTTTTGTTGTATTGATTTCTTATTTTATTTATGTAGTATTTATCTATTTAAGGATGGAATAAAAAATTTATGGATTTAATAAAACATTATATTAACGGCGCGGATATTCATGGAGGAAGTAGACAAGGAGATGTTTATAACCCAGCTATAGGAGAAGTTGTATCTAAGGTTACATTAGGTGACTTAGAGGTAGTGAATAATGCTATTGAAATTTCTAAGAAAGTATTAGAAAAATGGAGGTACACCACACCCGCAAAAAGAGCTTCTATAATGTTTAATTATAAAAAGTTACTTGAAGATAATTCAGTGAGAATTGCAGAGTTGGTATCTAAAGAACATGGAAAAACAATAGAAGATGCAAAGGGATCATTACAAAGAGGTATCGAAGTAGTAGAGTACGCATGTGGTATACCTAATCTTTTAAAAGGCGAATACTCTAATCAAGTTGGATCAGGAATTGATACATTTTCAATGAAGCAGGAACTTGGTATTTGTGCAGGTATAACTCCATTTAATTTTCCAGTTATGATTCCTTTATGGATGTTTCCTCTTGCAACAGCATGCGGTAATGCATTTATTTTAAAACCGTCAGAGAGAGATCCTTCAAGTTCTATTGAATTAGTAAGGTTATTTGAAGAGGCAGGAGCACCTCCGGGTTTAGTTAATGTTGTAAACGGAGATAAAGAAGTAGTTGATGCATTAATTGAGCACAGAGAAGTAAAAGCAATTAGCTTTGTAGGTTCTAGTAAAGTGGCTTCATATATATATCAAAAGTCTGCGAGTTATAACAAAAGGGTTCAAGCATTGGGAAGTGCTAAGAATCATATGCTAGTTATGCCAGACGCTGATATTGAACAAGCCTCAGATGCTTTAATAGGAGCTGCATTCGGCTCAGCTGGTGAAAGATGCATGGCAATATCCGTAGCTGTCGCTATAGGAGACTCAGCTGATAAGCTAATTGAAAATATTACTCCCAAAATTAATAACATTAAAGTTGGTCCATATAATGATGAATCTTCAGACATGGGTCCCGTAGTAAGTAAAGATGCATATGATAGAATTAATAGTTTAATTGAAAGCGGAGTTGAGGAGGGTGCCAAGTTAATTGTTGATAGAAGAAATATAAAGTTACAAGGTTATGAAAATGGTTATTTCATAGGGCCATGTTTATTTGATAATGTTAAAGATAACATGAAAATATATAAAGAAGAAATTTTTGGTCCAGTACTTAGCATTGTGAGGGCAAAAAACTATGAAGAAGGATTACAATTAGTTAAAGATAATCCTTATGGTAATGGGTGCTCTATTTTTACTAGAGATGGTGACACAGCAAGAAATTTTTCAAGCGAGGCTAATATAGGAATGGTTGGTGTTAATATTCCTATTCCAGTTCCAGTAGCATATTTTAGTTTTGGCGGATGGAAAAACTCAATCTTTGGAGGGCACAATGCTTATGGAATGGAAGCAATTAGATTTTATACGCATACAAAAACTATAACCTCTAAATGGCCAGAGGGTATAAGATCTGGTGCCCAGTTTACTATGCCTACATTAGGTTAATATGGAGACCTACAAAAAATTTACTCTAATTTATAAAGAGCAAATTAAAAAAAAAAAATAAATTTTTTTCCTTTTCAATCTAGTTTGGTACATGCATTAGACGTGCTTTATGCGAAGTTGTTTCGTAAAAGGATAGGGATTCTTAACTTTTTAAATAAAGACACTTTAAATAATAGTATTTATATATATGGAAAACCTGGTGGAGGGAAAACTTTTATCGTTAATCTTTTTTATAAGTTTATACAGAAAAGTAAATTTAAAAAATCTGTATTAAGAGTTCATTTCCAAGAGTTTATAGCCAAAGTTCATGAAGAGACATATTTAAAAAGAAAAAAAAAATCAAAAAATCCTCTTGAAGATGTAGCTTCAGATATCTCGAATAAATACATTCTGATAGTTTTTGATGAATTAGAAATTCTAGATATTGCTGATGCAATGATTGTATCTAAATTATTCAATAAGTTATTGGATGAAAGAGTGCTATTCATAATTACTTCAAACTATTACCCTGACGAGCTTTATAAAAATGGACTACAAAGATCTCAATTTTTACCTTTTATAGATTTGATAAAGGAAAGAATGATTTTATTAGAGCTAGATAATAATAAAGACTTAAGATTTTCCGAAATAGTAAAGTCATCTAAAAAGTTTCTTTTTCCTTTAAACAATTTAACTAAAAAAAATTTTAATAATTTATTTTTAAACTCAAAAAAAAATTACGTTCCTCATCAAAAAAATATTCATTCTTTAGGAAGAAGTATTTTATTTGAAAAAACAATCGCTGACTCTGTGCTCATTGATTTTGACTTTATCTGTTCTTTTAAATTTTCACCTAATGATTATATAAAAGTAACTGAAAGTTTTAAAATATTTTTTATTGATAATATTCCAGTATTAGGTAGAAATAAGTTAAATGAAATTAGAAGATTTGTAATTTTAATAGATATATTATATGAAAAAAAGAGCAAAATTTATATTAGGTCAGAAAAAAAATTATTAGAAATGTTTGATGTAAAAAAATCACTGATTCCTTTTCAAAGAACAGTTTCTAGAATTTCAGAAATGACTTCAAAGCAATGGGGAAATAATTAAAGGATATATTATGGCTAAAAAAAAAATAAGTTTAATTGGATCAGGAAATATAGGTGGTACTTTAGCACACTTAATAGGAGTAAAAGAATTAGCTGATGTTTTTCTTGTAGATATAGCCCAAGGTATTCCTCAAGGCAAAAGCTTGGATATAGCACAATCCTCTCCAGTAGAAGGCTTCGACTCTGCTATTAAAGGTTCTAATAATTTTTCAGGAATTAAAAATTCTGATGTTATTATTGTTACTGCAGGCTCACCAAGAAAACCTGGAATGAGCAGAGATGATCTTATAGAAATAAATTTAAAAGTGATGAGATCTGTAGGTCAGGCAATAAAAAAATACAGTACAAAAGCATTCGTCATTTGTATTACAAATCCATTAGATGCAATGGTATGGGCATTAAGAGAGTTTTCAGGGTTACCATATAATAAAGTGGTAGGAATGGCAGGAGTATTAGATAGTGCCAGGTTTAGATACTTTCTTTCAGAAGAGATGAAAGTTTCCGTTGAAGATGTTTCTGCTTTTGTTTTAGGAGGGCATGGAGATACAATGGTGCCTCTGGTAAGATTTTCTAATGTTGCTGGAATACCTTTACCAGACTTAGTGAAAATGAAAATGATTAGTCAAAAAAAACTTGATAGTATAGTTGATAGAACAAGGTCTGGAGGAGGAGAGATTGTACGTTTATTGAAAACTGGATCAGCATATTATGCTCCAGCCGCCTCAGCTCTTGTTATGGCTGAATCTTATTTGAAAGATAAGAAAAGAATATTACCATGTGCTGCTTTTTTAAAAGGTGAATATGGTGTGAAGAATTTATATGTTGGAGTACCTGTAATAATAGGTAGTAAGGGAGTTGAAAAAGTGGTAGAAATAAAATTAGATACTCAGGAAAGAGCTATGTTTAGAAAATCTGTAAATTCAGTAAAGAAATTAGTTGAAGCAGTAAAAAAAATTAAAAGAAATATAAAATAATATGAATATTCATGAATATCAGGCCAAACAACTATTCAGTTCTTATGGTATCAATGTTCTAAAAGGAGATATTGCATTTAATGTTTATGATGCTGTTAAAATTGCAGAAAGTATCGATTCAAAAAAATGGGTAGTAAAAGCTCAAATACATGCAGGGGGTAGAGGCAAAGGTGGAGGAGTTAAAATAGCTAACTCTATTAAAGAGGTAGAAGAATATTCTAATAATATTTTAGGCATGAATCTTATTACTCCACAAACGGGAGTTGTAGGAAAAAAAGTTTTAAAAGTTTATGTAGAAGAAGGCTGTCAAATTAAAAAAGAATATTATTTAGGTATTGTTTTAGACAGGGCAAAAGGTAAATTTGTGATGATGGCTTCAACTGAGGGTGGAATGGAAATAGAAAAAGTAGCAGAAGAAATGCCCGAAAAAATAATCAAAGTTATTTTGGATCCCTTAATGGGTTTAAATGGTTTTCAAGCGCGACAACTTTCATTTGCTTTAGAAATTCCTAAAGAGGCGATGAAAGATTTTGTAAGACAGGTGACTCTATTGTCCAATATAGCAGTTGAAAAAGATTTTACTTTAGTTGAAATAAATCCACTTATTCTAACAGAAGATAATAAGGTAATTGCATTAGATGCGAAGGTTAATATTGATGATAATGCATTATTTAGAAACCCTGATTTAAAAGAACTATTAGATGAGTCTGAAGTAGACCCAAAAGAATTAGAAGCAGAAAAATATGATTTAAGCTACGTAAAACTTGATGGTAAATTAGGTTGTATGGTAAATGGTGCTGGTTTGGCGATGGCAACTATGGATATTATTAAACTAAAAGGATCTTCTCCTGCAAATTTTTTAGATGTAGGAGGAGGTGCTTCAAAAGAAAAGGTATCTGGTGCTTTAAAAATTATAATATCAGATAAAGATGTTAAAGCTATATTAATCAATATATTCGGTGGCATTATGAGATGTGATATTATAGCAGAAGGCATTGTTGAAGCTGTTAATGAAATGAAACTAGATAAACCTCTGATAGTAAGATTAGAAGGTACTAATGTTGAAAGAGGTCAAGAAATTTTGAGTAATTCAGGGTTAGAGATAGTAACAGCAAAAGATTTAGAGGATGCTGCAGAAAAAGCAGTCAGTATAGTTGAAAAATAAATATGTCAATATTAGTTGATAAAAATACTAAAGTAATTTGTCAGGGTTTCACAGGATCCCAAGGAACGTTCCATTCTGAACAAGCTATAAAATATGGTACCAATATGGTTGGCGGTGTTACTCCTGGTAGGGGAGGTGAAAAGCATTTAGAATTACCAGTTTTTGATACTGTAATTGATGCAAAAAATAAAACTAAATGCGATGCTTCAGTTATTTATGTTCCTCCTCCCTTTGCTGCAGATGCAATTTTAGAGGCGATAGATGCAGAAATAAGTTTAATAGTTTGTATTACTGAAGGAATACCACAACATGATATGAGTAAAGTAAAAAGAAAGTTAGATAATTCTGAAAGTAGATTGATTGGTCCTAATTGTCCAGGGATTATAACACCTGAAGAATGTAAAATTGGAATCATGCCTGGACATATTCATAAAAGGGGAGGAGTCGGAATTGTTTCTAAGTCTGGAACGTTAACTTATGAAGCAGTATATCAGACTACTCAAGCAGGGTTTGGTCAGTCATCTTGTGTAGGTATAGGAGGAGATCCTATTCCTGGAACTAATTTTATAGATGTTTTAGATTTATTCTTAAAGGATGATAAAACAGACTCAATTATTATGATTGGTGAAATTGGGGGTACAGCTGAAGAAGAAGCAGCAGATTTTATAAAAAAGTCTAAAGTTAAAAAGCCTATCATTGCATTCATTGCCGGATTAACAGCGCCAAAAGGAAAAAGAATGGGACATGCCGGAGCTATAATTTCTGGAGGCAAGGGGACAGCAGAAGATAAAATTGAAGCATTAAAGTCAGCTGATGTAAAAGTTACAGAATCTCCAGCGTTGATGGGAAAAACACTTTTTGAAATGTTGAGGTAGACTTTAAAAAAATGGAAGTTCAATCTAATTTAAAAAAAATTCAAGAGTTATACAAAGAATATAAAACAAATAAAAATAATATTGATGATAATTGGATAAGTTTTTTTGATGATCTTACTGAAGAAGCATCTGATTTTTTAGAAGAAAATTCCAACCATATTATTACTAATAAAGGCCAAAGTTTTAACAATAATTCACAAGATAATGAGTATACAGCTAACTCCTTAAGAGCTAGATTGTTAATTAGAGCTTATAGAATAGCAGGACACCTTAAGGCAGATCTTGACCCACTAGAATTAACAGAACAAAAGTATATTCCTGATCTAGATCCTAAGACATATGGTATAGATGACAATGATATGGATAAGGACGTTTTTATTGATGGAGTTTTTGGTATTAATACTATAACTATTAGGGAATTAATAGGAATCCTAGAAAAATATTATTGTGGAAAAATAGGTGTTCAATTTATGCATATCCAAGATAAAGAACAAAGAGATTGGATTATGGATAAAATAGAAAATATTAAACCTGATGAAATTTTCACTGAAAAGGGTAAACAAGCTATTTTAGAAAGATTAACTGCTGCTGAATTTTTTGAGACTTTCTTAGATAAAAAATATACTGGAACAAAAAGATTTGGTTTAGAAGGGGGAGAGTCTCTTATTCCTGCTCTAGAACAGATACTTAAATATGGAGGTAAAAACGGAATAGAAGAAGTAGTTCTAGGTATGCCTCATAGAGGTAGATTAAATGTGTTAGCAAACTTTATGAAAAAACCTTTCTCTGCGATATTTTCAGAGTTTCAAGGTAATGCATCTAACCCTGATGATGTTCAAGGATCAGGAGATGTAAAGTATCATTTGGGTACATCTTCAGATAGACATTTTGATAATATAAAAGTTCACTTATCTTTGACAGCAAATCCATCTCATCTTGAAGCAGTAAACCCTGTGGTAGTAGGAAAGGTTAGGGCAAAGCAAGATCAAAAAAAAGATATAGACAGAAAAAAAGTTGTGGGGTTACTTATGCATGGAGATGCTGCTTTCTCAGGACAAGGGTTAGTTCCTGAAACATTAGACTTATCAGGACTAAAAGGCTATAAAACTGGAGGAACTATACATTTTATAGTTAATAATCAAATCGGGTTTACCACTAACCCAACTTTTTCTAGATCTGGACCTTATTGTTCTGATGTAGCATTAATGGTTGAAGCACCAATTTTTCATGTAAATGGAGATGATCCTGAAGCAGTTGTTTACGCTGCAAGAATAGCAACAGAATTCAGGCAAAAATTTAATAAAGATGTAGTTATAGATATGTTTTGTTATAGAAGGCAAGGTCACAATGAGAGTGATGAGCCTGCATTTACTCAACCACTTATGTATAAAAAGATAAAGGAACATCAGACTACTAGAAAGCTTTATGCAGATAAATTAATTGAGCAAAAAGTTATTACTGAAAAAGAAGTTAACGACTTATTAGCTACTTGGTCAGACAACTTAGAAAAAGATTTAGAAATAGGAAAAAACTTTAAACCTAATAAAGCTGACTGGTTAGAGGGCTCTTGGGCAGGGTTAGAAAAAAAGGGCGTAGAAAAACCATTTACTGTAACAGGGCTGAAAAAAAAATTTATTAAAGATATAGGAAAAAAAATAACAGAAGTTCCTGATGATTTTAAAATTAATAGAAAAGTTTTAAGACAACTTCAAAAAAGGTATAAAAATATTTCTGAGGAAAAAGGAATTGATTGGGCAACTGCTGAAGCTTTAGCTTTTGCAACCTTACTTGACCAAGGAATAAGTGTCAGGCTATCGGGCCAAGACTGCGGAAGAGGTACTTTTTCTCAAAGACATGCAATTGTAATTGATCAAGAAAACGAAGAAAAATTTTCTACTCTGAATAAAGTTGTAAAAAATGGAAGCAGGATAGAGATAGTAGATAGTCCATTATCCGAAGCTGCAGTTTTAGGTTTTGAATATGGCTATACACTTGCTGACCCTAAGACTTTAGTTTTATGGGAAGCGCAATTTGGAGATTTTGCAAACGGTGCTCAACTGATAATAGACCAATTTATTGTTTCAGGGGAATCTAAATGGCTAAGAATGTCTGGGCTTACAATTTTGCTACCTCATGGTTATGAAGGTCAAGGGCCTGAGCACTCATCTGGAAGAGTAGAAAGGTTTTTGCAAATGGCAGCTGAAGATAATATACAAGTAGTTAACTGTACTGCTCCATCTAATTATTTCCATGTTCTAAGAAGGCAAATGTTAAGAAAATTTAGAAAGCCATTAATAATTTTTACACCAAAATCATTGCTAAGACATAAAGAAGCTGTATCTGATTTAGTAGATTTTACTGAAGAGTCCAAGTTCCAGAAAATAATAGTCAATGCAGATAATATAAATAGTTCAGTTAAACGAGTAATTTTTTGTACTGGTAAGATATATTATGACATCAAGGAAAAAATTAATAAAGAAGAACAAACAAAGACTGTAATTATTAGAGTAGAACAATTATACCCTTTCCCAAAGGAACTAATTTTAGAAAGTATAAAAGATTATAAAGAAGCTTATTTTGTTTGGTGTCAAGAAGAGCCTCAAAATATGGGAGCTTGGTTTTTTGTATCCTCAGAAATAAGTGAAATTTTAGAAAAAAATAATTTTAAAAATAAAAAGTTATATTACTCAGGGAGAAAAAGCTCAGCTTCTACTGCCACTGGTTTATTTAAAAGGCATGTTATTGAACAAGAAGAATTAATTAATTCACTTTTTAGGGATTTTAAAAATGAGTAACTTAGATATAACAGTGCCTTCGCTAGGTGAGTCAATAACAGAAGCTGTAATAGCTAAATGGTTAAAAAAAGAAGGAGAAATAGTCAATAAAGATGAAGTTATTGCAGAATTAGAAACAGATAAAGTTACTCAAGAGATATATTCGCCAAAGACCGGTGTTATTAAGAAAATTTTTTTTCAGGAGGGCGAAGAGGTAAAAATTGGAGAAACTATAGTTAATATCGAAGAAAAGAATATTGATGAACAGAAAATAGAAGAAAAAGAAGTTAAGAATTCTAATGTTAGCGGAGAACAAAATAAAATTATAGTTCCGTCCCTAGGAGAGTCTATTTCAGAAGCATTAATCAGTAAATGGATGAAATCTGCTGGAGAGAATGTGAAAAAAGGAGAACCTATTGTAGAGCTTGAAACAGATAAAGTAACACAAGAGTTATATGCAGAGAGTAGCGGAGTTTTAAAAGAAATCTTATTTAATGAGCAAGAAGAAGTCAAAATAGGCGAAACAATTGGAGTAATTGATTTAATAGAACATGAAACTGAAGATACTATAGGAAGCGATCTAGTTAATACCAATGAAACTACAAAAGATATCAAAGAAGAAACGGAGAATGAAAAAGATTTAGATCCAACAAAAATTAAAAGAACTAGTCTTAATAATAAGATAGGGGTTAATGATTTAAGGGAGTTTATACAGGATGTATCACTTTCACCATCTGCTAGAAAATTCATTAATGAAAGTAAAAATGAAATTAATAATTTAAATTCAATAGCCACCAATGGCAGAGTAACAAAAGAGAGTTTTAGTAATCTTAATATTGACTCGGGACTAAATGCTTTTTCTGCAAATGAAAATATTTTAAGTAATAGTACAGATGTAAGCAAACCTCTAAGTAAAATGAGACAAAGTATCGCACATAGACTTAAAGAAGCTCAGAATACGGCAGCTATGCTTACTACATTCAATGAAATAGATATGGGAAACGTTATTTCTTTGAGAGCTAAATATAAAGATTATTTTTTAAAAAAATATGATACCAAACTTGGTTTTATGTCATTTTTTACTAAAGCATGTATTTCCGTATTAAAGGAAATTCCAGAAGTTAATGCTGAAATAAAAAATAATAATATAATTTACAAAAATAGATATGATATTGGAATAGCTGTGGGAACAGATAAAGGTTTAGTTGTTCCTGTATTAAGAAATGCTGATAAAATGAATTTTGCAGAAATAGAAAGTTCAATTGTAGAATATGGTAACCTAGCAAAAAATAATAAAATTACTATAGAACATATGAAAGATGGCACTTTTACTATTTCTAATGGTGGTGTTTATGGCTCTATGTTATCTACTCCTATTTTAAACCCTCCTCAATCAGGTATATTGGGTTTACATAATATAGTTAAAAGACCTGTAGTAGTAGAGAATGAAATTGTAATAAGGCCGGTAATGTACGTAGCATTAACATATGATCATCGAATCATAGATGGTAAACAAGCAGTTACCTTTTTAGTAAGGCTTAAACAGATAATTGAAAACCCCGAAGAAATGATTTTTGAAAAATGAGTGATCTAGTTGAATATGATCTGATTGTAATAGGCGGTGGTCCTGGTGGTTATGTTGCGGCTATAAGAGCTGCCCAATTAGGAATTAATGTTATGTGTATAGAAAAAAGGAAATCTTTCGGAGGTACCTGCCTTAATGTTGGATGTATTCCTTCAAAAACATTATTACACTCGTCACATCTATACGAGCAAAGCAAAAATGATTTAGTTAATTATGGTATAGAGATTAATGGTAAGGTTTCTTTAAATTTAAATAAAATGATGGCTAATAAAACTGATACTGTAGGAAAGTTAACATCTGGTATTGCAGGGCTTTTTAAAAAAAATAAAGTAGACCATTTTTTTGGTGAAGCAAAGTTTCTAAATAATAAAACTATTGAAGCTAATCAAAAGAAATTCAAAGCTGATAAAATATTAATAGCAACGGGTTCTGTTCCTTCTACTATTCCAGGTATAGATATAGATGAAAAAAATATAGTATCATCTACTGGAGCATTAGAGTTTGACAAAGTTCCTAAAAAACTAGCTGTAATAGGTGGAGGTTACATAGGATTGGAATTAGGATCAGTATGGAAGAGGTTAGGAGCTGATGTTACTGTTATAGAATTTTCTGATACTTTAGTCCCAACTATGGATAAAGATATAGCAAAGATTTTTCATAGTACCTTAACAAAACAAGGCATCAATTTTATGTTAAGTACTAAAGTAGAGAGTGCTTTAAATAAAAAAGAAAAGGTTCAAATTAATTGTTTGAACTTATTGAATAATAAATCAGAGATTTTGGATTTTGATAAAGTTTTAGTTGCTGTTGGTAGAAAGCCCTTCACCGAAGGCTTAGGCCTAGAAAATTTAAATATAAATATTAATAAAAATGGTACAATAGATGTAGATAAAAACTTTCAAACAAATATAGAAGGTGTATATGCTATAGGGGATGTTATTTCAGGGCCGATGTTAGCTCATAAAGCAAGTTCTGAAGGACATGTTTTTGCTGAACAACTACTAGGTAATAAACCAGAAGTAAATTATCAATGCATTCCAGCTGTAGTATATACAGAACCTGAAGTAGCTTGGGTAGGACCTACAGAAAAAGAATTAGAAGATAAGAAAATTAATTTTAAAAAAGGAATTTTCCCTTTCAGTGCAAATGCAAGAGGAAAAACAACTGGAGATACTTTAGGAAGTATAAAATTCTTATCTGACAAAGATAATGATAAAGTATTAGCTGTTCACATTATAGGTGCTCATGCAGGGGAATTAATAGGTGAAGCAGTTGCAGCAATTGAAGCAGGCTTGACTGCGGAAGATGTAGCATTAATTTGTCATGCGCATCCTACCTTATCAGAGTCTATGAAAGAAGCTGCCTCACTCTCTTCAATTGGAAAAACTTTGCACTTTTAACTTTCTTTAGCTCTAGGGTGAGTTTTCTTATAAACATTCTCTGCAAATTTGTTAGTAACTTTTAGATAATGTTGGGTGGTTGATAAACTAGCGTGGCCTAACATCATTTGTATTGTTCTTAAATCTACTCCATTCATTAATAATTGAGTAGCAAAACTATGTCTTAATGCATGAGGAGTGAAGCTCTTATCTAAATCTAGTTGATGTCTTAATTTTTCTATCAGTTTTTGAACATATCTGGCGCTAAGTCTCTTTCCTAACCTGCTTATAAACAGTGCATCATTATTATCAAAACTTTGGTTTTTCCAATTAATCCACTCTGTTATTTTTGATTTTATTTCAGGTAATAGAGGAACTATTCTTTCTTTATTTCCTTTACCAAATATAATTATATAATTTTCTTTTATTTGCTGATTATTTAATGATAATAATTCAGAAATTCTTAATCCGCAACCCCATAGCAAGTAAATTAAAGCAGAATTTCTTAATTGTAAAAATTTATTTTTTTCACTTTTTAATATGGAGATAATTTTTAATATCTGCTTTTCAGACGCTGCTCTAGGAAGGTTTTTAGGAAGTTTTGGACTGGAAAGGTTATAAATTTCTGAAGATTTAATTTTTTTAAGAAGAATGCAATAAAAATAAAAAGATTTTATACTAGCTCTTGCTCTTGCAAGAGATTTAACGCTTAGGTTAGGATTAATAATTTTTAAAAATGATAACCAAGACCTAAAGTCTCTGAGTTCAAGCTCTTGTAAATTTTTTAGGCTGACCTTGTTTGTTGATGAATGTTTGTATACAAAATTTATGAAATACTTATAGTCATACGAGTAACTTGAAATAGTATTATGGCTATAGTTCTTTTGATTTAAAAGCCACTTTAACCAGTTATCATATATTTTTAAAACTTCCTTAGAACTAATTTCAATGATATCTATTGGTAATTTTTCCTTAAGATTCAAAAAGTTTGCCCTGTTTTTTTCCAGTCTTCCATAAAACTGTTTAATCCTATATCTGTAAGAGGATGTTTTATCATTTGCTTTATAATCTTAGGCGGAATAGTAGCTACATCTGCTCCGATTTGAGCAACTTGAACAACTTGTAAGGGGCTCCTTATAGAGGCTACTAATACCTTAGTATTTAATTTATCTTGGTAGTTATTGTAAATAGTGATAATTTCTTCAATTAAATGAAGTCCTTCATTACTAATATCATCTAATCTGCCAATAAATGGTGAGATATAACTTGCTCCCATTTTAGCAGCTATCAAAGCTTGAGAAGAAGAAAAACATAATGTTACATTTACTTTTATAGATTTTTTGCTTAGTGTCTTACACGCAATTAAACCAGCTTCTGTCAAAGGAACCTTAATTACTATGTTATTAGCTATTTTTGATAATTCTAAGCCTTGATTTATCATTTCATTCTTGTCTGTTGAGGTAACTTCAGCTGAAATTGGGCCGGAGACAATTCTAGCTATTTCTTTTATTACTTCTTTAAAATCCTTACCAGCTTTATATATAAGAGAGGGGTTTGTAGTTACTCCGTCAACCAGTCCCATCTCTGATAACTCACTAATTTCATCTATATTCGCTGTGTCTACAAAAAATTTCATTTAGATACCTTTTTATAATATTTTGCTATAAATAATATTAAAGAAAATGGATAAAATAGAAAGTATAAAAAAAAATTATTATGATGTTTTACCCGCCTATAATATCGACATTACTCTGACTTACTCTAGTAAACAAGTCTTTAAGGTGGGCAGTCTAATTAATATCAGTATTAGAAAAAAAATATTTCCAGGTTGTATATTGAAGATTTACAAAAGCAAGCCAGCAATAAATTTTAAAGTAAAAGATATTGAACAATCACATAATTACTTTTTTTTAAGCGAAAAAAATATTAAATTTATTAAGTGGTTTAGTGAATACAATTCTATTTATTTAGGCTTGGCTTTAAAACTAGTAATAGCTAATACTAATTTTTTAAAACCAAATACTTCTAATAAATATATAGTGATCCCAAATCCTAATAATAACTATACTAATAAACAAAAAAACTTTATTAAAGAACTTAAAGCAATAGATTTTATCAATCATAAAAAAATTATAAAAAACTACTCTTATGGATTTATCAATAATATGATAAATAAAAAAATTATTGCAAAAGAAGTTTACCTAGAAACAAAAAATGTAAATTTTGATTTTAGAAAAATAAAATTAAAAACATTGAGCCTACATCAAAATACTGTTTACAATAAAATTCTAGATAAAATAAATAAAAAAAAAAGCAAACCTATTTTTTTAGATGGGGTAACAGGTAGTGGAAAAACAGAAGTTTATTTCAAATTAATAAAATATTTTTTAGAAAAACAAAAACAAGTATTAGTATTAATTCCTGAAATTGCTTTAAGCAAACAGTGGATTTCACGGTTTTATAATGCCTTTAAATTTTATCCTTTAATATGGAATTCCAAGATCAGCCAGTCAAAAAAGAAGAGAATCTGGCAAGATTTAATACTTGGGAAAATACATGTAGTAGTGGGAGCAAGGTCAGCAATATTTTTACCCTTTAGCAACCTTGGTATAACAATCGTAGATGAAGAAAATGATATTTCTTATAAACAAGAAGAAAATCCAATTTACAATGCTAGAGATATGGCAATAGTAAAGTCTAAATTTAATTATTCTGAAATAATCCTTGTATCAGCAACTCCGTCCTTAGAGACATTTAATAACTCTAAAAACAAAAAATACGATTATTTCAATTTAACAGATAGATTTGGTGATGCAAAAAACCCTAAAGTAATTTTAATAGATATGAAATTAGAAAAAAAAAGATTAATTGCAAGACAAACATTATCAATTTTAAAGAAAAAGATAGAAGCAGGGAAACAAATATTAATTTTAATTAATAGAAGAGGTTATGCTCCTATTACCGTTTGTTCAAGTTGTGGGTTTACAGAAAAGTGCGAAAAATGCGATATTAATCTAGTATATCACAAAAAAAGTAATAAACTTATCTGTCATCACTGTGGAGCATCAAGGTATCCAAATAATGTTTGCAGTAATTGTGGAAAATCTAATAAAAAAATAAGCCTTGGTTATGGAATAGAAAAAGTAACAGAGGAAATTAAAAAAGAATTCAATGAGGTAAATATCATTTCACTTTCATCTGATAGTATTAGTTTAAATAACTTTCAAAGTGTACTAGAAGATATAGAAAAAGCTAAAATAAAAATTATTATCGGAACACAGATAATAAGTAAAGGTTTCAATTTTTTAAATTTAAATAGTATTTTTATTTTAGACTTTGATTTATGGTTTTATAATACAGATATAAGAACAAATGAAAAAATTTTTCAATTAACACAACAAGTATCAGGAAGAACTAGTAGAAAGTCAGAAACCGGTGAAGTTTATATACAAACATATGATACCAATAATTTTTTATTAAATTATATAGTATCAAGTGATAGAGATAAGTTTTATGAGAATGAACTATTGTTGAGAAAAAAGGCATTACTTCCACCATACTGTAAATTAATCGCAATTATTTTAATTGGTAAGGATATAAATTTTTTAAAAATAGTCTCATATAAACTTAAAGATAAACTTTCAAACTTTAATTATTTCACTTTGTTGGGACCTATACCCGCTCCAATAGAATACATTAATAATGAATATAGATACAGAATGCTGATTAAAACGAATCAGGCTTTTCTTGTGCAAAAAGTTCTAAAAAGAATTAACTTAAGTATAATTTTAAAAAATAAGGTAAAAATCAAAATTGATGTAGATCCTTTAAGTTTTTTTTAATAAATTTGTATTCTATATTGCAACAATTCGACTGGTATGTTAGAAAATCTTAATTGCAAGTATACATATGGAACAAAACATACAGTTTAATACGGAAGTTACAAGGAGATATAGTAAAGCTCTTTTAAGTGTAGCTAGGGAGGACAATTCGGAACAAAAAATTTATAATGAAATTAATACTCTTATAGAAACCCTTAATTCCGATAATAAATTTACTGAGTTATTTTCAAACCCATTACTAAGTTCTAGAGATCAATTAAAATTAATAAATAATATATTTAGCAATACTGATAAGAAAAAAATAATAATTAGCAAAAAGTTTTTAGTTTTTTTAAAAGTATTAGCTTCGAATGGACGTTTAAAGATACTCTTAAGTGTTCTGTATAGTTTTAAGTACATGGTTAAATCCATGCATCAAGAAGTAAACATAAATTTGACTACGGCTTCTTCTGTAGGTGACGATAGTATTAAGAAAATAAAAAGTTTATTATCAAAAAAAACTGATAAAAAAATAAATATAATAAGTAATGTTGATAAAAATATCATCGGAGGTATAATATTACAATCTGGATCAAGTTTAATTGATGCATCTATTAAAAACAAAATATTAAAACTTAATAATATTAAAAAAGGAGTTAATTAATGAATTTAAGTTCTTCAGAAATATCTGCAATATTAAAGGAACAAATAGAAAAATTTGATCTGAATGTTAAAACTGAGGAAATTGGGAAAGTCTTATCAGTGGGTGATGGTATAGCAAGGGTTTATGGTTTAGAAGAAGTCAGTGCAGGAGAAATGGTCGAATTTTCAGATAAAACATTAGGTATGGCACTTAATTTAGAAGAAGATAATGTAGGTGTAGTTATTTTTGGTGATGATAGGCAAATTAAAGAAGGAGATACTGTCAAAAGAACGGGAAGAATTGTAGATACTTCAGTTGGGAAAGAATTGCTAGGTAGGGTGGTGGATGGTTTAGGTATTGAAATAGATGGAAAAGGAACAATAAAAACTAAAGAAAAAAAGATGGTAGACGTCAGAGCACCAGGAATTATACCTAGAGAGTCAGTATCTGAACCTATGCAAACAGGCCTTAAAGCAATAGATGCATTAGTTCCAATAGGTCGAGGACAAAGAGAATTAATCATTGGTGACCGTCAAACTGGTAAAACAGCTGTAGCCATTGATACAATAATAAACCAAAAAGAAAAAAATAAATCAAAAGATGATAAAGCTAAATTATTTTGTATATATGTATCAGTTGGGCAAAAAAGGTCAACCGTAGCGCAAATAGTAAAAACATTAGAAGAACAAGGTGCTTTAGAATATACGGTAGTGGTGGCGGCAACAGCCTCAGATCCAGCTCCGCTACAATATTTAGCTCCTTACACAGGATGTACTATAGGTGAGTGGTTTAGAGATAATGGTATGCACGCTTTAATTATTTATGATGATTTGTCAAAACAGGCAGTTGCATATAGACAAATGTCACTACTTTTAAGAAGACCACCTGGTAGAGAAGCTTATCCTGGTGATGTTTTTTATCTTCACTCTAGACTTTTAGAAAGAGCAGCTAAATTAAATAAGGATAATGGTTCTGGTTCTCTTACAGCTCTGCCGATCATTGAAACACAAGCTGGAGACGTATCAGCATATATTCCCACTAATGTAATATCTATTACTGATGGACAAATCTTTCTAGAAACAGATTTGTTTTATCAAGGTATCAGACCGGCAATTAATGTAGGACTATCTGTGAGCAGAGTTGGATCAGCTGCACAAGTAAAAGGTATGAAACAAGTGGCTGGCTCTATTAAATTAGAATTAGCTCAATATAGAGAGATGGCAGCTTTCGCTCAATTTGGATCAGACTTAGATATATCAACTCAAAAGTTATTAAATAGGGGGGAGAGATTAACAGAACTATTAAAACAGGGACAATATTCTCCTTTAGCAATAGAAGAACAAATAGTTATAATCTTTGCGGGAGTAAATGGATACTTAGATGATCTTAAAGTTAGTATGGTTGGTGATTTTGAAAAATTTTTAATAACTGAGTTTAAGAAGAGTTTTAAAGAAACTTTCAAATTAATAAAGACTAAGCTGACTTTAGATGATGCATTAACAAAAGATATAAAAAAAGCAATAGATACTATAAAAACTAATTTTTTAACCGAGTTAGAAAAGTAAATGCCTTCATTAAAAGACTTAAGGAATAGAATAGATAGTGTTAAATCTACTAAAAAGATTACTCAGGCTATGAAGATGGTAGCTGCTTCTAAATTAAAAAAGGCACAATCTTTGGCCGAACAAGCAAGAAGTTACAGTTCAGGTCTTAATAGCATTGTAGAAGACTTGGTCGATTCTAGTGAATATATTGAGCACCCATTATTAAGAAAAAATATAGAAGATAAAACCTCATCTTTAATAATAGTAGTTTCTTCAGATAGAGGTTTATGTGGAGGATTAAATTCTAATATAGTTAAAGGAGTTAAGAAGAAAATAAACCAGCTAGAGTTACAAAAAAAAGCTGTATCATTGATATGTATAGGAAAAAAAGGATTCGACTTATTATCTGGTTTATATGAAAAAATGTTTAATTTTGAAGTTAAGTACATTAATATTGGAGAAATTGATTATAAATCAACTCAGGAGATAGGAACTAAAATCTTAAATAGTTTTTACAAAAATAACTTTCAAGAGTGCTGTCTTTTCTACAACTATTTTAAAAGTGTAATTTCTCAGGAGGTTAAGGATGAAACATTAATTCCTTACTCTAAAAACAATAATATTAATGATGAAAATCAAAATAATATTCATGATTATTTTGAGTATGAACCTAATGAAGAAGAAGTGTTATCTAAAATTCTACCAAAAAATTTTATTGTTCAGATGTATAAAGCTATTTTAGAGTCTAGAGCAAGTGAACAAGGGGCAAGAATGACAGCTATGGACAATGCTACTAGAAATGCTGGCGATATGATAGATGATCTGTCGTTAAGGTACAATAGACAAAGACAAGCCATTATTACCAAAGAATTGATTGAAATCATATCGGGAGCAGAAGCTTTATAATAAATTGGAGAAATAGATGAGTAAAAATATAGGAAAAATAAAACAAATAATAGGACCAGTTGTAGATGTGGAGTTTGAAAGTAAATTGCCGCCTATTCTAAATGCCTTACATGTAAAGGTAAATAGTAACAGAGTTGTCCTTGAAGTCGCTCAGCATCTAGGAGAAAATACACTAAGATCTATTGCTATGTCAGCAACAGAAGGCCTTAAAAGAGGAGAAGAGGTAATAGATACTGGAGCACCAATACAAGTTCCCGTTGGACCTGAAACATTAGGTAGAATCACAAATGTTGTAGGCGAACCAATAGATGAAATAGGGGAGATTAAAGCAAAGAAAACTTATTCTATTCATAGACAAGCTCCTAAATACATTGAACAGTCGACCAATACTGAGATGTTAGTTACTGGTATTAAAGTGGTTGATCTTTTGGCTCCTTACTCAAAAGGAGGAAAAATAGGTTTATTCGGAGGAGCTGGTGTAGGTAAAACAGTTCTTATCATGGAACTTATTAATAATGTAGCAAAAGGCCATGGTGGATATTCTGTATTTGCAGGAGTTGGTGAAAGAACAAGAGAAGGAAATGATTTATATCATGAAATGATAGAGTCAGGAGTAATTAAACCGGGAAGTAAGGACTCTAAAGCAGCATTAGTCTATGGCCAAATGAATGAACCTCCTGGTGCAAGATCTAGAGTTGCACTTTCAGGATTAACTATGGCCGAATATTTTAGAGATGAGGAAGGACAAGATGTTTTATTTTTTGTTGATAACATTTTTAGATTTACTCAAGCTGGATCAGAAGTTTCAGCTTTATTAGGAAGAATCCCGTCAGCTGTTGGTTATCAACCTACCTTGGCTACGGATATGGGCGCTTTACAAGAAAGAATAACTTCCACAAATAAGGGTTCAATTACTTCTGTTCAAGCTATTTATGTCCCAGCAGATGATTTAACTGATCCTGCTCCAGCAACATCTTTTAGTCACCTTGATGCTACAACAGTGTTATCTAGACAAATTGCAGAGTTAGGTATTTATCCTGCTGTTGATCCATTGGACTCAACATCTAGAATACTTGACCCTAGGGTTTTAGGCCAAGATCATTATGAGGTTGCTAGGGAGGTTCAAAAAATTTTACAAACCTATAAATCTTTACAAGATATTATTGCGATACTTGGCATGGATGAATTATCTGAAGAAGATAAATTAATAGTAGCTAGAGCAAGGAAAATTCAAAGGTTTTTGTCTCAACCTTTTCATGTTGCAGAAGTTTTTACTGGTTTTCCAGGCAAGTATGTAGAAATTGCAGATACTATTAAAGGTTTTAAAGATTTATGTACAGGTAAATATGATGATATACCAGAGGCTGCCTTTTATATGGTAGGAACTATAGATGAGGCATTGGAAAAGGCTAAAAAAATGGCTAAAGAGAATGTTTAAATGAGTGAAGGCTTTTTAAAAACACAAATTATTTCGCCAGATAATGAAATTTATGACGGCGATACTGAAATGGTTGTTTTACCTGGAGAGGAAGGAGACTTTGCAGCTATGTATGAGCATGCACCTCTTATAACTTTTTTAAGGCCTGGTAAATTAGAAGTAATTTCTAAAGATGAAAAGGATAAAATTGATTTTTTTGTATCAGGTGGATTTGTAAAAATTCAAAATAATAACTGTACAGTCATGGTAGATTATATAAAAAATACTGTAGATATTGATGTTAAAGAAAATGAAAAAAAGATTACAGAACTACTTTTAAAATTTGAAAAAGAAGAGGAACAATCAATTAAAGATAATCTACGTGAAGATATTGATCTACTACAATATGAGAATCAAACTTTGGATGAAAATTAGATTTCAATAAATTTAAACTCTATAAGTATTTTTTTATAAATTTCTTTTTTGAAGTCTACTATATCATTTAAAACATTTTCAGGACTTACCCATTTCCAGTTATTAAACTCAGGCTTCTTATCAGCTTGTAGATTAATTTCTTCCTCTATTCCCTCAAAACTAAATAAAAACCATTTTTGTTTTTGTCCTAAAAATTTACCACCCCATAGTCTACTCTTTAAATGTTTTGGCAAATAATAGTAATACCAACCTTCACTTTGTTTTACTATTTTCACCGTTTTTACTCCTGTCTCTTCATAAAGTTCTCTTTTTGCGGCAATTTCTAGGCTTTCATTAATGCTTAAATTCACACCACCTTGAGGCATTTGCCATGCACCTTTATTATCAATTCTTTCTCCCATGAAGATTTCATTTTCTTGATTTGTAAGTATTATTCCGACTCCTAATCGCCAACCTTTTTCAAAATAAGCAGAAAGATTCATTAAGAAGCCTTTTTAATATTTTCATAAACATTAATAGATCTTATTAATTCAATAGCTCTATTTAGCTGATAATCTTCAACAATATTCTCTTTATTATTATCTTTATTTTCGTTTTTAATATCATTTTTTTTCACTATCTAAAGCTCCCCTCAAATCTGCTTCTCTTCTAGAGTTATTATTTTCCAAAACTTCTACTTTCGATTGAGGTACATAAATATCAGGACTAATTCCCTTTGCTTGTATTGAATTACCTGAGGGAGTAAAGTATCTGGCAGTAGTTAGTCTGACAGCTCCTTTGCTCGTGACTGGTATTATAGTTTGAACAGAGCCCTTGCCAAAAGTTTGCGTACCCATCAGTATTCCCCTTTTATGATCTTGCAATGCTCCTGCAACAATTTCTGATGCTGACGCAGATCCTCCATTAATTAAAACTACTATAGGAAGACCATTTGTTATATCACCTTTAGATGCATTAAATCTTTGTTCGCCTTTGTTATCTCTACCTCTTGTTGATACGATTTCACCTCTATCTAAAAATGCATCGGAAACAGATACTGCTTGATCAAGAAGACCTCCTGGATTATTTCTTAAATCTAGTACCAATCCCTTAATATTCCCTTTCATTTCTAAGTTTAATTTATTAAATTCTTTTACAAGATTTTTAAATGTTTTTTGTGTGAAAGAGGTTATTCTTAAATAAGCAACATCTTCTTCTTTTTTTGCCTTGATAGAAGTTACTTTAATGATTGCTCTTTTTAAATTTAGATCAAATGCTTCATTTCCTTCTCTAATTATAGTTACTTTAAGTTCAGTATTAACTGGTCCTCTCATTTTATCGACAGCTTCTGATAAAGTTAGACCCATTATAGGTTCATCATCAATATGAGAAATATAATCACCTGACTTGACCCCAGCTTTAGCCGCCGGAGTATCATCAATAGGAGAAACTACTTTTACTAAACCATTTTCCATGGTAACTTCAATACCTAATCCACCAAACTCTCCTTTGGTTTGAATTTTCATTTCGGTAAAGCTATCGGCATTTAGATAACTAGAATGAGGATCTAAGGATTGTAACATTCCATTAATAGCAGCTTCTATTAATTCTTTATCTGATACCTTTTCTACGTACTCACTTCTCACCCTTTCGTATACTTCTCCAAATAAATTTAATTGCTTGTAAACATCACCATCATCTGAAAAAAGCTTAGGTATAAAAGTTAAATATATATATGTTAAAGTTATTATTATTTTTGCTGTGCTATTAAGGTTCAACATTATTTTCCTCTTTAGTTAATTTTAGCCCACTTATTAGGACTTATTGTTTTTCCTTTGAATCTAAATTCCATGTAAAAATTATTATTATCATTACTATTAATATCACCTAAAACCATACCTTTTTCAAGCCAATCTCCAGTTTTGCAATTAATATTACTTAATCCCGATAAGATAAGATGATATCCACTACTTAAATCTAAAATTATCATATTACCATAACCCTTGAAAAAATCAGCATAAACTACAAGACTATTCTTAGGAGCTATTAATTTAGTATCATTAATTACAGATAAGTTTATTCCTGTATTAAATTTCTCTTTATAAATCTTTTTAATATTAATTCTTTTTAAGGGTAATATATCTTGTAGTTTATCAAACTTAAAATCTCCGAATAATTTAGAATTAAAATTATCACTTTCGAAGTCTTCTATCAGGGATTTGATTTTATTAGCTTTGTTTTGAATTTTATTTTTTTGTAATATATTTTTTTGCTTTTCGATTTCATTAATAATCGTTTCAGCAAGTAATCCTTCTAGATCACTTGATTTATTTTTAAAGGATAGTTCTATATTATATAAAGAATTTTTTAATTTACTTAAGATAATTTGATATTTTTTTATTTCACTTTCAATTTCTAAATAAGTATTATTATAATCGTTATATAAAAAGCTATAATTTTCTAAAATTATTTTTGAAATACTATCTTTTTTTTCTGAATAAGACCTTTCATATTTAGATATTAGAACATTGTTCAGTAGCAGGCTTTTATTATTTTTAATAGAATTTTTTAAAGCTAAAATTTCAACTAATGATTTTTTTTTTTTTTGAATATATTCTTCTAAAAACTTTTTTTCGGAATAGCCTTGTTTAATTAACTTTTTATATTTTAGTACATTTGACTTAGCTTTACTTAAACTTTTTTTAACTTCCTTTTCAACCTTTAAAAGCTCGAGGTATATTTCTTTATTGTTTAAAAGTTTTTTTTCTATTTTTTCTAATTGCTTTAAATTAGAGTCTTTTGCATAAACAGCCAAGCTATTTATAATAATAAGGAAATATATTAAAAATAAGTATTTCACATGTTTAATATAACTAAGAGTTTTATTTTATATAGGAATTTATTTCTTCTTCTGCCCACATTTTCTCTAGCCCATAATATTCTCTAACTTCACTTCTAAACAAGTGTATTATTACGTCTCCTGCATCAACTAAAACCCAATCTCCATTTCTTTTGCCTTCAACATTTAAAGTATTTAGATTTTCTTTTTTTAGAGTTTCTATTAAATAGTTAGATAGAGAAATAACATGCCTATTAGACGTACCAGAACAAATTATCATAAAGTCTGCAATGCTTGATTTTTTCTCTAAATTAATTTTAATAATATCTTTTGCTTTATTATCTGAAAGCACCTTATAAATTATTTTTGAAATATAATCATCTATTTTATGCATCACATTAGTATCCTATATTTTTTCTTAAAATGGTAGAACTATTACTATCAGGTTTAATGTTTAAAAAAGACCAGGCAGGAAGTTTTTTTTTGTATTTCATTTCCCTAATATTAAATCTTCTATTCCAGAATTTTTTTGAGGCTTTGGAGTTTAATGACTTATAAAAATAGCCTTTTCTATTTACAATTATGATAGGACAGATGTAGAAAATCTTTTGCCAATTATACCAATTATGCATGTTATATAAATTATCGGCTCCCATAATCCAATAAAAATTAATCTTTGGCATGATTTTATGAAGTTTTCTTACTGTATCATAAGTAAAATTTGTTCCTAATCTTAACTCTAAGGCTTGAGGCTTAATTTTAAAATTATTATTTATAAGATAAGCACTAGATAATCTATTTTCTAAATTTACAAACTGATTTTTTTTTTTTAGAGGATTTTGGGAAGTAACAAGCCACCATAATTGATTTAATCCTAAAATATTAATAATTTTATTACTTATGTATAAATGGCCAGAGTGAGCGGGATCAAAACTTCCTCCCAATAAGCCAATATTAGATTTGGACAAATTATTGAATAAGCTATTTTTTTTTATTGTCTTAATTGACCATTTCCTTTTACTAGGTATTTATAGGTTGTGAGTTCTTGAGTGCTTACTGGACCTCTAGCATGAAGTTTGCCAGTAGATATTCCTATTTCTGCTCCCAACCCAAACTCTGCTCCGTCAGCAAATTGGGTAGAAGTATTATGCATTACTATGGCGCTCTCTATTTCAGTCAAAAATAATTTAGCATTTTTTGCATTGTTTGTAATTATTGCATCGGTATGTTTTGAGCTATAATCATTTATGTGCTTAATTGCTTCATTTAAACTATTAACTACTTTTATTGATACTATTGCATCTAAGTATTCTTTTTTCCAATCCTGTTCACTTGCCTTTTTGATCTTTTTGCTAATTGAAGCTACATCATTATCTCCTCTTACTTCACAGCCAGCATTTAAAAGTTTTTCTAATAAATTCGGTAATACTTGCTTTGCAATGTCCTTATGACAAAGTATGGTTTCCGTTGCTCCACATATACTAGTTCTTCTCATTTTTGCATTATAAGTTATATTTATGGCCATATTTTTGTTAGCAAACTTATCAATATAAGTATGGCAAATCCCGTCTAAATGAGAAAATACCGGTATATTACTGTTTTTCCTTACTGTTTTAATAAGTTCTTTTCCTCCTCTTGGGACTAAAACATCAATGTATTTATCCATCTTTAGTAATTGGTTTACTGAGGTTCTAGAATAATTTTTAAGTGAGGATACGATATTTGTATTTAAAGCGGTTTTTTTTAAAGAATATTTTATTATATCTATTATTGTTTCATTAGTATGTTTAGCTTCTTTTCCTCCTTTTAATATTACAGCATTACCAGATTTTATACATAAGCAGGCTACATCACATGCAACATTTGGTCTTGATTCAAATATTACAGCGATTACTCCTAACGGAACTGATACTTTAGTTATTTTTAAACCATTAGGTCTTAATTTTTTTATAAGTTCTTTTCCAATGGGGTCTTCGAGTTCTGATATATTGAGAACATCTCTAGCCATATTTTTAATGCGTTCTTCATTAAGTAGTAATCTATCAAGAAGAGGCGAAGGAATTTTGTTTTTCTTTGCAGCTATATAGTCTTTTTTATTTGCTGCAGTTATTTTATTTATAGATTTTAATATTTGATTAGCAATTAATTTTAAAGCAATATTTCTTTCTTTATTTGAAGATATAGCTAATTTATACGAGGCATCCTTAGCTTTCTTACAAATGAGTTCTACACTATTTAATTTCTCAATCATATTAGTTTTTTAATACCATATCATCCCTATGAATTATAACATCTCTAGAATGATATCCTAACAAATTTTCTATTGCATTGCTTTTTGCTCCTGCTATAATCTTAGCATCTTTTGCTGGATAAGCAGTTATGCCCACGCATACAATTCGCTTTTTTTTGCTTAATACATTGATAATATCACCTTTATAAAATGATCCAGAAACTGATATTATTCCTGCAGGTAACAAGCTTGCCCCATTTTTTAATGCTTCTTCAGCACCTTTATCAATTGTAATGTTACCTTTAATTTTCATTTGAGAGGAAATCCATTTTTTTCTAGCTGTCCTAGGACTTGTGTTAGTTAAAAATAAAGAAAAATTTGCTTTTTGCACAATAGAACTAATTGGCCGTAATTTATTTCCCCTAGTTATAATCATATTGCAACCAGCAGCTAAAGCAATTTTAGCAGCTTTTATTTTTGTTTTCATACCCCCTACTGTTATGGAAGAGGAAGTATTTTCTGCTTGCTTTTCTATCGATTTAGTAATTCTCTTTATATACTTTAAAAGTAAAGCATTACTACTTTTTTTAGGATTAGATGTATATAATCCATCAACATCTGATAAAATTATTAATAAATTTGAGCTAGTAATTTGAGCTACTCTAGCTGCTAATTGATCATTATCACCATAGCGTAACTCTTGAGTAGCTACTGAGTCATTTTCATTAATTATAGGTATACTATTTAGTTTAAGTAATGTTTCTATAGTATTTCTAGCGTTTATGGCACTACTTCTAATCTCTGCATCTAAATGCGTTAGTAAAATTTGACCACATTGTTTTTTATATTTTAAAAAGGCTTTTTTCCAGGCATTTATTAGCAGTACTTGACCTACTGATGAAGCTGCCTGTTTTTCAGACACTTTTAAATTATTTTTTTTAAAAGTTAGGCTTTTTTTTCCTAATGCTAGAGCGCCAGAAGAAACTAATAATATTTCTTTTCCTGCTTCGTTTAAATTTATAATTTCTTTAACTATTCTATTTAAAATGATTTCATTTATAAGATTTTTATCATTACTCCTAATAAGAGCAGAACCAACTTTAATAACTATTCTTTTAGAATCACTTAAAATTTTTTTTTCTAAGGCTGCCATTTTTTCTTATCAAATTGTTTGTTTTTATTTTTTTCAGATAATAATAGTTTTTTTAAAGCAATTAGGCTATTTAAATCATTGATAGATATAGAAATTACATTTTTATTAAAATAGTTTTTCAATTGTTTAGAATATTTATCAGCTTGGATTTTACTAATTAAGTCAGATTTTGTTAAAACTAATATTTCTTTTTTTTCTTTTAGACCAGATCCATATTTTGATAACTCTTCTCTAATTATTTCATAATTTTTTTTAATATTTTTTTTGCTGCAATCTAAAAAATGTAATAGTACTTTACATTTTTCTACATGCCCTAAAAATTTAAGTCCTAATCCTGTTCCAGAACTCGCATTTTTTATAATTCCAGGAATATCTGCTATAACTAATTCCTCGTAATTTTCATAAGAGACCACACCTAAGTTAGGGTGTAAAGTAGTAAAAGGGTAGTCTCCTATTTTAGGGTTAGCATTAGTTATTGACTTTAAAAAACTGGACTTACCTACATTTGGTAATCCAATAATCCCAACATCTGCTATTAAGTTTAATCTAAGTCTGACCCACATAGCATTTCCTGGCTGACCCGGGTTTGATTTTTTTGGAGCAACGTTTCTAGATGATTTGAATTTAAAATTACCAAAGCCTCCTTTGCCACCTTTTAAAATCATAGCTTCTTCAAACTCTTTATTTAATTCTAAAAGCTTTGTAGATTTATCATCGGTATATACGGAAGTACCGCAAGGGACATCTATAAATAAAAGATTTCCTGATGTTCCTTTTTTTCTTTTACCAGATCCATCTTTTCCTCTATCTGCCTTAAAATGTTGTTTGTATCTAAAATCTACTAGAGTGTTTTTATTGCTAACTGCTCGGAATGCAATATCTCCGCCGTTACCTCCATCACCACCATCAGGGCCACCATATTCTATATACTTTTCTCTTCTAAAGCTAACACAACCGTTTCCCCCAGAACCTGATTGCAAAAAAATTTTAGCCTCGTCTAGAAACTTCATTAAGATTAATTATTGACAGAAACAAACTTCTTTCCAGATGATTTGGTCGAGAACTTTACCTTACCCTCTATAAGTGCAAAAATAGTATGATCTTTACCAATTCCAACATTTTCTCCAGGGTAGTATTTAGTTCCTCTTTGTCTTATTATGATATTACCGGGAATTACTTTTTCCCCGCCAAATTTTTTAACTCCTAATCTTCTACCTGCTGAATCTCTTCCATTTCTAGAACTACCACCTGCTTTTTTATGTGCCATATTCTATTCCTTTTTTGGTTTGGGTTGTTTAGTTTTTAAAACTTTTTTACTGCTTGCTTCTTTTTTTGTTGAGTCAGTATTTTTTTTAGCAACTGAAACTTTTTTCTTATTATCTTTACCGATACTTTTACCATCTAGCAATATATCGTTAATTTTAACAACTGATAAACTTTGTCTATGTCCGTTTAACCTTCTGGAATTATGTCTTCTTCTTTTTTTGAAGACCAATACTTTTTTATCTTTTTTATTTTCTAGAATTTCAATTTTTACCTCGACGTTGTTTAAGTAAGGTTTTCCTATGTAGTCTTTATTATCCACATTGCATGCAAGAACTTCTTTTATACTGAGAGTTTTACCTTTATCTTGCCCAAGGTAGTCTAGCTTTATAATATCACCAGTCTGAACCTTGTATTGTTTACCACCGTTTTTGAGCACAACAAACATAATTTACCTTAAAAAAAATAATATTAATATATACCTGTTAACACCAGTGTAAACAAGAGAAAAATTATTTTTATTTGTAAAAATATTAAGGTATAAGTTAATTATGAGAAATTTACATATACCATCAAGATCACCTATTTATAGTAAAAATGCTATGGTAGCAACTTCACATCCTCAAGCTACTATGAAAGCCTTAGAAATAATTAAAAAAGGCGGTAATGCTATTGATGCTGCTGTAACAGCTGCATCAGTGCTAGCTGTAGTGGAAGCTCATTCTACAGGAATTGGAGGAGACTGTTTTTGTATTTTTTATAGTAATAAAGATAAAAAAGTAGTTGCATTAAATGGATCGGGAAATCTACCAAGTAAAGTTAATTATGATAATATAATTAAAACAGAAGACAATCTTATAGACCCTTATTCTCATAGTGCAATTACCGTACCCGGAGCAGTCGCAGCGTGGTGTAAATTAGTTAAAGATTATGGGAATTTAGAGTTAGCAGATATTTTAAGTCCAGCAATAAAATTAGCAAAAGAAGGTTATGTGGTGGCTGATGTCATAGCTGATATGTGGAAGAGAGAAGAGGATAAATTAAAAGTTGATAAAGCTGCTAAAAGAATTTTTTTGAAAAATGAGAAAGCATATAAAATTGGCGAAATTCATAAACAGGAACAACTTTCTGAAACTTTAGAGTATATAGCAAAAAATGGTAGGGATGGATTTTATGATGGATATGTTGCCAAAGATATAATAACTAAAATTAACAAGTTAGGAGGGCAGCTATCACTTGAAGACTTAGCAAACTTCCAAGCTGAATATGTGGATCCTATTAAAATAGATTATAATGGATATCAAGTATACGAATGCCCTCCAAATGGTCAGGGTATTGTAGCCTTAATGATGTTAAATATCTTATCTAATATGGGTATCAATAAATACGAACCTAATGATTATAGAAGGATACATATTGAAGCTGAAGCTACTAAGTTGGCTTTTCTTCATAGAAACAAATATTTAGGCGATCCTACCTTTACTGAAATACCTGTTCAAAAAATGTTGTCTAAAGATTATGGAATGCATTTAAGTAATAAGATTAAAGAAGATTCTGTATTAGAGAATTTAGATATAAAAAAATTAGAAAATAATAAAGATACTGTATATATTAGTGTCGTAGATAATGAGGGTAATTTTGTTTCTTTTATTAACTCAATTTTTCATCCTTTTGGAAGTGGAATAGTAACAGAAAATACTGGAATATTGCTACATAATAGAGGAGCTTCTTTTAACTTGGATCAAAATCATCCAAACTTTTATATGCCCTTAAAAAAACCAATGCATACTATTATTCCTGCACTATTAATGAAAAATAATAGACCAATTATGCCTTTTGGGGTTATGGGAGCACACTATCAACCAGTTGGGCAAGTTCATTTTTTAACTAATGTATTAGATTATGGTATGGATGTACAAATGGCTTTAGATCATTCACGATCTTTCCATTTTGATAATAACCTAGCACTTGAGAAAACTATTTCTTTAGAAAATTTTGATAAGTTAGAAAAATTAGGACATAAAGTTACTTACTGTGACCTTCCTCATGGAGGAGGACAAGCTATTTTACTCAGAGATAATGGTGTATTAGTTGGTGGTTCAGATCCAAGGAAAGACGGGTTAGCTTTGGGATTTTAATAATACTTAATCAACATAACAATTATTTTCAACAGCAAAAAATTTTGATAATGCGAATATGGTATTGATTGTAGGTATATTTGTATTAGTTAAATTTCCTAATTCTACAAGTGATTTAATCAGAGCATTTAATTCTAAAGGTTTTTTTTCCTCAAAATCTTGTAAGGTAGAGGTTTTATGATCACCAACCAGTCTTGCTCCTTCAATTCTTTTTTCTATATCTAACTTCATTGGAATATTTAATTTTTGAGCTATATCATTAGCCTCAGTCATCATATTAAATATTATATTTTTAGTTTCTCGGGTTTCACACATTTTCTTTAAGGTTGCTTTAGTAATTATAGATAAAGGATTAAAAGAGCTATTGCCAATTAATTTTAACCAAATATCACTTCTTATATTTTTACTAATAGGTGCTTTTATTCCTGCTGACATGAAAAGTTTTGATAATCCTTCAACTCTTGTAGTTCTTAAATTATCTGGTTCACCAATAATTAACCTTTTGCCTTCAACATGTTCAATGATACCTGGACTTTTTATAAATGCTGCTGGATAAACTACACATCCTATCACCCTAGAGGGTTTAAAAAATTTCCACTGAAATTCATTTGGGTCTACTGATCGTAATTGATAATTATCGTAATTTCCTCCAAACTTATAGAAGAACCACCAAGGAACCCCATTTAAGGTAGGTAATATTACAGATGACTCATGTAATAGTTGACTAACATGTTTGGCCGTATTATTAGCGGAATGGGCTTTTAAGCCATTAATTACTAAATCAAATTTTCCTATATCTGAAATATCCTGATACACATCAAACTTTTGACGAATATCTAAATTATATTCTTTGCTTTTGAATACTAGTCCATTTTTTTTTATTTCATTGTAGTGTTCTCCTCTGGCTATAAGGGTCACATCTATATTATTATACTTAAGCAATGAGCCTATCATACCACCTATTGCTCCAGCACCAAATATACAAATCCTCATTATTCTATTCCCAGTTTTTTTGCTAAACCTATTCTTTGTATTTTACCAGTAGCACCTACTGGAATTTCATCAACAATGTATATGTTTTTTGGAATTTTAAAACGTGCTAATTTATTTTGTGCAAAGTCTTTTAATTCATTAGGTTTACATTTTTTTTTATTTTTAAGCACAACTGCTAAAGAAATGTCTTCTCCTAATTTAGGATGTTTAACAGAAAAAGATATAGCTTTTGAAACTTTAGAATGCTTCATAAAGACTTCATCTACTTCTTTGGGGCTAATCTTTTCACCACCTCTATTGATAATTTCTTTTATTCTACCAGATATGTAAAGATAACCATCCTTATCGAAATAGCCTAAGTCTCCTGTTCTAAACCAGCCATGAAAGAAACTTTCTTTATTTGCTTTTGAATTAGCTAAATATCCATTTAGAACATTTTTCCCTTTAATTAATACTTCTCCCTCTTTTTTATTGCTAAGGAATTTGTTGCTTTGATCCATTATCTTGACTTGCAGTCCAATAGGTTTTCCTACGCTATTAATTTTTCTTTTTTTAGGGGGTAAAAGATTTGAGGTCATCTGATGGGCTGCCTCAGTCATTCCATAACTCTCTATTACAGGAACTTTAAAAGTACTTTCTAGGCTTTTAAATACATTAGAAGGTAACGATGCAGATGAGGACCTAATAAATCTTAGCTTACTATTTTTAATTATCTTTTTATTATTTTTTGACCTATCCAAGATTGATTGCAACATGGTTGGTACAGCTGTAAACCAGGTGGGTTTGTACTTTTCTATAAAACTATAAAAAGTAAGCACATTAAATTTAGGTAAAGCTACTACACTTCCTCCTGAATAAAGTGGAGCTAATATAGATGCTATAATTCCGTGAATGTGAAATGAAGGCATTAAAATAATATTTTTATCTGTTTTTTTTAGGTTCAGTGCATTAGAAATATTTAGTGAACTATTGATAATATTTTGATGGGTAAGAGCAACCATTTTTGGTCTGGATGTAGTGCCTGATGTGTGCAAAATTAAAGCTGTATCATATAAATTTGCTACCATGTTTTTGATTTTACTATTTTTCAAACTTTTTTTATCAACTTTAAAGAGAAAATCTTCTAGCCTAATTATTTTTACTTTATTTTTATAAGATATTTTTATAGAAGGATGGTTGCTTGGCAAATTTGTAATTAATGCTTTAGGTTTCAAGTCTTTAAAATAAAAATCAAACTCTGAAGTAGTATAATTAGGATTTAGTGGTGCCGCCACTGTAGAATTAATGCAGCTTAAGAAACTTGTTATAAACTCGGGGCCATTTTCCAAGACTATGGCAATTGTATCTTTTTTTTTAATAGCTAATTTTTTTAATATAATTGTATTATATTCTATAATTTGTAATAAACTATTCGAATTAATATTATTGTTTTCATAAATAATATTTAAACTTTTTTTGTTTTTTAATTTAGATACTAAATTCATACTTTACAGTTAATAAATTTTAAAATTTATAGTATATTAATATTATGAAATTATCTAGGAAAGAAAAAAGCGCTTATTGGATGCCTTATACTGATAATAGATGGTTTAAGTCTAATCCCAGGTTGCTTGAGAGCGCTAAAGGTATGTATTATAAGACTTCAGATGGCAAAAAAATTCTTGATGGAGTCGCAGGACTTTGGTGTGTAAATGCTGGGCATTGCAGAAGTAGAATAGTAAATGCAGTAAAAGCACAAGTAGAAAAGATGGATTACGGATTATCGTTTCAAATGGGTCATAAACTAGCATTTGAGTTTGCTGAAAAGCTAGTAAATATTTTACCTAATGAAATTAACCATACTTTTTTTTCTAATTCTGGCTCTGAGGCAGTAGACTCTGCTCTCAAGGTTGCATTAGCATATTTTAAAGCTAAAGGACAGCATTCAAAAACAAAATTTATTGGTAGATCAAGAGGATATCACGGGTCTGGCTTCGGAGGGACTTCAGTGGGAGGAATCATAGCTAACAGATCACAATTTGGTAACTTACTTAATGGTGTTATACATCTTCCTCATACACATATGCCTGAAAAGAATTCTTTTTCTTGGGGGCAACCTAAATATGGGATAGAAAAAGCTGAGGCTTTAAATGAGATTATAGATTTTCATGGCAAGGATACTATTGCAGCAGTAATAGTAGAACCTATTGCAGGATCTACCGGTGTTCTAGTACCACCTTTAGGATATTTAGAAAAATTAAGAGAAATTTGCAGTAAGAATGATATTTTATTAATTTTTGATGAGGTCATCACCGGCTTTGGACGAGTTGGAGACAGCTTTGCTAGTAAAAGGTTTAGAGTTACCCCAGATATAATGACATTAGCAAAAGGTATTACGAATGCTACAATTCCAATGGGTGCAATTGGAGTTAAATCTGAAATTTATGATACAATTTATAAAAAAAATAAAGATAAAATTGAGCTATTTCATGGCTATACTTATTCAGGACATCCTATCGCATGTGCTGCTGGTCTTGCAACTTTAGAAGTTTATGAAGAAGAAAAACTTTTTGAAAGATCAAAATCGCTAGAAAAATATTTTGGTAAAGCTGCACACTCTTTATCAAAACTTAATGTGGTTAAGGATGTTAGAAACTTCGGTTTAGTCGCAGGTATTGAGCTTGCAGAAAGACAGAAAGATCCTAAAACTTTAGGAAGAGATGTTTATGAAGAGTGTTTTAACAACGGGCTAATGGTTAGATTTACTGGTAATACGATAGCTATATCTCCCCCATTAATTATAACAAAAAAACAAATTGATAAAGTATTTAGTACTTTAACACATGCTATTAAAAAAGTTTTTTAAAAAATAATTAATTTTTTTTGCTTACTACGAATACAGCATGAGAGGCAAATATATTTAAAGAAAATAAGTTAAATGGAAAAGAAAGTACTTTTTTTTTATTGATTCCAAACTTCTCATTAATTTGCAAATTTAATTCAAGTATTAAATTATTAAAGTCTCTAATTGTGCAAAGGTGTATATTTTGAGTGTCATACCAAGCTAGCTTTAAATCACTTGTTACAGGCATCGTGCCTTTGAAAAGAATCTGTGCTCTGCACAACCAATGTCCAAAATTGGGAAAGGATATAATAGCACTTTTCCCAATTCTTAATATTTCATTTAAAAGCCATTTTGGTCTTTCTACAGTTTGTAATGTTTGACTTAAAATTACATAATCAAATGATTTTTTTGGATAGTTTATGATTTCTTTGTTCGCATCTCCTTCAATTACTGATAGTCCCTTTTTAAGACATGTTTCAACTTTATCATGTTTAATTTCTATTCCTTGTCCTGACACATTTTTTTCTTTTTCTAATAAATACAAAAGCTGACCATCAGCACAACCAATGTCTAAAATTCTAGAATTATTTTTCACTATTTTTGATATAATATAATGATCAGCTCTTATGTTTTTCATTACTTAAATTTTGCTCCTATTAAAAAACCTCTTAAAATGTTATAGAGCCTAGGTATCTGCAGTAAGAAACTGTCATGTCCTCTATCAGATTCTATTTCGACAAAACTAACATTACAAGCATTTGCATTAAGAGCATTTACTAATCTTTTACTTTCTGAAGTTGGAAACAACCAATCACTATTAAAAGAAATAATTAACCACTTGCATGTATTGCTCTTAAAAACTTTTTCTAGGTTGCCATTAAATTTTTCGGACAAATCAAAGCGATCCATTGACCTTGTAAGGTGTAAGTATGAGTTGGCATCAAATCTACTTACAAAGGAAGATCCTTGATATTGTAAATAATTTTCAACTTCAAAACTCCCTTCAAAAATTTTAGATAAAGGATTTAGATTTTTTTTATTTCTTCCAAACTTTTTTGATAATGATTTTTCTGACATATACGTAATATGGGCAACCATTCTAGCTGCCGCTAAACCTTTTTCAGGAGAAGTATTGTTTTTTATGTAATCGCCATTTAACCAATTAGTATCATTTTTGATTGCTTGTCTTCCGACTTCATGAAAAGCAATATTTTGAGCAGTATGTCTGTAAGATGTTGCAATAGGTATAGCTAGTTTGACTCTTTCTGAATATTTTGTTGCCCACTCTAATACCTGCATACCACCCATAGAGCCTCCGACAACACATAATAATTTTTCTATACCAAGGTGATCAATTAGTTTTTTTTGCAAATTAACCATATCCTGTATACCTATTTCAGGAAAGTCATTACCAAAATAATTATTAGTATCTGAGTTTATGCTTTTTGGTCCTGTAGAGCCCATACACCCTCCTAAGACATTAGTGCAAATTATAAAGTAAGAGTTAGTATCAAAAACTTTATCTCTACCAATCATATCATTCCACCATCCCATCTTTAAAGTAACGGGGTGCGTTCCAGCAGCGTATTGGTCACCTGTAAGTGCGTGACAAATTAATATAGCGTTGGATTTATTATGATTTAGCTCTCCATATGTTTGATATGCAATAGTTGGTTTGTTTAATACTGATCCATTTTCTAACTTTAAACTTGTATCAAAAATTAAGTTAGGGGTATGTTCAAAATTATAAATATTGTTAGAATTTGTTTTATTAGTAACCATTATGATTGTATATTTATATTAATATATTCAAAAAGTTAAGTTTTTATAATACTTTTGTAAATAAAATTTAGATAAATATTTATGAGCCAGATAGATAAATTAAGAAAACAAATTGATAAAATAGATTTTCAGATTTTGGACTTACTAAAAAAAAGATCAAAAATAGCTGAAAATATAGGTAAAGAAAAAAAAGCAAATAATTTATTTAGACCTGAACGGCAGGCAAGTATTTTAAGAAATATTTTAAAAAAAAATGGTAATAATTTAAATCCTTCATATATTTTATCTTTCTGGAGAAGTATTTTTTTATCTCAAATTGATGTACAGGGAGGTATAAAGTTATTATTATCAAACAATATTGCTAATTCATATATAAAAACAATATATGATTACTTCAGCCATGATATTGAAATAATAACTATGAATAATACTTCTAAGGCATTAGAAAAAGTTTATAACGGAAAAAATATACTAACTATACTTCCATATCCTAGCTATAATAAAGGTGCTCAATGGTGGGCTAATAAAAGGCTTAAAAAGTTATATGGTATCGCAGCCCTTCCTTTTTTTTTAAGGAAAAAAAAATCACCAAGCTTAATAATTGTTTCAAAGTATAAGCCTATAATAGAAAAAGATTCATATTTTTTATATATATCTAAATATCTTATAAAAGATAAAAATACGGTTTTAATATCTAAAAGTGGTAAACATTATTTATATAGAAGTAATAATATGATAAATAGTAATGACTTAAAATTATTTGGAATACTTCCTAAAAATTATGAAGATTAATCAAAAAATTAAAAAAGTTGCTTTTATAGGAATGGGTTTAATTAATTCATCTTTAGCAAGAGATCTTAAAATTAAAAAATTTTATTTATCGTCATCTGCTTATTCAAGGAGACTAAGTACTATAAATAAGATAAAAAAATTAAAATTAGTAGATTTTGCTAGTAGTAACATTGAAAAAATTATAAAAGAAGCAGATATAATCATAGTAGGTATACCTGTGGCTGCCTACCAAGAGGTATTTAAAAAAATATGTAATAATATTAAACCAGGAGCTATTATTACAGATGTAGGATCTGTAAAAAAAGAAGTAATCAATTCAGTAAAAAAATATATACCAAAAAATATTGATTTTGTGCCTGGGCATCCTATTGCAGGAACAGAAAACTCTGGTCCAGAGTCTGGTTTTGCAGGCTTATTTAAAAATGGATGGTGTATATTAACACCTAATAAAAATACTAGTAAAAATTCAGTTAAAATTATTAAATACATGTGGCAACTTGTAGGAATGAAGGTAGATATCATGGATTCTAATTATCATGATGAAGTTTTAGCTATCACGTCACATATTCCTCATATCATAGCTTATTCTATAGTTGGGACTATAACCAATCTACAGACTACAATTAAAAAAGAGGTGATAAAATACGCAGCTAGTGGATTTAGAGATTTCACTAGAATAGCTGCTTCAGACCCTATAATGTGGCGAGATATAATATTATATAATAGACAATCAATTCTTAAAATGCTTAATCTTTTTAAGAAAGATTTATCAAAGTTAGAGCACGCAATAGAAAATAATGATGATAAGTTTCTTCTAAATTTATTTACCAAAACTAGAAAAATTAGAAAAGAAATTATTAAATAGCCTAGATTAACTTTTCTAGAATACCTGTGGTGCTATTACCTTTGATATAATTTATGATGTGAACCTGCCCTTGCCACTTTTTTATTTCATTATAACCTACAACATTTTTTTTCTTGTAGTCTCCTCCCTTAGTAATAATATCAGGCTTAAGTGAAGTAATTAATTGTATAGGAGTAAGTTGATTAAAAATAATAATGTGATCACATGAGCTAAGTGCTGCAAGAATTTCTGCTCTATCCTCTTGGTTATTGATGGGTCTGTTTTTTCCTTTTATTTTTTTGACTGATGAGTCACTGTTAATAGCAACTATTAATTTGTCGCACAGTTTTTTTGATTCTTTTAAATAATTAATATGCCCTTTATGTAAAATATCAAAACAACCATTAGTAAATCCAACTTTATATTTTTTCCTTTTATAATCAGCCACTATTTTTTTTAACTCTAATAAAGAACATTTTTTATTTATAAATAATTGTTCTTCTTTAAAAAGTTCATTTAAACTAATAGTACTTGTTCCTAATTTACCCACTACTAATCCAGCAGCACGATTAGCTAAATCTAATGAGTTTTTTATAGATATTTTATTTGATATACAAACAGATAGAACTGCTAGTACAGTATCACCAGCACCTGAAACATCGAATACTTCAATTTTTTTTGTAGGTTTGTGTACCGTCTCTTTTTTCCCCCTATAGCTAAGACCCTCACTGCCTCTAGTTATAAGAACTTTTTTTATAGTATATTTGTCCATAATATTTTTAGCACAAATTTCAATTTCTCTATTATTATTACAAGGTAGGTTGGTTACAAGACTTGCTTCTAATTTATTAGGAGTAATTAAAGAAGCATTTTTGTATATATTAAAATCTTTATTTTTAGGATCAACTATTATTGGTATATTGCACTTATTAGATAGTTTAATTAATTCCTGTGTGAATTTTTGATTAAATATACCTTTATTATAATCTGATAATATAACTACATTATGTTTCAAAATTTCTTTTTTAAACCTTTTTATAATAAACTTATGTGCTAAATCTGATAGTTTTTGTTTTTTTTCTTCGTCTATTCTTATTAATTGCTGGCCTTTCACGGAGTATCTAGTTTTTACTGTAGTAGGTTTATTTTTTTCCTTAAATAAATAAAAATCTTTACTTTTTTTTTTTAACATTTTTTGTATTTGCTTGCCAAAGCTATCTTCCCCAATTATTGAAATTAAAGTAGCATTTACTCCTAAAGATATTAAATTATTATATACATTTCCGGCTCCACCAAGCACATGTTTAGAGCTTTGAGATAAAAAAACTGGAACTGGTGCTTCTGGAGAAATTCTATTTACATCACCAATAACATACCTGTCTAACATAATATCACCTATGATCAAGGCTCTAGTGTTAGAACAGTAGTTCGAAAAATCTTTAAAGTTCATTTATTCTTCATTGCCTTTTTTTTTGCCACAGCAATGGCTTCAGTAAGTTCAGATTGCTTGCAAAGAGCAAGTAAAACAGGGTCTTTTGGAGATATGTTTTGCATATTCCAATGCTCTCTGTTTTTAATTGATTTGATTGTATTTTTTGTCGTTCCAATTAGTTTAATAATCTGCGCGTCGGTTAAATCTGGATAATATTTAATAAACCATGCTATAGCATCTGGTATTAATTGTCTTCTTGAAGCAGGAGTAAAACTTTTTTTCTTTTTATTTATTTCAGAACTTAATGGAATTATATCTTCGAGTTTATTTAAAAATTGAGTGCTATCACCTTCACACCTTTTTATTTCTGCTAGTGTGAGTTCTCCTGATGTTACAGGGTTCTTACCTTGAATACCTACAGCTACTTCACCGTCTGCAATACCTTGTACTTCAAGTATGTGTAAGTTGCAAAATTTTGATATCTGTTCAAATGTAAGTGCTGTATTATCAATTAACCATACTGCAGTAGATTTTGGCATTAAGGGATTATTCATTTTTTCTCCTTTTTATTTAGTTTTAAGAACTATTTTTCCTAAATGTTTACTACTCTCCATCAATTTATGTGCTTTAAAAGCATCTTTTAAATAAAAAATTTTGTAGATATTAGGTTTTATAGTTTTTTTAGTGAAAGCTGTCCAGTAACTTTTGTGTAAATTTTTTGCAATTTTAGCCTTTTCTTGGTCAGTTCTAGGTCTGAGAGTTGATCCTGTTAATATTAATCTCTTAGTCATTATTACAGTAAAATCTGCTTTAGTAATACTACCAGATAAAAAAGCAATCATTATTAATTTACCTTTGTCTTTTAATAGCAAAATATTTTTTTCAAAATACTTTTGACCAACCATATCTAAAATGACATCAACACCTTTATTTTTTGTATATTTTGTTACTACTTCTAAAAAATTGCTTTTATTATAATCAATAGCAAGGTCTGCTCCTAGATTTTTGCAGTAAAGTTGTTTTTTTTTATTACCCACTGTAGTAATAACTTTACAACCGTGAACTTTGCAAAGCTGGATAGCTGCAGTGCCAATACCACTTGATCCCCCATGTATTAAAATAGTATCATTTTTTTTAATTTGTCCCCTTTCAAAAAGATTATACCAAACAGTAAAAAAATTTTCTGGTATAGCGGCAGCTTCATTAAAATTCATTCCTTTGGGTATTGGTAATACATGTTTATAAAAAACTTTACAATATTCTGCATAGCCACCTCCGTGAACAAGAGCGCAAACTTTTTGATTAATCTTTAAATTTTTTACTTTTTTACCAATCTTCTTTATTTTTCCTGATACTTCTAAACCCAATATTTTACTTGCTCCTTTAGGAGGAGCATATAATCCTTTTCTTTGTAATATGTCAGGTCTATTTACACCACTTGCATAAACTTCTATTAATACTTCATAATCATTGATCTTAGGTATTTCTGCTTTTTGAATAATTAAATTTTCAGCTACACCATATTTTTTTAATTTAATATAATTCATAAAGTTTTTAGTTTTCATAAATAACTCTTAATAATTACTAATTTTTAATTATAATACTATTATTATGGATGAAATAGAAATTATATCTTCTGAAGAAAACAAGACAAAAGTACAAAGTCTTTCTATTGAAGAATTACAAAATTATAAAAGAGAATTAAAGGAAATGATTAAATTTTTAGAAAATGAGATTATTAAAAGACAAGATGAAAAAAACAAAGCAGAGAAGTTTTTTCAAAGGTAAGCTTTATGAAAAAAAATAATAAATATAAAAAATTTAATTTAAGTACTTTAAGTATACACGCAGGCCAAAAAAAAGATAAGAACTATAATTCTAGAGCAGTTCCCATATATCAAACAACCTCTCATTTATTTGAGAATCATGATGAAGCAGCTTCTATATTTAACTTGGATATTGATGGACACATATATAGCAGAATTTCTAATCCAACTGTAAGTGTTTTAGAAGAGAGAATAGCTGCATTAGAAAAAGGTATTGGAGCAATATGCGTTTCAAGTGGACAGGCTGCACTTCATTTAGCATTAGCTACTTTATTGAATAAAGGTGATCATATAATTAGCTCAGATAGAATTTACGGAGGAAGTAGAAATCTTTTAGGACTTACATTAAAAAGATTTGGAATAAATACAAGTTTTGTAGATCTAAGAAATTTATCACTAGTTAAAAAGAATATAAAAAACAATACTAAAATAATATTTGGAGAGACAATTGGAAATCCAGGTTTAGAGGTTCTTGATATGGAAGAGGTTTCTAAAATATGTAAAAAAAATAATATTCTTTTTATGGTAGATAATACAATAGCTACTCCTGTTTTATTTAACCCCATTGATTATGGTGCAGATATTGTATTACATTCAGTAACCAAATTTATGGGAGGTCATGGAGTTGCATTAGGAGGCGCTATAGTAGACTCTGGTAATTTTGATTGGGCTGCAACCACAAAGTTTAAAAACATTACAGAATCATATTCAGGATATAATAATATAAACTATTTAGAAGAATTTGGTCCAGCTGCTTTTTTAATTAGAGCTCGGTCTGAAGGGCTTAGGGATTTTGGAGCTGCATTATCAGCTCAAAATGCATTTTATTTGTTAATGGGATTAGAAACCCTAGAGCCTAGAATGATGAAACATGTTTCTAATTGTGAATACATAGCAGCATATTTATCTGGTAGAGAAGATGTAAACTGGGTTTCATATCCTGGCTTAAAATCTCATAAAGATTTTCAATTAGCATCTAAACTGATGCCCAAAGGAGCAGGGTCTATATTATCTTTTGGTATAAAAGGCGGTAAGAAAAATGCAATTAAATTTATAAATAATCTAAAACTATTCTCACATCTTGCCAATATAGGTGATGCTAAATCATTAGTTATACATCCAGCTAGTACTACACATGCACAACTAAGTAAAAAAGATTTACAGAAGTCAGGTATTACAGATGATTTAATTAGATTTTCAATAGGCATAGAGGATTTAGATGATTTAATTGAAGATATAAATCATGCTTTAGAAAAGGCTAAAAAGTGAATAACTCTCAATTACAAGTATATTTTAAAAAAAATACAAGCAAGTCCCCGCTAATAATTTTTATACACGGAGCGGCCTGTGACCATACCCTTTGGCTTTACCAATCAAGATATTTTTTTAATAAAAACTTTTCTGTAATTTCAATGGACCTACCAGGACATGGAAAAAATTTATCTAAACCATTAAACTCTATTAAGGAATTAAGTAATTTAATAAAAAAACTAATAAAAAGCTTACCTAATAAAGAAATTTATTTAGTTGGACATAGTATGGGAAGTCTAATTTGTCTTGAAACTTCTTTGGCAAATTTTAAAGAAATTAAAAAAATTTTTTTAATAGGAACTTCCTACCCCATGCAAGTAAATAAAAGCCTATTACTTAAAAGTAAGACAGATCAAGATTTAGCAATTAAAGATATGATTAATTGGTCTTTGTCAGATAGAATAAAGTTAAACGGTGCTAATTTAATAGGCTTAAATTTGCCTAATTTGATAAATGTTATAATGAGCAATTCTAGAAAAGGTCTGCTATATAAAAACCTTTCAGCATGTAACAATTTTATTTTAAATAAAAATAAAATAGAAGATGTAAAAACCCCTTTTACAATAATAGCTGGAAGTAATGATATTATGACTAGTAAAAAAAACTCTGAAATATTAAATGATATGTTATTTAACTCTAACCTAGAAATTATAAATAACGTTGGGCATTTTCATCCTCTAGAGAGCCCATTAGAGGTAAATGATATTATTATTAAGAATTTGTAAGGTAATGAAAAGAAAAAAAGATTATTTTTATACCCAAGAAGTTGATACTAGGTTTGGTGATAATGATATATTTGGACATTTAAATAATGTTATTTATTATTCATTGTTTGACTCTGTGATTAATAGATTTCTAATCAAAAAATGTAAATACGATCCATTATCCTCAAACATAATTGCAATTTCTCCTGAGACAAGGTGTAAGTTCAGAAAGTCTTTTAAATATCCTGATACAATTATTGCAGGACTTTCTACATTTAAAATAGGCAAAACTAGTGTCATATATGATATTTCACTATTTAGTAAAAAAGGTCAATTGCCTCATGCAGAGGGTTATTTTGTTCACGTCTTTGTAAAAAGAAAAAATATGCAGGAAAAAGTGTCCATACCAAAAAAAGTAAAATTCGAGTTATTAAGAATATAGTTATACTTTTATATTACCGAACTTTTTCTTAAATCTCGCAACTTGGCCGGCATTCTCTCTTATTTGAGCATTTCCTCCAGTCCATGCAGGATGAGAAGCAGGGTCAACATCTAGTTTTAAAACTTCACCTTCTTTGCCATATGTAGACTTTGTTGTAAATTCTGTACCATCAGTCATAACGACTTTAATAGAATGGTATTCTGGATGTATGTTTTTTTTCATTTTGATTTACCAAAATTAAATTATAATAATTTTATGTTATATAGTATAAAAAAATCTTTTGCAATACATCATATTAAACAAAATCAACACACTATTTATTTTGAAGAATATGGAAATCCTTTAGGTATACCTGTAATTTTTTTACACGGAGGACCAGGTAGTGGCTGTAATGAGGCGCAAAAAGCAATTTTTGATTATAAAAAATATAGAGTAGTTTTTTTGGATCAAAGAGGATCAGGTAAATCTACTCCTAAAGGAGAAATTAAAAATAATACAACCTCAAAGTTAATTGATGACATTGAGGTTGTAAGAAAGTATTTAAAAATTGAAAGATGGATAGTGGTTGGAGGATCTTGGGGAGCAACTCTTGCTTTAGCCTATGGACAGGCGCATACTGATAGAGTTGAGGCTATGATCCTTAGAGCAGTATTTTTAGGAACTAAAAAAGAAATTGAATGGGCTTTTTTTGATGCACCACTAAAGTTTAGGCCAGAATTAATATATAGACTTAATGACTTTTTAAATAATAAAACGTTAATTAATCCCATTTTTGCTTTGGGAAAAATGCTAGAAAATAAAAATGAAAAAATAAGAGTTTTAGGTGCAGATTTATGGCTAGCTTATGAGAGTAATTTATCTACAATTCAATTTGATTATAATGCTTTTAATGAGGTTTTATCTAACTCTGGTAAAAAAAAAAAAATATTACCTAATACCCCATTTTTAGAGTGGCATTACATTAAAAATAATTTTTTTCTTAAACCAAATCAACTAATAAAACATAAGAAAAAGTTATCAAACATAAAAATTTCTATTATACAAAGTGACTACGATTTACTATGTCCTCCCCAGACATCTTTTAATTTTGCTTCCGGGTTATTTAATTGTAAGGTAATTAGAATAGCAAGCGCAGGACATTATATAAGTGATCCCGGAGTAAAAGAAATGATGAAGCAATTATTGGATGAATATGAAAAAATTTAATGTAGATTATTTACTTTTTTTTATATGTTTATTTTTTTTAAATACAAAATGTTATGCCTTAAAATTAGAGATAAAAGATTCTAAGCCTGATCAACAATATCATTTGAGTAACACCAAATATCAAGAAAATGTTTACAAAAATAGTTTAAAAAGTGTTTTGCAGGGGCTGGGGCTTTCTAAAATTGATTCTAATGCTGCATATATATCTCTTACTAAAGTTTTACCATTAGAAATATTAAAAGATAGAGGTAATATAATAATACCTACACATTTTGAAAAAGAAAAAATATTTACTGTTAATATTAATGGCTATGACTCTATCTTACTAAAAAAAGAAAAAAATAAGTTTATAACTTTTATAACTAGTTCTAATTTAGCTGACAAAATAATATCTAACCCAAAAGTCTTGGATGCTGAAAAAGAAAATATGATAAGACTAAATAATGATTTAATTGAGCATAATTTAGAAGTTTTTAACAAAAAAGTTGTTTTTAAAAAAGGAGATAATTTAGATCAGAAGTTAAATGAATTAAATGTTGATAGCAAAGAGTTAAAAAATATAAAAAATTTAATTAGTACTTCAATTAATCCAAAAAAAATTAAAGTAGGTACAACTTTATTGGGTTTTATTAAAGAAAAAAAATTACTGGCTGTCAGTATGCCCTTAAATAAAAAAAAAAAATTATTAATTTATAAAATTAATAAAGAATACAAATCTAAAACTGTAGACGCATTAGAGTTAAAAATTACTCTATCAAACATAATTGAGAAAAATGACTATTTGATTACAAGAATAGACCTATTTAAAAATGATAATTATAAGGTAATAAAAACTGTTTTAGAAAAAGGAAAAAGTATATATGAACTATTAATAAAATATAAAATTAGTAGTCAGACCATTAATGATATTTTAAATACTGTTATGCCCTACTATGATCTAGGACAAATGAAAGCAGGACAAAAATTAGAAATAATTTTTGATCTGAATAACGAATTAAATGGTGTTTCTTTTAATATAGATCAGATGACAAAATTACAAATAGCTCTAATAGATAATAGTTTTAAAGTTTTTTTTTATAAGAAGCCTTATAAGATAAAAAATAATTTTAGTGAAATTATAATTAATTCTAACTTATATAATGACTCAGAAGCTTTTGGTTTACCTAGAAGTATTTTTTTTGAACTAGTTAAAATACTTAGTTTTTCATTAGATTTTCAAAGAGATATAAGAAAAAATACTACTTTTTTAGTGCTGTATGAAAAGTTATATGATTATAAAAATAACCTCATCATGTCTGGTAAAATTTTATATTCAAAAGTGTTACTAAAAAACGATTCTATAGAAATGTATTTATTTAAAAGCAATGAAAAAGAATCAGATTTTTATGATAGCGAGGGAAAAAGTATTAGGAAAACATTAATGAAGACTCCAATAGATGGTGCAAGACTTTCTTCAGGCTTTGGGAAGAGAAGACACCCAATTTTAGGCTATAATAAGATGCATAAAGGAATTGATTTTGCTGCAAAAAGAGGTACTCCTATATATGCTGCTGGAGACGGTATTATTGAAAGAGCTAACTTTTATGGTGCGTACGGTAGATATATTAGAATTAAACATAACTCACAATATAAAACTGCTTATGCACATCTTTCAAATTTTGCTAAAGGTATTAAAAGAGGTATTAAAGTTAAACAAGGTCAGGTAATCGGATATGTTGGAACATCTGGTAGATCAACTGGCCCACATTTGCATTATGAGGTTATTTTTAACAAAAAACAAATAAATCCTAATAGACTTAAAATGCCAGAAGTAAATGTATTGGACAAAAATGAAATGTTTTATTTTAATAAACAAAAAGAAAATATAACTAAAATACTAAATGATATTAGGAGTTAATTTTAAGTTTGAATTTGCCTTCTTTTACTCCAACAGTAAAATATGAATTTTCTTTTATTTTGTTATTAATTAACGCATCAGCAATAATATCACCTATTTCTTTTTCTATAAGTCGTTTTAGAGGTCTAGCTCCATATTCTCTGCTGTAACCTTTTTCTGATAATAAATTTACAACTTCTAAGTCAAAAAGAATTTTAATATTTTTACTTGTTAGTCTACTTTTCAATATTGCTAATTGATTTTCAACTATAGATTTGAGATTATTTTTTTCTAATTTATTAAAAACAATTATTTCATCTAATCTATTTAGAAACTCAGGTTTAAAATGACTTTTTACCTCTTTTAATACTTTTATATCTCTTTCCTTTGTATAGTTGTTATCAAGTATAACTTCACTTCCAATATTTGAGGTTAAGATAATAATAGTATTTTTAAAGTCTACAGAGTTACCCTGTCCATCTACAATTCGTCCCTCATCAAGAAGTTGTAAAAAAACATTAAATATTTCAGGGTTAGCTTTTTCGATTTCATCAAATAAAATTACTTTAAAAGGTCTGTCCTTAACAGCTTTTGTTAATCTACCACTTTCTTCAAAGCCTACATAACCTGGTGGAGCTCCAATAAGTTTTGATATAGAGTGTTTTTCATTATATTCTGACATATCAAAAGTTATTAGTTCCTTTTCATCTTTAAATAAATAATCAGAAAGAGTTTTAGCAATTTCTGTTTTTCCAACTCCTGTAGGGCCCAAAAATAGAAATGATCCTATAGGTTTATCAGGATCATTTATTCCGGTTCTAGACCTTTTGATTACCGAGGTTATACCCCTTATAGCACTGTCCTGGCCAACTATTCTTTTTTTTAAAATTTTGTCTAAATTTATAAGTGCGTCTCTTTCCTTTTCTAATATCTTATTAATAGGAATGCCAGTCCAATTTGAGAGAATATTTGCTATATCATTATTTGTAACTCTTTTATCATCTAAAATACTTTTATGCATATTTTCTAGTTTTAATATTTTTTCTTTTAAACATGGAAGTTCGTAGTGAGTAAGTTTCCCAGCAAGAGCTAGGTCACCATTTCTTTTTGCTTTCTTTAATTCTCCATTACTTTTTTCTAATGCTTCTTTAAGTTTATTTAATTTCTCTATTTTGCTTTTGTATAGGTTCCATTCATTTAGCAGTTTTTCTAATGATGTATTAATTTTTAAGTTTTCTTTTTCTAATTCTTTTTTTCTTGTATTATCTATTTTATTTTCTTTAATTATATTTTCTAATTCTATTTTATTCTTGAGTAATTTATTTTCTAGTTTTTCTGCTTCTAATGGTTTTGTTTTAAGTTCTATTCTTTTTTTACTTGCAGCTTCATCTATTAAATCAATTGCCTTATCTGGAAGTTTTCTATTAGTTATATATCTAGCTGATAATTTTGAAGCAGTAATTACAGCATTATCTGAAATACTTATTCCATGATGTATTTCATATTTTTCTTTTAAGCCTCTTAATATAGTAATAGTATCCTCAACAGTAGGTTCATCAACATACACTGGTTGAAATCTTCTAGATAATGCGGAGTCTTTTTCAAAGTATTTTCTATATTCATTTAAAGTGGTTGCTCCAATACAGTGCAATTTGCCTCTTGCTAGTGCTGGCTTTAGTATATTCGCAGCATCTAGAGATCCTTCATTAGCCCCGGTTCCTACTAATGTATGTATCTCATCTATAAATAAAATAATATTTTGATGTAACTCTATTTCTTTAATCACATTTTTTAATCTTTCTTCAAATTCTCCTCTAAACTTAGTACCTGCCATTAGTAATGGTAAGTCTAGAGAAACTAATTTATATTCATTTATATTATCAGGTACTGTTTTCTCTATAATTTTAATACTTATGCCCTCCGCTAAAGCAGTTTTACCTACTCCAGGATCTCCAATCAGAATAGGATTATTTTTAGTCCTTCTAGACAAAACTTGTATGGATCTTTTAATTTCATTTTCTCGTCCTATTATAGGGTCAATTTTATTATTTTTTGCTAGGTCAGTTAAATCTATTGTGTATTTTTTAATATTTTGATACTGATCTTCATTACTATTTTTAATGGACTCAAGATATTGTTTTAAGCTTTCATAATTCACATTAAACTTATTAAGAATTTTCTTTGTGACAGGACTAATATCTGTTGTTAATTCCATTAATGTGATCAAACTATCTAAATTATTAACATCATATTTACTAATTTGGTCATTAATTTTATTTAGTAACAAAATAACATTACTTTGAATCTGTGTTTCTTTAGAAGATTTGTTTTGTTGATTAGAAACTTGTATGCTTGTATTTAGCAAGTCTGGTTTATTGACTTTAATTTCTTTAAGTGTCGTAGATATTACATTATCATCTTGTAAAAGAATAATAAGAATATGTATTGGTAAAAAAAAGCTAAAGTTATTTTCTTTTGCATAATTAAATGCTGCGTCAACAGTAATCTTTAATTTTTCACTAAAATTATCTAAATTCATTTTTATACCCCTTATACATATGGGTGTTGTCAATATACAACACAAGGGGTTACTAAAAATTAGTCTGTTTTTTTATTAGAATTATTAATCCTTAGAAAATGTTCTGCATGTTGCATGTAATTTTCTGCAGCTACTTTGTCTCCTACTGAAGATGCATCTTTAGCTAAATTTTCGTATTTTGTTTTTATTTCTAAAGGATTACCTCTTGGCTTTTGTTTTAATGGTTTATTTTCGTATCCATTAATTCCATTTTTACTTAAAGGTTTAGTTCTATTTCTTCTAAATGAATTATTTTTTTTAATCATTTATGTTAAGTCTTTGATTTTGTAATTGTACCAAGTACAAAACGTTTTTGATTTGAATAGTCTTTAATAACTTGAGTTTTCATAATATTTACCTCTTTCATTAATTTTTCTACTTCTTGTGACTGATCATTACCAATTTCAAATATAATTATTGAATTTTTATAAAATGTTTTTTGATCAAGTCCTAAAATTATTTTTTTGTAACTGTCAATTCCACTCTTTCCACCGTCTAATGAAATAATAGGATCAAAGCATCTTACTTCAGGATCTAATTTTCCTATAACCTCTGATTTAATATAAGGTGGATTAGCTACAATTATATCAAAATCAAAATTTACAAAAATATCTAACCAATTGCAACAAATAAAATTTATTTGTTCAAATACGTTATTGTTTTTTGCATTTTTCTTAGCTAATTTCAAACTTCTATTATTAATATCTGTTGCTATGCATTTAGCCTTAGGAAAAATTTTCATTAGGGCTATACTAATAGCTCCTGATCCAGTTCCTAACTCTAAAATTTTTTTAGGATTTAATTTTAAATTTATAATAATGTCTACTATCAACTCTGTCTCTTTTCTGGGAGAAAAAGTATAAGGATTTAATAATAATTCAGAGTCTCTAAATATTTTTTTATTACATATTCTATCAAATGGTTCTCTTTTTAATCTTCTATCAAGACACTTTTTTATTAATTTTTCTTGAGTATTATTGATAGTCAGGTCTTTTTCTAATAATTGACTAGCTAAATCTATATTTAAAATTTCTTTAAACATAAAACGCATTTCCCAAAGAGCATTATGGACACCAACTTTATTAAGTTTTTTTTGATAAAGAGCTATTAAATTTTTTACAAGCATTATAAGGATTTGATTTTTTCTTCTAAGTCTGCAGCTAACAATGGCTCAATAATTTCATTTAGAGCTATACCAGATATAATATCCTCAAGTTTAAAAAGAGTTAAATTAATTCTGTGATCAGTCACTCTACCTTGAGGATAATTATATGATCGAATTTTTTCTGATCTATCGCCACTTCCAACCATTGATTTTCGTTTATTTGCAATTTTTTCATCATTTTCAGTCTTAGTTTTTTCATATAATCTAGATGCTAACATTTTCATGGCTTTTGCTTTGTTTTTGTGCTGACTTTTCTCTTCCTGGCAACTTGCTACTACATTTGTCGGTAAGTGAGTTATTCTCACAGCACTATCTGTAGTGTTAACATGTTGTCCTCCCGCTCCCTGAGATCTAAATGTATCAATTCTTAAATCTTTGGGATCTATTTTTATATCTACTTCCTCAATCATAGGTAGCACTGCTACTGTAGCTGCTGATGTGTGTATTCTTCCCTGTGTTTCAGTTTGAGGTACTCTTTGAACTCTATGTACGCCTGATTCATATTTTAGTTGAGAAAATACATCCGATCCTGTGAAGGATATAATAGCCTCTTTGCATCCACCAATATTAGTTTCACTAAAGCTCATAATTTCAAACTTCCACTTTTTTAGTTCGGCATATTTTTGGTACATTTTCATCAGCACCATAGAAAAAAGTGCAGCTTCATCTCCTCCTGTTCCTGCTCTTATTTCTAAGATTGCATTCTTTTCATCATCTATATCTTTTGGAATAAGTAATATTTTTAACTTATTATAAAGTGTTTCTAAGTTTTGACTTATTCTTTTAACATCTTGTTTAGCTAATTCTAATAGTTCTTCATCAGAGTTATCAGTCAACAGATTTTTGCTATCTGAAAGTTCTTGTTCACTTTTTTCAATATCATCCTTACATAATAATATTTGTTCTAATGTAGAGAATTGTTTGCTTAATTTTATCCTATTATCTGCAGAAATATTGCTATCAGATAGTTTAGCTTGTATTTCTTCATGAAGATTAGTAATTTCTTCAAGTTTTGCTTTGAAATTAACTATCATTATTCAAAAACTCTATAATAGAATTCTCTTTAACTTTATTTTGAGCACCAGTACTTAAATTTTTAATAGTATAAAGTCCTCTCTCTACTTCTTCTGCTCCTAAAATTATTACATGATCAGCAGCAATTTTATTAGCATATTTTAATGATTTTTTTAAGCTATTATCAAAGTAAATTTCAGTTGCATAGTGGCTACATAAAAACTTTTCTCTTATTTTGTATGCAGTGCTTAAAAAATTAGTTTCTAAGGGAATCATTAAAACAACTTTTGATTTTTTATTTTTTAAATTTACAAGGTTTGTTAATCTTTCTAATCCTGCAGCCCAACCAGTTCCTGAAATTTTTGGTCCTCCTAATTCATAGACTAAATCATCATAATTTCCACCGGCCAAAATAGCAAACTTATCATCATCTTTTAAAGTAAATTCAAATATAGTATTACTATAATAATCTAAGCCTCTAACTAAGAAAGGATCTTCCTGAAATGATATATTGAAATTCTTTAACATTGCTTTTAGCTCTATGAAACTTTGCTTACTTAAATCTGATAATGTTTCACTAATATTTGGAGCGTATTTGTTAACTTCTATATCTGCTAGATTTTTAGAGTCTAAAATTCGTAGAGGATTCTTTTCCAACCTAATTACACTTTCCTCTGAGAGTTTATCTTTATTTTGTGAGTAATATTTTTTTAAAATATTTTTATAAATTTTTCTGTCTTCAAAATTTCCTAGGTTATTTATCTTAAGAATAAGCTTATCTAAAATTTTTAATTCTTTTAAAAAGTTAGTCGCTAAAAATAATACCTCAAAATCTTTTTCTATACCTGGTTTTGCATAAACTTCCACACCAACTTGAGTAAATTGTCTTAGTCTACCTTTCTGAGGTCTTTCATACCTGAACATAGGCCCATAGTAAAAAAATTTTAAAGGTATATTTTGCGTTAAACCGTTACTAATTATAGCTCTTGCAATTCCTGCCGTGCCTTCAGGTCTTAATGTTAACTTATCATTACTTCTATCAGTAAAAGTATACATTTCTTTCATAACTACGTCTGAAGACAAGCCTAAAGTTCTGCTGAAAATATCATTAAATTCCATTATAGGTGTTAATATGGGTTTAAAATTAAGGCTATTTGAAACATTTTCAAATAGCTTTATAATTTTTTTCTGAGTTAAATAGTCTGCTCCGAGAAGGTCATGCATGCCTCTAATACTTCTTACTTTAGTCATTTTCACTCAATTTTTTTTTAATAAGCATTGAAATTTCTTCAACTAGATTCTTATTTTTACTAACAAAGTTTTTTTTACCATTTATATAGATTTGATGATTATTATTACCTCCACCTGTAACTCCAATATTCGTATGCATAGCTTCTCCAGGGCCATTAACAACACAACCTAAAATTGATACGCTAATAGGACTTTTAACCCAAGAGAATTTTTCCTCTATTTGTTTTACAGTTTCAATAACATCAAACTGTTGCCTAGCACATGAGGGGCAAGAAATAATTGTAAGTCCGGTTTTTCTGATATTTAAGGCTTTTAAAATTTCAAGTCCAACTTTAATTTCTTTTACAGGGTCATCAGACAGAGATACTCTTATGGTATCGCCAATACCCTCTGATAGCAAAATTCCTAATCCAATTGAAGATTTAATAGTTCCTGAAAACTCTCCTCCAGCTTCAGTTATTCCTAAATGAAGAGGATAGTCAGTTTTTTTTGCTAGCAAACGATATGATGCTATTGCTAAATCAATATTTGAGGCTTTAACACTTACTTTTGTATTAAAAAAATTTAATTTTTCTAAAGAATGAATATTATCTAAAGCACTTTCAAGCATGGCTTCAGAGGTAGGATTACTATATTTTTTTAATAAGTGTTTTTCAAGGGAACCAGCATTTACTCCTATGCGAATTGAGCAACTGTTTTTCTTTGCTGCCTCAACTACTTCTGATACTCTACTTTGATTACCAATATTACCAGGATTGATTCTGAGACAAGCCGCTCCTGCATCAGCAGCTTCAATAGCACGTTTGTAATGAAAATGAATATCTGCTATTATAGGTACTTTAACAAGTGAAATTATTTTTTTTAGAGACTTGGTAGACTCTTTATCTGGACAAGATACTCTCACTAAATCAGCCCCAGCTTCCTCTAAGTTCTTAATTTGTTTAACTGTAGCTTCTATATCAGTAGTAAGCGTATTTGTCATAGATTGTACTGTAATAGGATGGTCTGATCCTATGTGAACTTTACCTACACTTATTTGTTTAGTAATTCTTCTCATTAAATTCTTATCCATCCTTTAATTTAAGTGTTGCCCAATTAAATATAAGTTTAAATATGCTTTTTTATTCGATAATAAATATACAAAGCTTATAGCAATTAGAGACAAAAGTATAATTATTGAGCTATATTTATTTTTTTTAAATTCAGTGCTTTCTAGCTGTAAATTTGACTTTTCTAAACTAGAAACTTTTTTTGCTTCAGAAAATTTTAATATACAAACATTTTCCAGTTTCAAAAACTTTATATAACTATTCAAAAAACCTTTTAAGTGTGAGTGTTGCTCGATATTTGCTTCTCCTTTTTCAAATTTATAAAGAATGTCTATTTTTATCAAAAGTAACTTAGATACTTCTTCAATTTTAATATTTTGTAATTCTCTATTTTTTTTAAGAAAACTACCTAAATCTTTTAAATCAGTGAAGATCTTTACCTCAGTGTTAATCATTTTTTTCTAGCATTTAATTTAAAAATAGAATGTAACGACCTTATAGCTAACTCTTTATATTTTTCATCAATGAGGACACTAATTTTTATTTCTGAGGTACTAATGACATGCATATTAATATTATTTTTTGCAAGTTCTGTAAACATAGTATTTGCTACTCCAGCATTAGTTTTCATACCTAAACCAACAATAGAAACTTTGCAAATATTATTATTAATAAACATATCATTAAATCTAACTTTACTTTTTAATTTATTCATAATAGCTTCTGCTTTTTTTGCGTCTGTTTTTGATATGGTAAAAGCATAAGTTACATTAGCATCTTTGGCTGAGCCAGATTGCACAATCATATCTACATTAATATTTTCTTTAGACAATGCATTAAAAATAGTTGCTGAAATTCCAGGTTGATTTTTTACATCTATAAGAGTGAATAATGTTTCATTGTTGCTGTGTGCAATTCCTCTAATAATTTGTTTTTCTAAATAAACATTTTTTTTTGTCAACATAGTTCCTTTCTTTCCTGTAAAACTCGACAGCACTTGAAGCTTTACATTATATTTTAAAGCTAATTGAACAGACCTTGTATGTAAGACTCTTGCTCCTAATGAAGACAATTCTAACATCTCTTCATAATTAATTTCATCTATTTTTTTTGCTTCTTTTACTATTCTTGGATCAGCAGAAAATACTCCTGCAACATCAGTATAAATATCACATCTTTTTGCAGCTAGACTTGCTGCTAACGCAACTGCCGTTGTATCTGATCCACCTCTGCCTAGAGTAGTAATTCTATTAAGTTGGTTAATTCCTTGAAAACCTGATATTACTGGTACCTCATTATTTTTTAAACTATTTTTTATATTTTTCGTTTCAATTTTCAAAATATGAGAGTTATGATATGAAAGCTCAGTATGAATAGGAAGTTGCCATCCTTGAAATGATTTTCCTTTAATATTATTTTTATTTAATAATATAGAAAATAATGAACTTGAAATTTGTTCTCCTGCAGCTAAAAGGCTAGAAATATCATCTGTTTTTTTATATTCATCTAATCCAGTAGTTAATTTTAAAAGTCTATCTGTTTCCTGTCCCATTGCAGATACAACCACAACAACAGAGTAACCAGACTTCCTAGCTTTTTTGATATATGAAATAGCTCTTTCAATTTTGCTTATGCTAGATACTGATGTACCCCCAAACTTTTTTATTATAATATTCATATTAAATAAGTTACTCTAATATCGTATATTAATAAATAAAGGAGTTTGTATTTGAAGGAAAGTATTTTTGATAAAATATCCTCTGAATGGTGGGATAAGGAAGGTCCTATGAAAATGCTGCATTCTATGAATGAAACAAGGATGCTCTTTATAAAGGAGAGAATTATTAATAAATATCAAAAAGAAGGAAATTTTAAAGAAGTTTTAGAAAAAAAAACAATACTCGATCTTGGCTGTGGAGGAGGTATTTTATCTGAAACTTTGGCAGAAGAAGGAGCAAATATATTGGCAATTGATCAATCTAAAAGACTAATTAACTATGCTAAAAAAAGGGCTAGATCTAGAAAATTAAAAATAGATTATCAGTGCAAAAGCATAAAAAGCTTAAGAAATAAAAATGCTAAATTTGATATAATATTGTGTATGGAGGTTATAGAGCATGTAAAAGATTATAGAAGTTTTATAAAGTTAGCATTTAAATGTTTAAAAAGTGATGGAATAATAATTTTTTCGACTATAAATAAAAGTTTTTTATCATATATCACTACAATATTTTTAGCAGAAAATATTCTAAAAATTGTACCACCTAAAACTCATGATTGGAATATGTATGTTGAACCTGAAGAGATATTAAAAGTAGCAAACACGTTTAAGCTAAAGTTAGATAAAATTAAAGGTTTAGCCGCAATACCTTCTTTAAGAGGGTATAAGTGGATAAGAATTAATAATACAAAAGTTAATTATATAGTATCAATTATTAATTAACTTTTTTCTCTTAACCTTTCTCTGAAACTTTTGCCTTTATTGTTTTTTTCCGGTTTGGTTTCTATCTCAATCAGCATAATAAACCTGCAAGCTGTTATTCTAACAGTCTCTAGCATTTCTTCAAACATAGTAAAGGATTCTCTTTTATATTCATTAAGGGGATCTCTTTGTGCGTAAGCTCTTAATCCGATTCCTTGTCTAAGTTGATCTAAACCTAGAAGATGAGCTTTCCATTGCTGATCCAATATTTGAACTAAAATTTGTCTTTGAATAAGTGAAAAGTTTCTTTTTCCTATTAAATCAATTTTGTTGTTAAGTTTAGAAGAAACTTCATTTTTTAAATAAACTAAAAAAGAATTGCTATCCTCAATTTTTTTGTTATTTATTTGTAACCCAAATATATTTTTAATATCTGTAAAAACATTTTTGAAATCTAACTCTTCCTCTTCTCTATTTGATTTATTTTTTTCAATAATATTATTTAAGGTATCATACAACATATCAACAAATATCTGATTAATATCTGTGACAGTAAGAAGTTCTTTTCTCTGTTCATATACTACTTTTCTTTGGTCATTCATAACATCATCAAACTTTAAAAGATTTTTTCTAATTTCAAAATTACGACCTTCGACTTTGGATTGAGCTTTTTCAATTGCTTTATTAATCCAAGGATGTACTATCGCCTCACCATTTTTAAGCCCAAGTTTTTGTAACATACTGTCAAGTCGCTCTGAACCAAATATTCTCATTAAATCATCTTCAAGTGAAATAAAAAATTTAGAGCAGCCAGGGTCACCTTGTCTGCCAGATCTTCCTCTAAGTTGATTATCTATTCTTCTGCTTTCATGCCTCTCAGTACCTAGGACATATAACCCTCCAGATTTAAGTGCCCTACTTTGATTATTTATCGTTTTTTCTACCTTATTTATTTTATTTTCAACTACATCAGAGGTGTTGCCACCTAATTGAATATCTGTTCCTCTTCCAGCCATATTAGTAGCTATTGTTACTGCAAAAGGTTTACCCGCTTGAGATATTATTTTTGCTTCTTTTTCATGAAAACGCGCATTTAAGACCTCGTGTTTTATATTAAGTCTTTTTAATCTTTTAGAAATTAACTCAGAAGTCTTAATATTCGTTGTTCCTACCAACAAAGGTTGGCCCTTTTCATGAATTTTTGAAATTTCTTTTACTACGGCTTGCCATTTCTCTTCATTTGTTCTGTAAATTTCATCATTTAAATCAGTTCTAACCATTTTTTTATGAGGGGGTATTTCCAAAACATCTAGGCCATAGATCTCTGAGAACTCAGCAGCTTCTGTTCTAGCAGTACCTGTCATACCAGATAATTTAGGGTACATTCTAAAATAGTTTTGGAATGTAACAGAAGCTAAAGTTTGATTTTCATTTTGAATTTGAACATTTTCTTTAGCTTCTATTGCTTGATGCAGTCCTTCAGAGAACCGCCTTCCTTCCATCATTCTTCCCGTAAATTCATCAACTATAACGACTTGATTATCCTTTACCAAATAATCTTTATCTTTTATAAACAAAAAGTTAGCTTTTAATGCTTGGTTTATATGATGGAGAATACTAATATTTTCAGGGGCATACAAGTTTTGGCTTTTTATAAGGTTTCTAGAATAAAGAAGTTTTTCGAAATTTTCTATTCCAGAAGCATTTAAGCTTATTGATCTAGATTTTTCATCAATGTCGTAGTACTTAGTTTCTATATTTTTAATTAAATTATTGATTATCAAATAAAGTTTAGTGTTATCTTCTACTGCTCCAGATATTACTAAAGGTGTTCTAGCCTCATCTATTAAAATACTGTCAACTTCGTCTATAATAGCATAATTAAACTTTCTTTGACACGTGTCTTCTAAACTAAATTTCATATTATCTCTCAAATAATCAAAGCCAAACTCATTATTTGTTCCATATGTAATATCTGCTAAATAAGCGTTTTTTCTATCTAAATCTGACATACCTGATTTTATACAGCCAACAGATAGTCCAAGAAATTTATATATAGCTCCCATCCATTCACTATCTCTAGACGCCAAATAATCATTTACAGTGACTATATGCACCCCTAATCCACTAATAGCATTGAGATATGCAGATAGAGTTGAAACAAGAGTTTTCCCTTCACCCGTTTTCATTTCCGCTATTTTACCATTATGAAGAGCAATACCGCCTAAAATTTGAACATCGTAGTGTCTTTGACTAAGAGTTCTTACTGCAGCTTCTCTTACTAAAGCAAAAGCATCTGGAAGTATATCATCTAACTTTTTCCCATTTTTAAAGAGTTGTTTAAGATCATCAGTCTTATTTTTAATTTGATCATGTGTTAACGGTTTGATTTGGTTTTCTAAATTATTAACATTATCTAGTAACGTTTTATAATTATTTAGTATTTTTTTGTTAGGACTAATAAAAAAATTATTTTTTAAAAAATTTAGCATATAAGATATTATATTTTAATTTTGTAATTTATATTATAAGAAATATCATTAGTATATAAATTTTTAAATAAATATTATGAAAAAAACTCTTTATAAGAAATTTCCTAAAATACCCGCTTTAGAAAATGTAGATATAATATGTGGTAAAGCAAATATAAAAAGTAAATCTCGATTAGATTTAGTAATAGTTTTATTTAATAATTATGCAAATGTTGCATATGTTACAACTAAGTCAAAAACTTTTGCAGCTAATATAAAGTGGCTAAAAGAAAATAAAAATATATCTAAGGCAAGAGTACTAATGGTTAACTCTGGTAATGCAAATGCTTATACAGGAGAAGAGGGCTACACTAATTTAAATACCATCTTAGACTTTTTTTCTAATAGGCTTAATTGTAAAAAAAAAGAAGTAATAATATCCTCAACCGGAGTTATTGGAGAGCAATTGCCTATTAAAAAAATTATGAAAACCTTAAATATTCTAACTGCTAATTTAAATGAAAAAAAAAGCATAGATTGGAAAGGTTTTGCAAACTCTATAATGACTACGGATACCTTTCCTAAAGGCATATATAAGAAAACTAGAATAGGTAATAGGGAAGTAAACCTAGTAGGTATTGCTAAAGGATCAGGGATGATAGCTCCAGATATGGCGACAATGTTAGCATACATATTTACAGATGCTGATTTGACATCAAAAATACTTAGAGAGTTGTTGTTGGAAATAAATGAAAAGTCTTTTAATAGCATTACTGTAGACAGTGATATGTCAACTAATGATATGGTTTGTTTTTTTTCTACTAGAGAAATTTTAAATAATGTAAAAACTAATAAAGATAAAATTCTTAATAAGTTTAAAAAAGATTTACAGTGGTTAGCAATAGAATTGGCAAAAAAAATAATTTATGACGGTGAAGGAGCAACTAAGATTATTGAAGTTAATGTTTTAGGTGCGAAAAGTTACTTAGATGCTAAAAATATTGCTTTAAATATAGCCAATTCTCCTTTAGTTAAAACTGCTATTGCTGGAGAGGATGCAAATTGGGGAAGAGTTATTATGGCGATAGGAAAATCAAAAGCAAAGATAGATCAAAATAAGATCTCTTTAAAATTTGGTAAAAATATTATACTACAAAAAGGAAAACTGAAAAAAAAATATAATGAGGATATTGTCTCTGAGTATTTAAAAAATAATGAAATTAGGGTAGAGGTAGATCTTAACTATGGAAAGTTCTCTTCTAAAGTATGGACATGTGATTTAACAAAAAAATATATAGAAATAAATGCTGATTATAGAAGTTGATTATTTCTTGCCGATTAAATAATAAATAGATAAAGTATTTTTTTTTAAATCTCCCTCTTTTAATTTTTTATTATATTCATTATAAAACTTTTTAAACAAAGATTTTTTTACAATAAAATTTTTTCTTTTTAATAGATAATTACTCTCCCCAATGCCTCTGATAAAATGCCATACTTCTTCAGGTTTTGTGATAGTTAATTGAAAGTTTTCTTTATCTACAATTACATTTTTAAAACCTGAAGCAGAACACAAATTTCCTAATGTTTGCATATCAAATAAAGGGTTGAAATTAAAATTTTTAGCTGGATGAAAGAACTTTATGAAATAAGAACTAAATTCTTTTAAACATTCATCAGACGGGAATACACTTATAAATATTCCTTCAGTATTAAGCATATTATATATATTTTTAAATGCTAAAGGTATATCTCTACTACTATTTAAAGAAAATATACTAAAACAAAAGTCAAAATATTTTTTTTTAAAAACTTGATTATTTAAATTTGATACTACTCTTTTATTATTATTTATTTGAATTTTCTCAGATAAGCACGTTTGAAAATAATTAGATTTAAACCCTTTATTATGTATTTTATTTTCTAAAATATCATTTCTAGAAGCTATTTCTAATATATTTTTATTTTTATAGCTTTTATCTTCGTCAAAAGCTTTTTCTATTAAAATGTCAGAAATAGTTCCAAAAAAACTAATTGCACGTTTATGATTTCTTTTAAAGGATCTAATATGATTAAAAATAATTTTTTTTTCATCAAACATTTTTAACAAAAATACGTTGAAGAAACACATGCTTTGAAGAGTTTTCTATGTAAATATTTTCATAGGTTAATAGTTGCATCTTAGAACTTAATTTTATGAGTTCTCTTGATTTTAAAATAAAATCAGGATTGGAAGGTTTTCCAATTTTTTGTTGTCCTTCACTAAATGTTTCGTATATCAGGTATCCTCCTTTTTTAATAGAGTTTAAAATTAGAGGAAATATTGTTCTATTTAAAAAATAAGTAACTACAATGGCGCTAAATTTTCTTTCTGCCAAAGGCCAATTATTAATATTTTCTACATTAATATCTTTTTTTATAATAAGTTTTCCATTAAAACAATTAAGGCTATTTTTGTCTATATCAACTGATAATACCTTAAATCCTAAATCAGATAAGAATATTGAGTGCCTGCCTTTTCCGCAGGCTAAGTCAAGAACGTACCCTTGTGAAATAGGAATTTTTTCAAAACAGTGTTTAACCCAATTTGATATTTTATTCATAGTTTCTATTGTAAAATATATAATATATAACAATATATATAAAAGAATTACAATAGATTAAAAATGATATTATTTGATTTAAAATGTGACAAAAATCATAAATTCGAGGCTTGGTTTGCTTCTAGTGTCGATTATGAGAAACAGTTGAAAAATAAGTTGATAGAATGTCCTTATTGTAATAGTACAAGAATTGAAAAAGCCTTAATGGCTCCTAATTTAAACACCAAAACTACCTCAAAAATTAATAAAAAAAATGTATCACAAAAAAAATTAGAACGACAGATCAAAAAATTTAGAAAATATATTGAAAAAAATACAGATAATGTAGGAAAAAATTTCGCTGAAGAAGCTAGAAAAATCTATTATGGAGAGACTAAATCTAGGCCAATAAGAGGAGAATCTACAGAAAAAGAGTCGCAAGAACTTCAAGAGGAAGGGATCCCATTTTCTAGATTACCTTGGCAAACGAAAGAAGATGCTTAATGGTAAAGTTTTCGAGTAAAAATATTGATGACTGGAGTGAACTAGCTAATAGGGAGTTGGAAAACAAAATTAGAGACGGAAAACAAAAATTAATTTGGGAGTCTGAAGAAGGAATTCAACTAAAAACACTATACACAAAAGATGATTTAGAGGGGCTAGAACATTTAGATACTATGCCAGGTTTTCCTCCTTTTGTAAGAGGTCCTAAAGCTACTATGTATTCTGGTCGACCTTGGACAATAAGGCAATATGCTGGATTTTCGACTGCTAAAGAGTCCAATGCTTTTTACAAAAAAGCTCTAAAAGCTGGGCAAAAGGGACTTTCAATTGCATTTGACCTTGCAACCCATAGAGGTTATGACAGTGATCATCCTAGAGTTATAGGTGATGTAGGTAAAGCAGGAGTTGCTATTGACTCTGTAGAAGATATGAAGGTCTTATTTAATGAAATACCACTTGAAAAAATGAGTGTTTCTATGACTATGAATGGAGCTGTTTTACCAATACTTGCCTCTTATATTGTTGCAGCTGAAGAACAAGGGGTATCAATGGAATTATTATCAGGAACTATACAAAATGATATATTGAAAGAGTTTTTAGTCCGTAACACATACATATACCCTCCAGAAAGTTCAATGAGAATTATTTCTGATATTATTGAATTTACTTCTAAAAAAATGCCAAAATTTAATTCTATTTCAATTTCAGGTTATCACATGCAAGAGGCAGGCGCAAATCAGGTTCAAGAGCTAGCTTTTACTATCGCAGACGGCCTAGAGTATGTAAAGGCTGCCATAAGTAATGGACTGAAAGTTGATGATTTTGCTCCTAGATTATCATTCTTTTTTGCGATAGGAATGAATTTTTTTATGGAAGTATCAAAGCTTAGAGCAGCTAGATATCTCTGGGCAAAAAAAATGAAAGAGATGTTCAAGCCTCAAAATTTAAAATCATTAATGCTTAGAACTCACTGCCAAACCTCAGGTGTTTCGTTAACTGAAAAAGACGCGTATAACAATATAGTGAGAACAACTGTTGAAGCTATGGCAGCGGTTATGGGTGGTACACAATCATTACATACAAACTCTTTTGATGAGGCAGTAGCGTTACCTACTGAAATGTCTTCAAGAATAGCAAGAAATACTCAACTAATTTTACAAAATGAAACGAGTATAACTAAAACGGTAGATCCTCTAGCAGGTAGCTATTATGTGGAAAGCTTAACTAACTCACTAATAGTGCATGCAGAAAAAATAGTAGATGATATTTTGAAATTAGGGGGCATGACAAAGGCTATAGAAATTGGATATCCAAATAAACTTATCGAAGAGTCAGCTATAAGAAAACAAGCTAAAATAGATAGCGAAGATGAAATTATTGTCGGGGTAAATAAGTTCATTAACGAAAATGAAAAAGACTTTGATATACTTGAGATAGATAATACCGAAGTTAGAAAAGAACAAATAGATTCTATATCAAAAATAAAAGTTAATAGAAACAATAAACGCTGTGAAATGGCGCTTAAGTCTTTAACTAAAGCTGCAAGAGATAAGAATGGTAATTTATTAGAATTAAGTATTACTGCAGCAAAAGAGCGTGCTACCATAGGAGAAATTTCTTATGCATTGGAGAAAGTTTTTGATAGATATCAAGAAAAATTGAATATAACTAGAGGAGTATACACTAAAGGTTTTGGTGATCATATCCAAATTGATGATATTAAAGAAAGTATTAGCCAATTTGTGCAAGAGGTAGGACGAAAACCAAAAATGTTGGTAGCTAAGCTAGGTCAAGACGGACATGATAGGGGAGCGAAGGTTATCGCTTCTTCTTTCTCTGATTTAGGTTTTGATGTAAAAATTACAAAGCTATTTTTAACTCCTATGGAGTTGCTGAAAGAATCCGAAAAGATTAAGCCTGATATAGTAGGTATTTCTAGTCATGCAGCAGCACATATGACTTTAGTTAGGGACTTTATGAAACTATCAAAAATTAATAAAAAGAACTTTTTAGTAATATGCGGTGGAGTTATTCCTAAAAAAGATATAAATAAATTAAAAGACTTAGGAGTTGCTGAAATATTTGGTCCAGGTACAAACATTATCAATGCATGCTATAAAATTTTGAATTTGATAAAATATGGAAAAAAATCTAATATTTAAATTTTATAGTTGATGGAATAATAAATATATATTATTTTCACACATCGGAGTGTAAAAATGACTAGAAAATGCGATCTTACAGGAAAATTGGTTATTACGGGTAATAATGTTAGCCATGCAAACAATAAGACCAAAAGAAGATTTATTCCTAATCTTCAAAATGTAAGTTTGTATAGCGATAAACTGGGAAAAAAATTAAAATTTAGAATAGCTGCTTCAACATTGCGAACTGTAGAAAAAAATGGTGGTATAGATAGTTATTTATTAAATGCTTTTAGCAAAAATCTTTCAAGTGATGCAAGAAAGTATAAAAAAAGTATTTCTAAAGCCTCTATACAAGATAATTTTAAAAAAGATTAATTAATTGTTTAGACATTACTCCTCCTAAGTCATCAACATCTAATATTGTAACTGCCTTTTCATAGTATCTTGTTACATCATGCCCAATGCCAATTGCTATAAGTTCTACAGTTGCTCTTTTTTCAATAGATTTAATTACATACTTTAAGTGATTATCTAAGTAATTACTTTTATTAGAGGATAAAGTACTATCATCGACAGGCGCCCCATCAGATATTACCATTAAAATTTTTCTTTTTTCTGAGCGCACGTTTAATCTTTTATAAGCCCAATCTAGAGCCTCACCATCTATATTTTCTTTTAAAAGACCTTCTTTTAACATAATACCAAAATTTTTTTTAGTTCTTCTCACAGGAGCATCGGCATTTTTATATATTATATGTAGTAGTTCATTTAGTCTTCCTGGTAATTTTGGTTTATTATCTTTAATCCATGTATCCCGAGCCTTACCACCTTTCCAGGTTTTAGTAGTAAATCCTAAAACCTCTACTTTAATACCACATCGCTCTAAGGTTTTAGCAAGTATATCAGTGGAAATTGCAGCTATTGTTATAGGTCTTCCTCTCATAGACCCGGAGTTATCTATTAAGAGTGAAACAACAGTGTCCTTGAATTCAGTATCTTTTTCTTTCTTGTATGATAAAGAACTTTCTGGAGAAGTAATGATTCTAGCTAGTTTACCACTGTCAAGGATTCCTTCTTCAAGATCAAACTCCCACCATCTGTTTTGTTTAGATAATAGCTTTCTTTGAAGTTTATTAGCTAAAATTGTAATGGTTGAGTCTAACTTTTCAGTTTGTTTATCTAGCTGTTTTCTAAGTTTAGATGCTTCCTCAGTGTCACAAAGTTTTTCAGCAGTAGTTATACTGTCAAATTTTTTCGTGTACACAGAATATTTAAAAGTAGTATCTATTATATCTTTAAAATCATTGCTAGGAGATGAACTATAATCAGAACTTTCTTCATCACTACCTACTTCATTTAGAGAGTCATCATTTTCTACATTTTCTGCGTTTTGACTTTCAGTGGTATCGGTTATTTCGTAACTTTGGTATTCTTCAGTCTGTTCATTTATTTCTTCCTTTTGACTTTCTTCTTTTTCATCGTTTGCATTACTTTCTGCATTATTATCTTCTTTATTTTGTATATGGTCATCTATAACAGTATTTATTAGCTTTAAAACCTCAAGACTAAATTCTTTCTGATCTGAAATTTTATTGAAGATATGTAATTTTTGATTTTTTAATATTTTTTTTAAAGATTTAATTATAGGATCGCTAACTTCATCTAATTCATTAGCTAAGTTTAGCCCTAATATATTATTTTTTAAATATAGTTTAAATGTTTCTGACTTATTAAGTTTTACATTTTCATTTTTTTTTTCTTTAATGTGTTCTTGCTCAAAATCTAATAGATTTTTTTTTATACCTGGATACTTTAAGCCACCTAATAGTTCACACCTCAAAAACTCTATTTCATCAAAAATAATTTTAGCTTCTATATTTTTAGGTGACATTTTCTGATGAACTATCTTATTATGATATCTATTAACGAGTGAAGCAGAGTCACTTTTTCCTCTTATACTAACCTTGCTTTTATTAAGTTTTTTTTCATTAAATTCAGGAAGATTTACGTTTTGATCAGAGTTTTTTATGTCTGAACCAAATAATATATTAATATCAGACTTTTTAGATATAGCTTTTACAGTACTTTCTATGGACTTTTTAAAAGTATTTACATTTGTATTTAGTTTATTCATTTTTAGAGTAAGTAGAATCATTTATAACATTTACCCAACCATTGGGTAATTCTATTGCAAAGCATCTTTGATAATATTCTGCAATAATAGGCCTTTCAGCCTCATCACACTTGTTTAAGAATGTAACTCTAAAGGCATATTCTAAGTCATCAAAAATTAATGCATTTTCAGCCCAAGTAATAACAGTTCTAGGAGACATCACAGTTGATATATCACCATTCTTAAAACCTATTCTAGTCAAATTGGCTAAGTTGATCATCAAAGCTATTTTTTCTTTTTTATATTTTTTTAAAAATTTTTTAGCTTTTGAACTTACAATATCTAATTCTTGCTTTTCGCTCAAATAATTTAGGGTAGAGACTATATTCCATCTATCCATTTGTCCTTGATTTATTTGTTGAGTACCATGATACATACCAGACGTGTCGCCTAATCCTATAGTATTGGTAGTACAAAAAAGCCTAAATGACGGATGTGGTGTTATTACTCTATTCTGTTCTAATAAAGTGAGTTTTCCCTCTAGCTCAAGTATTCTTTGAATTACAAACATTACATCCGGTCTCCCGGCATCGTATTCGTCAAAAACTAAAGCCACACCGTTGGTTAAGGCCCAAGGTATTATACCCTCTTTAAATTTTGTTATTTGTGATCCATTTTCTACAACTATAGCATCTTTACCTATTAAATCTATCCTGCTTACATGACTATCCAAATTTACTCTTAAACAACGCCAATTTAGCCGAGCTGCTACTTGCTCTATATGGGTTGACTTTCCTGTTCCGTGATAGCCTTGAATCATTACTCTTCTATTAAACTGAAATCCCGCTAATATTGCTAATGTAGTATCTTTATCGAAAATATAGCTATCATCTATTTCAGGTACATACGAATCTCTCTCACTATAGGTATCGACTTCTAATTCTGTTTCTATATTAAATAGTTTTGAAGCATTAACTTTCTTATTAGGTTTATCTAAATGCTTTACAACATGAGTATTTTGTAAATTTTTCATAATTTCCTTCATTTTTTCAAAAAATTTAATAATTCTGAATATGCGTAATTTAGCTTTATAATATCTTCCTCACTATTATTTTTATTAACATCAGGGTGAAATCTTTTCACCATTTTTTTGTACTGTTTTTTTAAATCAGATATATTAAAAGGAAATTTAATTTCTAAAATTTTTGCACAATTTTTTAAAGTATTATTTTTAATCTTATTTATTGGTTCTGAGTAAGTGGCATTCAAATTTTCATCTTCCAACCCCTCACTTTCTAAAAATTGATATTTTTTTATTTTTTCCCAGGTTGGTCTATGCCATCTAGCGTCATTAGAAATTTCATTATATATTTCATCAGTTGTTCTACCTTTAAAATAATCCCAACCTTTATTATAAAGTTTGACATGCTCTAAACAAAACCATTTAAATTCTCTCAATTTGTCTCTAGATGTAGGAGCTTTATATTCGCCTTTTTTTTGGCAGTTCCCCCATTCGCAATATTTCGTGAGCCCTAAAAGCTCATCATTTTCTTCTTCAAAATGATAAGCAAAGCTTTTTTTATTTTTATTCATAATTATTATAATATTATGTTATTTTATCTTATTAGCAATAGTAGGTATTAATAATGAATAAAGATTCTAGAAAAAAAAGAATTGAGAAAATATTGAAAAAAAATTTTTCGCCTAAAATACTTTTTATAAGAGACGATAGTAAAAAGCATGAGGGTCATACTCAAATTGAAGAAAACTCGATAGAAACTCACTTTTTTATAAGAATGACATTAGATAATAATAATTCTATGAATAGAGTAAACTTGCATAGAAAAGTATACAGTTTGTTAGATAATGAATTCGCTTCTGGATTACATGCATTAGAGCTAGATCTTAAAGGTTTCTAAGCTTTATTTTTTTTTATCAAAACCTTAGTAATTCTAGTTTGACTTCTTGATATGATATTGATAATGGAATTTTTTATAACAAAACTTTCGCCAGCTTCGGGAATTCGTTTTGCCGTGTTAATAATTAGTCCTGCTATTGTTGAAGCAGAGTTTTCTGGTAGTTTAAAATTGAATTTTCTATTTAAATCTCTAATCGTAACATTTCCATTAACGTAAATATTACCATTATCATCATATAAAAGGTTAGAGGAAGGATAATCATGTTCATCCTCTATTTGTCCTACTATCTCTTCTAAAATATCTTCTAATGTAATTAGTCCTAAAAGTACACCATATTCATCAACTACAAAAGCCATTTGCTTTTGCTTTTCTCTAAATTCATTTAGTTGGCCTAGCAAATTAGTAGTTTCAGGAACAAACCAAGGCTCTTGTAAAACGTTCTTAACATCAAATTTTTCAACCAAAAGTGATCTTAGCAAATCCTTAACATGCATAATACCAATAATATTTTCTGAATTATTTTTCCAAACTGGAAATCTTGAATATGGAGTTTCATTGGCAAGTTTAGAAAAAAAATCTTTATTCTCGTTAATATCTACACTAAAAATATCTTTTCTATGTATCATAACCTCATGGATTTCTCTATCTTTTAAATCTAAAATACTTTCTAACATGAACCTATTATCTTTTACCATTTCTCCTTCTTTAGCTGCTAATAAAATGGCCCCTCTTATTCTATCTTCATTATTATTATTATCGGTTTTAGTTTTATTGAAGCTTAATAAAAAATGAATTAATTTTTGAATTAAATAGTTAACAGGAGACAAAACCCAAACAAAAAATATTAATAAAGGTGTATAAAACATTAATAAAGTATCAGGTTTTCTTATTGCGTAAATTTTGGGCAATACCTCAGCAAAAATGAATATTAAAGAGGTCATAACTAAAGTTGAATACAATATTCCTATTGGACCGAAAGATTTTATTAATATATTTGTTGCTAAAGCTGAAGAAAGAATATTAACTAAATTATTTCCCAGCAATATCGCACTAATTATAATTTCCTTTTTTTTTAATAGTTTTTGAGTTTTTATTGCTTTTTTATCTTCTTCTGATACCTTTTTCTGTATTAAAGGTTCCGATATACTTGTTATTGCTGTTTCCGAAGAAGAAAAAAATCCTGATAAAATTATTAAAAAAAAGATAATTAAGATTTGAATAAATAAATATAATTCAGGCATTAAATTAAAAATTCCTCGATTGTTTTTTTAACTATTGCATTGTCAATATTTTTTTTTATAAAGGCAGAACCTATACCCCTGCATAAAATAAACTGAATATTGCCTTTATAAGACTTTTTATCTTTTTGCATTTTATCTAAAATATCTTTGCTTAGCCATTTTTTTTTATCAGATAGATTATTTAATTTAATTGGTAATTTAAGTCTTTTTAAGTGAGTTTCCAATAAATTAAAATCTTTTTGTTTAGCATAACCTAAATTACATGATAATTTCATTGCCATTAACATTCCAACAGATACTGCTTCACCATGTCTTGTTTTATAATTTAACTCATTTTCTAATGCATGAGCAAAGGTATGGCCAAAATTTAAAAGCATTCTACTTTTTTTTTCTTTTTCATCTAATTTTACAATTTTTGCCTTTTTCTTTACACAAGTCGAGATTACTTTAATTATCTTTTCAGTTGTTAAACTTAAATTATCTTTGACATTTTTATTTAACCAATCAAAAAATATTTTATCATCGATCAAACTATATTTAATGACCTCTGCATAACCAGCTAACAAATCTTTTCTTGGTAAAGTACTAAGAGTATTTGGATCAATGAAGACAGCAGATGGTTGATAGAAAGTTCCAATAAGATTTTTTCCTAATTTGGAATTTATTGCTGTTTTCCCTCCTACTGAACTATCAACTTGGGCTAAAAGAGTGGTTGGAATTTGAATAAATTTGACTCCTCTTAATATCACTGAAGATAAAAAACCTGCTAAGTCTCCAACAATACCACCACCCAACGCGTAAATTATGTCATTCCTGTTAATTCCCTTTTTAATAATTTTTTCTGATAAATATTCTAAATTCTTAAAAGATTTACTTCTTTCACCACTTAGCACAGAATATGAGTTCACTTTTATACTTTGGAAAGTAAGTTTATCTTCTAATTTTTTTAAATAAAACTTTTTTACATTATTATCAGTAATTATGATAGCTTTACAACCAGGGTAATTTTTTTTGTGAAATCTTGCTATATAATCAAAAATATTATGATTTAAAAAAATATAATATTTTTTATCTTCTAAATTAATCTGAACTTTAATCATTTTTTATAATTTATGTATTCATTAATTTTTTTAATTATTATAGCAGTCATTTTATCTTTACTAGTTATTTTTAAATCTACTCTTACATTTGCCTTTTGATAGTAAAGCATTCGATCTTTTAAAAGCTTTTCCAGCTTTTCTTTTGTATTGTAAGTTAAGGTTAAAGGACGCTTATATTTTGACTTCTTTAGCCTATTATAAATAATATCTATATTGCCATTTAGCCAAATACTTATTCCAACAGAATTTATTAATTGTCTAATGTTTTTATTTAAGTAAGCGCCTCCTCCTAAAGACATTACAAAACCTTTACTTTTATTATCTTTAATTTTATTAATAATTATTGATTCTTCTACTAATCTAAATTTGTTTTCTCCATATTTTTTAAAATACTCATTTATTGAGCAACCTATAGCCACTTCAATTTCTTTATCGCTATCAAAGAAAGGTAAATAAAGCATAGAAGCCAAACGTTTGCCGATAGTTGTTTTACCAGTAGCCATGAAACCAACTAAAAAAAATTTTTCCATTTTTAATATTTTATTTAAATTAATTTCATTCAATAGGTATTTGTTTTATGATTAGTTTTAAAGTATATTAAATTATAGTACATAACAAAATAATTTCATTGAAAAAATTTTATGATTATAAAAAAGTTTTTGATTTTTAGTGTTTTAATAATTTTAGGACTTATTATCTTTGTAATATTCATTTGGGACATACCGGCTCCGCAAGAAAAAATAGAAAAAAATATAGAAATACATAGGTTAAAAAATAATGAATAGATATTTATTCATCATATTATTTGTTATTTTTTGTAGTAAATTATTTTCAGAAGAATCTCCTAAAAAGATAATAGTAATAGAGGAAAATTTAGAGCTAGAAAATAGCAGTGATAATCTTAATGATAATGATAACAAAAACGAGAGTGAGATCTATTTAGAAAAAGAGATTAATGAATCAGGTAGTAAAGAATATAAAAATTTAATAGTAGTTGATGACATACCTAGAGAGTATAATGATTGGTATGGGATATTGTCTAGAGAGCAGGGAGGTCTAGGGTGGTCGATGTGGGGAAGTACAAACAGCCAGCTAGCGTTGAGTTTATTAAAGGAAACGAATTTCTTCACTAAATCACCAACACTATTGGACTTAACATCTAAAATATTAATGTCCAGAGCTCAAAAGCCTATAGAAAAAAAAAATAAAGGGGTTGAAATACCATTAAACGATGATAAAAAACTGAAATATTTAAAAGCAAAAATTACTGTTTTAGGAGATATTGGAGATACTTCGAGTATAGCAAAACTTATAGACAATATTCCATTGGAAATAAAAAATGATAATTTCTATAGTTTAATATATGATTTAAGGCAATCTGATAAAGACATTCCTTATATTTGTAGTGAGTTACAAAAAAAAAATTTTGACCTACAAAAAGATATTGAGAAAAGAAAGACACTCATAGCGTGTAATATTGCTATTAACAAATATAATCAAGCGCAACTTGCCTTAGATTTATTAGAAAATGACTCTATTGAAAGCATATCTTATATTCAAAAGGTACGTAGCTTTTTAGAAAAACCTTCTGTTAAAACTTTATTATTAGATAAAAATAATTTAGAAAATAAAAATCTTAAAATTATAAGTTTGAGTGATTATAAAATAGCTAAACAGATTTTTTCACAGGACGCATTAACACTAAATAAAATTATTTATGATATGAAACTTTACAGTATCAAAGACCAACTAGAATCTTTAGAAAAATTAGTAAGTAGTGGTTTGTATGATCCTATTTTTTTAAAGAATGCTTACACAAATTATTATATTACAATTAAGGATACAATAAATTTAGATAACTTTCTACAAGAGGATAATGACAATTCTTTGGAATTTAGAGTAAGTTTATTTCATCTCATTAATAATACTATATCCGATATAGATAGAGCAAAACTTTTAAATTTACTATGGATAAAAGCAGAAGAAATAAATATAGAAAAAGCTATTTATTCAATAACTATAAGTTCTATAAATTCACTAACACCTCAGAGAGAATTAAGCTGGTTTATATATCCTGTATCAAGAGCACTTATAAGTAACAAGAACATTAAGGAGGTTAAGAATTGGTTATTTTTCATAACTAAAGACTTTGAAGATAGAGCTATAATAGATATAAACTTTTGTAAAATGTTATTATTATTATATATTGCGGATACAGATTTAAATAAATCAAATTTAAAGATACCTGATATTAATTTTTTGCTGAATGTACTCTATAATAGCTTAGAAGTAAAAAAAGAAAATATATACAATCTTATGATTACTTTAAAGGCTCTAAATTATGAAATCTCATCAGAGTTATGGGAGAGTTTTTATATCAATGAATATAAAAGCTTTAGCTCAAAATTAGATGGAAACAAAACTAATCTTTTCTTTTTATTAGAAGAGTCTGTAAGAAAAAGAAATTTAGCTGAGACTGTATTTATTACAATAGATTTATTGAATTCATCAAAAAAAGAAGAATTGAATTTTTATTATTTATACAAATCAATTTATTCACTTAATAATATAGGATTGAGAGAGTATGCAAGAAACTTTGGTTTAGAAATAAATTTGGGTTTATAAATTGAGAAGATTTATCAGTGATAATAAAGAACAAGATTTTATATTATTATTTTTAGAAAAGACTATTACGGAAAAAAATCTTACTAAATCTTCTGTTTATTCTTATGAAAATGACCTTAAAGGTTTTTACAGTTTTCTTAAAAAAAAAAAATATAGTTTACTCTTCTGTACCTACGATAATATAACTTTATGGATAGAATCGTTAAAAGAACAATCATTTGAACAATCTACTATTATTAGAAAAGTTTCTACCTTAAGACAGTTTTTTAATTTTTTGTTTACTGAAAAGTTTATATCAACAAATCCTATGACCAATATAATGACTCCTAAAAAGAACAATGTTTTGCCAAGATTTTTAGATGAAGAGGATGTTAAAAAACTTTTAAATTATCTTGCTGTCAATAAGGATTCATTTAAGAATCTCCAAACTTTATTATTAACAGATCTTTTATATGCTACGGGCTTAAGAGTTTCAGAACTAGTCTCTATGAAACTAAGCAATTTAAATGAAGACTTAAATAGTATTTGTATATTAGGAAAAGGAAATAAAGAAAGAGTAATTCCACTTGCTAAAATTACAAAAAAAATACTCTCTACATATATAAGTAGTCCAAATTTTTTAAGATCTAAAGCAACTTCTGGGAACATATGGCTTTTTCCTTCAAGAGGAAGTCACATAACTAGACAAGCTTATTACTATAAATTAAAGTCAATAGCAATCAAATCTGGCTTAAATTCTAATCATGTATCTCCTCACATGTTGAGGCATGCATTCGCTTCTCACATGCTAAAAAACGGGGCAGATTTGAAAGTCATCCAATATTTGCTTGGCCATGAAGACATATCTACAGTTCAAATATACACGCATATTAATTTAAAAGATTCATTAGAAGCAATAAAAAAACATCCTATCAGGAATACTTTACGTGAGGATTAAACTAATATATTTTTACTATAATGATAAATAACAATCAAATCGTAAAAATTAGATTAAACAGATCAGAGCTTGCAGTTCCTGGCTCAAGGGTAGACTTTTTTGAAAAAGCAGCTCAAAGCAAAGCAGATATAATATTTTTAGATTTAGAAGATTCGGTATCATTAGGGCAAAAATTAAGTGCAAGAGCAAATGTAATTGAGGCTGTTAATGACATTGACTGGAAAGGAAAAACACTATCAATAAGAGTAAATAGTCATGACACAGAGTTTATGGAAGAGGATATCAAACAAATTATGAAAAACACTTCCTCTAGACTAGATTTACTAATGTTTCCAAAAGTAAATAGTGATAAAGAAGTATTTAAATTTGATAAGTTGGTTTCTAATTATGAAAATAAATTTAAAAGAAAAAAAAAACTTGGTTTTGAAATTATTATAGAAACAACTCTAGGTTTAATTAATATCAACCAAATAGCTCTTGCTAGTAAAAGAAATGAAGCTTTACATTTTGGATCTGCTGATTTTGCGGCCTCATTAGGAGCAAAAACTATTGATATAGGAGGTATTAGTCAAAATTATGGAGTTTTAAACAGCAGCGAAAAGAAAAGAAGTTTTGTTTTAAATGATATGTGGCATTATGCATTATTTAAGATAGTATTAACTGCACATGCTTATGGATTAAGGGCGATCGACTGTCCCTTTGGTAATTTTTCAGATGAATTAGGTTTTAATTATGCAGCAAGAAGTACTTATACTATGGGTTTTGATGGCAAAATGTTAATACATCCATCACAAATACCATTATCTAATAAAATATTTTCTCCTACAGAAAAAGAAGTCTGTAATGCAAAAGAAATATTAGCACAAATGAAGTTAGCTGAAAAAAAAGGAAAAGGAGCTATTGCATTTAACGGAAAATTGTTAGATATTGTATCTATAAAACAAGCAAAAAATATTGTAGACATAGATAATTTAATTAAAAATAATAGAGAAAGTGAATGAAATTTTTTTTAGATTTTGAAGCAGAAATAGCTGAACTAGAAGCTAGAATAAACGAGCTTAGGCATGTAAGTAATGTTAAAGGCAACAAGATACTTGATGAAATTTCTAATCTAGAATTTAAAACAAAAAAACTTCTAAAGGCTAAATATTCTTCGTTATCACCCTGGCAAAGAGTACAAGTTGCTAGGCACCCAGAAAGACCACATTTTATCGATTATATAAACGGTATTTTTAAAGACTTTGAAGAGTTGAGTGGAGACAGAAACTTTGGACAAGATGATGCAATAATAGGTGGCTTAGCCTCCCTAAATGGACAGTCAGTAATGATTATTGGCCAAGAAAAAGGTAACGATACTAGTAGTAGAATAAAACGAAATTTTGGTATGGCTAAACCTGAAGGTTATAGAAAATCAGTGAGACTGATGAACTTAGCTAATAAGTTTAATTTACCAATTCTTACGTTTGTAGATACCGCAGGAGCCTATCCTGGAGTGGGTGCTGAACAAAGAGGTCAGTCCGAAGCTATAGCATCATCAATTAAAACCTGCTTGAATGTAAATGTGCCTTTAATAAGTATAATTATAGGAGAAGGAGGCTCTGGAGGAGCTGTAGCAATAGCTACAGCAGATAGAGTTTTAATGTTAGAAAATTCAGTTTATTCAGTTATTTCGCCAGAAGGTTGTGCCTCAATATTATGGCAAAAAGAAGGGTTCGATGAAATTGCTGCCAATAGCTTAAGATTGACTTCTAGTGACTTAATCAAGCTTAAAGTTATTGATGAAATTATAAGTGAACCTATAGGAGGGGCACATAGGGATGTAGATACAACTGTTGAAAATGTTAAACAAAGTATTTTAAAAAATCTAAAGGAACTAGGTGCTAACAAAAACTTAAGTTTACTATCTTTGAGACGTAAAAAATATTTGAAATATGGATCAACACTTAGAGTTTAATAAGTTTGTCGCTGCTAAGAAAATTTCAAAATCTAAATAATTTTACCTACAATGATGATTATTATTGCTTAATTTGCGATAGAAGTAACATAGGTTATGTACATAAAGAAATAGCAAAACACTTAATAGTTGATGTTAAAGGTATTTCTCTATTAGAAAAAAATATTTTTTTTGATAACACATCTAAATTTGAGCTTAAGAAAATTATTTTAAGAATAACTAAAGTCTTAAGTCAGAAAAAGAAGCTTTTTACACCTGCTGATGAATTATTTTCTTGCAGACTGACTGTCGATAGTAGAGAGCTATTCAAATTAGATAGAAAATTAGTAGAATTTCTGGGAATAAGGGGTTACGGAGTTCATTTAATAGCTTACATAAAAAACAAAAACTCCTATAAATTATGGGTGCCGAAAAGAAATAAAAATAAATTAGTTTCACCATCAAAACTTGATAACACTGTAGCAGGAGGAGTTAAAGCGGGAGAAACCATTATTAGTGCTTTAGAGAGAGAAGGCTATGAAGAAGCTGGCCTAAAAAAGAAGGAGCTTCATAGAGCAAAACTAGTTGGAACTGTAAATTATAATTGGAAAAATAGTCCATATACACTAAGAAGGGATACATTATATCTTTTTGATTTAGAGGTAGATGAAAATTTTAAGCCTTTCTGTTTAGACGGAGAAGTAGAAAAATTTCAATTAATGGACTGGAAAAAAATTTTAAAATTAATGCAAAAGACAAACATGATAAAAAATAATTGTAATATTGTCTTTTTTAATTTTATGGTTAGACATAGTTTAATTAATAATAAACTAGAAAAAAATTATGAAAAAATACTTAAACTCTAATAAAACTTAAAGTTTCAAAGACTTAATTAAATCTAAAGTATTAATATCTTCAATAGTTGCAGGAACTTTATAATCTTCTTTATTAAGAATTTTAGAAATAGTAGATCTTAAAATTTTACCAGATCTTGTTTTTGGAAGGTTATCAACAATAAGTGATTTTTTATAGGATGCGACAGGACCTAACTTTTCTCTTACTAAATTAATAGTTTCTTTGACAACCTTTTTCTCTTCTAAATTAATGGAAGAGTTATTCAATACTATCAATCCTATAGGAACTTGGCCTTTAAGCTCGTTGTTAATTCCTACGACAGCACATTCTGCAATATCTTTATGTTGAGTTAAAATCTCTTCTATTGATCCAGTAGATAATCTGTGGCCAGCACAATTTATAATGTCGTCGGTTCTAGACATAACCGATATATATCCGTTCTTATCTATTATCCCTGCATCAGAGGTATAATAATATCCATCAAATTTTTTTAGGTATGCTTCATAAAATCTATCTCTATCATTCCAAATTGCAGAACTGCAACCGGGAGGAAGAGGGAGTTTTATTGCTAAGTTTCCCATGTTTTCTGGCGCCAATTCTATTCCTTCATCATTTAAAACTTTTACTTGAAAACCAGGTGCAGCTTTTCCAGTAGATCCGAGTATAATTTCAAAAAGTCCAAACTGAGGAAAGTTTCCTGCTATTGACCAGCCTGTTTCAGTCTGCCACCAATGATCAATTACAGGTTTCTTGGTCATTTCCATAGTCCATTTTATGCTTTCAGGATCGGCTCTTTCACCCGCCAAAAAAATATACTTTAGATTAGATAAATCATATTTTTTTAATTCTCTTCCATCTGCATCTTCCTTCTTAATAGCCCTTATAGCAGTAGGAGCAGTAAACATAGTTTTTACTTTATACTCAGAAATTACTCTCCAAAATTGTCCAGCATCAGGAGTTCCTACTGGCTTTCCCTCATATAATACAGTACTACAGCCAAGTAATAGAGGGGCATAGACTATATAAGAGTGACCAACTACCCATCCTACATCAGAAGCAGCCCAAAATACTTCATCTTCTGATATATCATAAGTCATTTTCATACTGTTTAATAAAGCAACAGCATGACCTCCATTGGTCCTAACTATTCCTTTTGGTATTCCCGTAGTACCAGATGTGTGTAATATGTATAGTGGTTCGTTAGAGTCAACAGGTACACACTTCATAGAGGAAGAGGAGTCAATAAATTCATGCCACGAAAGGTCATTTTCCATATTTAATTCAGAAAATTTTTGATTTCTTTGGTATATAATCTGTTTTAAAGGTTTGTGGGATGACAGAGAAAGAGCTTTATCAAGAATTTCTTTGTAATTAATTATTCTTTTGGGCTCTAAACCACAACTCGCAGAAATGATTATTTTTGGTAAAACATCAGAAATGCGGCTAGCTAATTCTTCTGCGGCAAATCCTCCAAATACTACAGAATGTATGGCTCCTATTCTAGCACAGGCGAGCATAGATATAATTACTTCCGGAATCATTGGCATATATAATATTACAGTATCTCCTTTTTTCACTCCTAAATTATTTAAAGAGGCAGCTAAGGACGATACTTTTTTAAGAAGATTGTTATAAGTAATTTTTTTTTTTGTATTAGTTAAAGGGCTATCATAAAAAATGGCAACCTTCTCGCCCTTTCCATTTTCTACGTGTCTGTCTAAACAGTTGTAGCAGGTATTTAATTTTCCTTGATGGAACCACTCATAAAAATTGTTAGATTTGTACAAAGTTTCTTTATAAGTTTCTATCCAACTAATATCTTTAGCTTTTTTATCCCAGAAAAGTAAAGGGTTTTTAATCCATTCAGAATAGTATTTATCGTAGGACATGTAAAAAAAAGGGCAAAAGTTTTACCTGATGCCCTGGGATTAATTTATTCTCTATTGCCAAAAAGCATGAGTAGATATTGAAACAGTAACAATAAATCTAAATAAAGCTTTAATGCTCCCATTACTGCTTTTTTTGTAGTATCTTCGCTATTCTCATTTTCAACATAAATTTCTTTAATAACTTGTGTATCATATGCCGTTAATCCAGCGAAAATAATTACTCCAATAATAGACATAGCAAATTGTAAGGCTGAAGAGCCCAAGAATATATTTACAATTGAGGCTATTATAAGACCTATTAAGCCCATCATTAAAAAACTCCCCATTTTAGCTAATGATCTTTTAGTAGTATATCCCCATATGCTCATAGTTAAAAACATTGATGCAGCAATAAAAAATACTCTTGCAATTGTAGCACCAGTATATACTAAAAATATACTAGCAAGTGATATTCCATAGCATGCTGATAACAGCCAAAATAAATTTTGAGCAGTCTTAGAACTCATCTTATTAATTCCAAAACTCATCCATAGAATTATACCTAGAGGAGCAAACATAACTACAAATGCAAGCGGTCCTTGCATTAGAGAAACAACTAATGCATTACCAGATACATAAGCATTAGCGAAAAGATAGGAAATAACTCCGGTTATTGCCAAACCAGCGGACATATAACCGTAAACTCTTAACATAAATTTTCTAAGTCCCTCGTCAATCGAAGAAAGATTAGAAGCTCTTGATCTAACGTTATAATCGTTAGTGTATTTACCAAATGCCATTGATAACTCCATATAATAATTAATAATATATATAATATATGATAATTTTAGACTAATATTCAAGAATTGTTTTTAAATAGGAGACATATATGAATGATAAAAAATTTTCCTTTTTTTTAGAGAATAAATGGGACCTTAAAAGTAATGAAAAGCAGGCATTTAAGATTTTTGAGTTTAAGAACTTTAAGAGCGCTTTTTCTTGGATGACAAGCATAGCATTTGAAGCAGAAAATCAAGATCATCATCCTGAATGGAAAAATATCTATAATAAAGTAGAAGTAACATTAACAACCCACGATAAGGGAATGCTATCTGAAAAAGATGTACGTTTAGCTAAAGTAATGGAAAAAGAGTTTGAAAAATATAACCACCAAGCAAGATAATACTACAGAAAACCTAGCTAAAATATTAGGATTTAGTGGTTTAGTCCCATTTATAATTGCTTTAATTTTGTTTAATTTAAATATTAATAAAATGCAAGTATTAGAAATTATTTTAATATATGGATATTCTATAATTGCTTTCTTAGGTGGAATATATTGGGGAATAGGACTAAATGTAAGGATAGGAGCTAAAAAGTATTTTTTTATTTCTACTCTACCTACTATTTTCGTGTTAATAGGCTTATTATTTTCGCTTAGCTTAATTTTTAAGTTAATTTATTTGACCTTTATTTTGAATTTGTTTTTATGTTTAGAATTCTCTTTTTTACAAATATTAAAGTTACCTAAGTGGTTTTTGTTACTCAGAATTAAATTAAATATATTTTTAACAATTTTGCTAATTATGATTGCTTTAAGTGTTTACTTGTCAGTTTAATTTGCTTAACTGAATTCCAGAATATAATATAAAGAATGAACCCAACAAAAAAGATAAGTTTATAGTCTCTGAGAATATTGATACTCCTAGAATAGTTGCAAAAATAACTCTGAAAAAATCAAATGGCATAACTATAGTTGATTTAGCCACTTGTAATCCTTTTATAGTAAAAAATTGAGCTAATAAACCAAATATTGTCGCAAAAAGGATATTTAATATTGACTTTGGAGTAGGGAGTACTGCTAAATAAAAATAAGGAAAAACTAAAAATATACAACTATATAAAGCAAACCAGAATTGAATATTAAGTGCATTTTCATGGGCTGCCAGTTTTTTTATTAATATTTTAACTAAAGCAATTAAAAATGCTCCAGACAAAGCATAAAAGTAATATTTAAAATTCAATGAATTATCTATATCAATTCCAATTATAATGACAACTCCCAAAAAGCCTATTAGAATATAGAATACAGAAGAAATATGAGTTTTCTCTTTAAGTAAAATAAAGGCAAGTGGTAAAATAAAAAAAATCTTTGAAAAATTTATTACAGTCATATTCGAAAGAGGAATATATTTTAAAGCAGTGAAAGTAAAGAACATAGCTAAAACACCTAACGTAGCTCTGCAGAAATGGAATTTAAAATATTTTTTCTTTACTACAAAAAAATTAAATTTATGAAGGAAATATAAAAAAATTAAGGCGAATAGAGACCTTAAAAACATAGTTTCTATAACGTGATGTTGGTCTAATATTAGTTTAATAAAGGCTGACATAACAGCAAAACATGAGGCAGCTAAAATAATAAAAGCAATTCCTTTAAAATTTTTTATTTTTTGTTTGTTTTTTAATAATTTTAATTTAGTAAACAGACTATAATCTCTTTGCAGTAATGACAGGAGTAGTTTCTTTTTTTCCAGCTACTTTTTCTCTATTAATTATATATATGCTTGAAATAAAAATTATTAAACTTCCTAAGAATATTGATAAAGTAGGAGTTTCAAGAAAAATATAAAAAGCAAATAATGCAGTAAATGGTAACCTTAAGTAATCAAAAATTAACACATAGGTAGCTTCAGACTTTGCAAATGCTCTAGTAATACCCTGATGAGCTAAAGTAGCAGTAAGTCCTGTACTAACTAATAAAAATCCCTCAAAAAAAGACGGAGTTTGCCAATAAATGACACAGGGTATAAAAGATAATACAGATAAAGTGGCTGGCATATAAAAGACAACAGCATTTGGGTGGTCAACCATAGAGAGTTTTTTAATGAAAATAGCTGCCAAACCCATAAGAAGAGAAGCTAGTATTGCAATTAGTATGTAAACATTTATCTGAGAAAACCCAGGTTTAATAATAATTAGAGCACCTAAAATTGAAAAAATAATGGCTATGAATCTTCTTTTTTTAATTTTTTCTTTTAAAAAAATTATAGCGCAAATTGCCCCGAAAATAGGAGCAGTAAAGTTAATGGCAGTTGCTTCAGCTAGTGGTATTTTGGAAATAGAAAAAAACCATAAATACATTGCGGCCAAAGCTACAGAAGATCTAGCTAACTGTAATTTATATGATTTCGTTTTTAAGCTTAATAAACCAGTATTCAATAGCCAGGGAAGAATGAAAACAATAGCAAAAAAAGATCTAAAAAAAATTATTTGTGATAGGCTAAATTCTGTTGAAAGATATTTTACAAGAGTATTTAGTATTGCAAAGTTTAATGACGCAAAAAGCATCCATAAAGCAGAATTAATTCTTAATGACATTTTTTAATTTTATTTTATTATTTATACAATGAATGATAAAACATTTAAAAAAGTTTATAAAGAGGCTAAAGAGGCTCTTGAGGGAGTTCTTTTTGACGGAATGGTAGTTATGTCTGGAGGCTTCGGTCTCTGTGGTTTGCCAGAGAATCTAATATTAGCTCTAAGAGATAGCAGAGTAAAAAACTTGACTGTTATTTCAAATAATGCTGGGACAGAAGGACAAGGGTTGGGGCTCTTGTTAGAGACAAAACAAATTAAAAAAGCAATATCTTCTTACGTAGGAGAAAATAAATTATTTGAAAAACAATACTTATCTGGTGAGATAGAATTAGAGTTTAATCCTCAGGGAACTTTAGCAGAAAGAGTAAGAGCTGGAGGAGCTGGCATACCAGCATTTTTTACAGCTACAGGAGTTGGCACATTAGTTTCTGAAGATAAAACACATCAGTCTTTTAAAGGTAAAGAATATATAATGGAAACAGGATTAACTGCTGACTTATCAATTGTAAAAGCATGGAAAGGAGATAAATCTGGTAACTTAATTTATAGAAAGACGGCTAGAAATTTTAATCCAGTAATGGCTACAGCTGGTAAAGTAACTATTGCAGAGGTAGAAGAATTATGTGAAGTTGGCGAACTAGATCCTGACTACATACATACGCCAGGAATTTATGTAAACAGGATATTAGAAGGAAAAGATTATTCTAAAGCAATAGAAAATTTAACATTAAGTGAAGAATAGTTTATGAGTTGGACTAGGGAAAAAATGTGTGAAAGGGCTTCAAAAGAACTTGAAGATGGCTTTTATGTAAATCTAGGTATTGGTATGCCAACATTAGTTGCTAATTACATAAGCGAAAAAAATAACGTTACTTTGCAAAGTGAAAATGGGATGCTTGGTATGGGTCCTTTCCCTAAAAAGGGAGAAGAAGATCCGGATTTAATTAATGCAGGAAAACAAACAATAACTTCGTTACCAGACTCAAGTTTTTTTTCATCAGCAGATTCGTTTTCAATGATAAGAGGAGGTCATATTGATTTGTCAATTTTAGGAGCAATGCAGGTTTCAGAGTCTGGAGACCTAGCTAACTGGATGATACCTGGTAAAATGGTGAAAGGTATGGGCGGTGCTATGGATTTAGTTGCAGGAGTAAAGAAAGTATTGGTTTTAATGGATCATAATGCTAAAGATGGAAGTCCAAAAATAGTTAATAAATGTTCTTTACCACTAACAGGAAAAGAAGTAGTTGATCTAATTATAACTAATTTAGGGGTTTTTGAAGTTGATAAAGGCATAAAAGTTTTGGAGATCGCCCCTGATATCACCAAACAAGAGCTTATTAATAATACCGAGGCTGATTTAGTTTTTAGTTAACTCTTAAAACTATTTTACCTATATTTTTTCTTTCTAATAAATATTTTAACGCTTCAGACGCATTTTCTAGTTTAAAAATTTTATGATTCATAGGTTTTATTAATTTTTTTTTATATAATTCTTCTAATTTTAAAAAGTCTTTTTTAATGGTTTTCGGCTCTCTGTAAGCTAGTTCTCCCCAATACAAACCAATAGCGCAAGCATTCTTTAATAGTAGTCTATTAGCTGGAATATTTGGAATATTTCCTGATGCAAAACCTACCACGATAAACCTTCCATTCCATTTAAGCGATTTGACTGCGTCTAGAGTGTATTGTCCTCCTATCATGTCAATCACAACATCTATCTCTTTTATTTTAAGTTTAGCTAGTTCATTTCTAAGTATTTTTTCCTTATAATTAATCACATAGTCTGCCCCTTTAGATATGCAACTTTGTAGCTTGCTATTACTTCCTCCGCACGCTATAACTTTTGAGTCTAAAGCTTTAGCTATTTCAACAGCTGCTACACCCACTCCCCCAGTTGCTCCAAGTATTAAGCATGTTTCACCTTTTTTAACTTTAGCACAAGTTACTAGTGCACTGTAAGCAGTTCCATATGTTACAGGAAATCCAGCAGCAATAATTAAAGGCATATTAGAAGGAATTTTATAAGTATTTTCACTAGGTACCACAATCTCAGACTTGTATCCTCCGTATTTCATTATAGACATTACTGAGTCACCAATTTTATGTTCGGAAACACTTTTTCCTAAACCTATTATTTCTCCTGAGATTTCTAATCCAGGAGAAAAGGGAGGTCTTGGTCTTTCTTGATATCTTCCTTTTATTGTAAGTATATCAGCAAAGTTCACACCACACGAATGAACTTTTATTTTTACCGATTTATCTTCAATTTTCTCTGAATTCGTCTTTTCATACTTAAGGACATCAGGATCACCATATTTATTTACAATTACACTATACATTTTATTATAGACCTTAACTATTTTTTAAATTAAAACTATCTTTACCTAATACTTAAAAGGAGTAAATATGAATTTTAAAAATATTTTAATACTAATTAACATTTGCTTGTTACTATTTAGTTTTGAGGCTCTATCTGATGATGAAGGTACTAAAAAAATTGGAAGTTTTGAAAATTGGAGTGTATACGCAAAATCAAAAAATTTATGCTATATGATAGCACAACCAGAAAAATCTGAAGGCGAATATAAAGTAAGAGGTAGAGTAAGAATTGTAGTTTATAGGAATAATGTTGAAAACCAAAATAAAAACGCAGTAGGAATTGACTTTGGATATTCTTTTCCTGAGAACAGTAAAGCATCAATAAAAATTGACAATAAAAAAAAATTTAAATTAAGTACCTTCGGACAAACTGCATGGACAGGTTCGAAAACTAAAACTGATAAAAAAATTATAGAAGCAATGATTAAAGGTAATAAATTAGTAGCCTTAGGGCAATCTAGAAGGGGAACTAAAACTAAAGATACATATTCTCTAGATGGTTTTGCTAAGGCATATTACGAAATAAATAATTATTGTAGTTAATACAGTTGAAAGAAAACATATATAACTTGTCATTTTCAGAATTAAAATCTTTTTTTATAGGTTTAGAAGAAAAGACTTTTAGAGCTGACCAACTTTGGAATTGGTTATACGTAAAAGGCATAAATGAATTCTCAGGATTAAATAATATCTCTAAAAATATTATAAATAAAATTAATGATAAATATTATTTATCAGAGCTTAAAGTTAGTAAAACTTTACTATCCAAAGATGGAACGAGAAAATGGTTGTTTGAGTTAGAGGATGGTAAAGAAATAGAAACTGTTTATATTCCTGATAAAAATAGAGGAACAATTTGTGTTTCTTCACAGGTTGGTTGTTCTCTAGCATGTTCTTTTTGTCATACTGGTACTATGAAGTTTTCTAGAAACCTGCGTACATCAGAAATTTTAGGGCAAGTTATCTATGTAAAAAATTTCTTAAAGGACTGGAATAAAAATTCTGATAAAAAAAAAATAACCAACATAGTATTTATGGGAATGGGAGAACCCCTTTTAAATTATGATAATGTAATAAAATCTATAAATGTACTTACAGACGAAAAAGGTTTAGCATTTTCAAAAAGAAAGGTAACGTTATCTACATCTGGAGTAGTTCCCAGAATTTTAGATTTTAAAGAAGATAGCGACGTCAATTTAGCGGTATCTTTTCATGCAGCATTTGATGAAGTAAGAAATATTTTAGTTCCTATAAATAAAAAATGGTCCATAGATCATTTGTTAGAGGTTCTGAAGGAGTATAGCAAAAAAAAAAAGCATAAAAGAATAACTTTTGAATATGTTATGTTGGAGGGTATTAATGATAGTATTAACGATGCTAAAGAATTAGTTAAACTAATAAAGCCTTTTAAAGCTAAAATAAACTTAATACCCTTTAACCCTTGGCCAGGATCTAACTATAATGCTTCTTCTCCAAATCAAGTTAATATATTTAAAAAATTTATTTTGGAAGAAGGTAAATTACTTGCGACAGTTAGATTACCAAGAGGAGATGATGTGCTTGCCGCTTGTGGTCAACTAAAATCTTTTTGAAAGGATTATTAATGAGAAAAAAAGTAGTATTAGCATATTCAGGAGGTTTAGATACTTCGGTTATTTTGAAATGGCTACAAAACGAAAAAAAATTGGATGTAATTGCTTTTATTGCAGATATTGGGCAGAAAGATGAATTAAAAATAGCTAAAAAAAACGCAATCAAAATGGGTGCAAAAAAAGTTATAGTAGCAGATCTTAAAAATATTTTTGTTAAAGACTATATTTATCCCATGTTCCGAGCAAATACTTTATATGAAGGAAGTTATTTACTTGGAACGGCAATAGCAAGACCTCTGATAGCAAAAACCCAGATAGAGATAGCAAAAAAATACAAAGCTGATTACGTATCTCATGGAGCTACAGGCAAAGGAAATGATCAAATTCGTTTTGAATTAGGTTATTATGCTTACAATCCGAATATTAAAGTTATTGCTCCTTGGAGAGAATGGGATTTAAAATCTAGGAAAAAACTTATAAAGTATGCTCATCAGAATAAGATACCGGTGCCAGGAAGTAAGAAAAAAACTCCGCCTTACTCTATGGATGCTAATTTGTTGCATATATCTTATGAAGGAAAAATATTGGAAGATCCCTGGAAAAGTCCAGATGAAAGTATGTTCAGAATGACAAAAAATCCAAGTAAAACTAGTAATAAAGGTGAAAACATAATTTTAAGTTTTAAAAGAGGAGATCTCGAAAAAATAAATAATAAACGGGTATCACCTTACTTAGCTATGCAAACTTTAAATATTATCGGCGGCAGAAACGGTATTGGAAGAAAAGATTTAGTTGAAAATAGAACTGTTGGCATGAAATCAAGAGGAGTATATGAAACGCCCGGAGGAACAATCTTATTAGAAGGACACAGAGCAATAGAAAGCTTAACATTGGATGGCCCTTCTACTAGTTTGAAAGATGAGATTATGCCAAAATATGCTCAGTTAATATATGATGGTCTATGGTTTAGTCCTGAAAGGGAAATGTTACAGGCTTTGATTGATAAAAGTCAAAAAAAAGTAGAAGGTGATGTAAAATTATTTTTACGACAAGGCACAATTACTGTAAAAGGAAGAAGATCGAAATACAGTTTATACAATAAAGATCTTTCAACTTTTGAGGAAGATGATATTTATGACCAAAAAGATGCTGAGGGATTTATAAAACTTAAGTCATTAAGGTTCAGAAATTAACTAGCTAAAGTTTATTAATCCTGAGTATTCAAATAATAAGTTTCTAAAAAATATTAGCAATATTATTAGAATGACAGGCGAAACATCGACACCAGCAAAATCCGGTAATAGTCTTCTTATTGGTCTTAACAATGGTTCTGTAATTTTGTACAGAAAATTCCCTATCATATTTACAAAATTACTTTGAGTGTTAATTATGCCGAAAGCTATAAGCCAACTCAAGATAGCTTGTATTATTAAAAGCCAGATAAATAATTCCACAAGTTGACTAAATAATATTACTAGTGAATTCATAATTAAATAATATATAAAATAAGAAAGGTAGCAAAGGAAAATTTCCTTTGCTACTCTTTTAAAGGAAGGTTATTTTTTCTTTGAGACGTATTCTAAACCTGCCTGACCTGATTCTGTATAATCTAACCCGTACTCTTCGTCATCTTCAGTTGCTCTAATACCAACAGTAGATTTAAGTATAAACCAAACTATAGTAGAACCAATCACTGTGAATATTCCAAATGCTAATATTCCTATGATTTGTGTTACATATGAGGTATCACCATTTGTAAATGGAACTATAAGTGTTCCCCAAATTCCAGCAAATAAGTGAGCTGGTATTGCTCCAACAACATCATCTATTTTTAGTTTATCTAATAATTTCATACCAAACATGCAAATAATACCGCCTATACCACCGATAATAATCGCCTGTCCAATAGAAGGTGTTAACGGTTCAGCTGTAATACTAACTAAACCTGCAATAGCACCGTTTAAGGTTGCACCGATGTCAGTTTTACCATACATCAATCTACTTAGTACCATAGGAGCTAATACTCCTCCTGCTGCAGCCATTGAGGTATTAGCAAAGATTGTTGCGACAGCGTCAGCATCCGCATATGAGCCGAGAGCAAGTTGAGAAGCTCCATTGAAACCAAACCAACCTAGCCAAAGTATCCAAACTCCTAAAGTAGCCATAGGAATTGATGATCCAGGCATTACGTTAGCAGTACCGTCATCGTTAAATTTCCCTTTTCTAGCTCCTAATACTAAAGCCCCAACCAGAGCGGCCCATCCACCTACAGAATGCACAATAGTAGAACCTGCAAAGTCAGAAAAACCCATTTCACTGAGCCATCCGCCTCCCCATTGCCAAGAGCCTGAAATAGGATAGAGAATAGCTGTTAGTACTACAATAAATGCAAAGAAAGGATATATCAGAATTCTTTCTGCCAAAGCTCCTGATACTATGGAAGCTGTAGTGGCAACAAAAACCATTTGGAAAAACCAATCTGATGCTGGTGAATAACCTTGCCCAACCAAATCATCAGCACTTCCTATGCCACTAGACCATATACTAATCGAACCTATATACCCTCCGTCAACTCCAGCATACATGAGGTTATATCCTATTAGGTAATAGGCAAGACCTGCAATTGAGAAAAGTCCCAAGTTTTTTATACAAATTACTACTGTATTTTTACCTCTAACAAGCCCTGCTTCTAGCATGGTAAAGCCAGCTGCCATCCACATAACTAAAAAACCACCTATACAAAAAAGTAAGGTGTTAAAAACAAATGAAATTTCTGCAGGATCTGCCACAGCAACTTCAGCTGCTTCATGGCCATCTGCAAAGGCTAAGTTTGACGAAATAACGTAGCCTAAAATAAGAAATAAGTATTTAAACAATTTATACTCCTTTAAAGTTAAAAACATAAAAATAGCAAAAGCAGGACTAATTACAATATAATAATTTAATTATTAATGTATAAAAAATAGGCATATGCCTAAAAATTAATTTGATAATTTAATATCCTGAATTTCTTTGCCATCTTTTGTAACTACTCTTAGTTTTACATTACCTGTTTCTTTGTTTGTTACTTTAAGTAGCTTTCTGTCTGGATCATTTGCTTTGAGTTTTAACAGAGCATCCTGAACATCAGTTCTAGTTGCTAATTCTAATAATCTATCTTGTAAAAATTCTATTCTATTTTCTAGTTTTTCTAATTGTTTTGCTCTATTACCTTCAATAGCGAATAATGCGATAATGCAAATAGCAACAATTACTAAAAATATTACTTCTGCCATTATTCAGTAAGCCTTAAAGTGGCCAAAAACCTGTCATAAATATAAATTTTGCCGTCATCTGATGGAAGTTTGGTGTAACGAATGTTATCTATATTTTTAATTAATACAAATGTTAGAGAAGAAAGTAGTAACAAATTAATAAAAAAGTTTCTTTTACTAATTAAGTTATTTGAAAAAAATTTAAATTTATTGAGTTTTTTCATTTTTCTCTCCTAAATCAGAGAAAAATGATGCTCTAATTTAGTATATTATTTTTTTTTTTAATTTACCTGTAAACCTATCGTATACAAATTCGGTGCCATAAGGGTCAGTTACGATTGTATATCTGACTTTATGAAAGTTATTGGTTAATACAAAAATTAAGGAAATGACTATGCTACTAGTTGCAAGAGCTTGTCTATATTTAAAAAGTAATATTCTATTTTCATAAGCATTATTTAATATTTTCCCAAAAAAGGTAAGTTGATTGGCTTTTTCAAATGCAGTTTTTTCGAGCTCAATATCTTTTAGTTCCCTATACTTTTGTAAAATCACATCTTTAGAAATTGGTTTAGTTTTTTTTAGCCAAAATATATTATCTATATCTTCATATTCAAACTGAGCATCAGGGTTTATTGCTAGAATAGCATCAGATAGTGTAACCATAGTAATATTTTTTAATTTATTATAATATTAACGGATTACAAAAAAAAAAGTTAAATAGTTTTTTATTTGGGCCATTTTTTTACTAAATCCAAAAAAAGTGGGTCAATTGATTTTCTATTTTTCTTTGCATCTCTAGCTATATCTCCTGGAGAATCATTATAGCCAAAATAAGTGAAATCTTTCATGCGCATAGGATATAATATACCATTTAAGTGATCATATTCGTGTTGTATTAGTGCAGCCCATGTTGAGTGAGCCTCATGTTCTACCAGTTTGTTTTCAGGAGTGTAATACTTTACGTGAATTCTTTTATATCTAGGTACTTTCGCATGTAACCCTGGAAGAGATAGACACCGCTCCCAAAACATTTCTTTTTTTTTAGTTATAGGAGTTATTTGAGGATTTATCATATATGTCCATGGTTTAGAATTAAATTTACTATCTGAAGGTATTCGATTCTTATTAACTCGATATACTATAACCCTTTTACTAACCATTACTTGCGGAGCAGCAAGGCCACTAGCTCCAATATATTCTAGGGTTTTTTTTCATATTCAATATTAAATCAGATACTTCATCAAAATTTTTTACCTTTAATGCTCTTTTTCTTAATATTGGATGTCCCATTTTTAATATTTGCAATACTGACATAATAGCTATATTTTTCTTAAAAATTTCATAATTACTTCAAAGGTTTTAGCTGGTTGTTCCTGTTGAACCCAATGGCCTGCTTGTTTTATTAAAAATCTTCCAAAATATTTTTTAAAAAATATGTTTTCCATTTTTTCTAGATCTCCCGGTTTTTGATACAAGCCCCAGTCTGCACTTCCAGAAATAAATATAGAAGGAATATCAATTGACTTTGGCAAATTTAGTTTTATTAAATTGAGTTTTTCTTTTTCGCTCAACATAACTCTATACCAGCATAAAGGTCTTTTTATTCCTGAATAAAGATAATTTTTTACATAATATTTTAAATCAATTTTATTAAGCCATTTGCAATTTGAGATTTCTATTTGTGAAGGAGAATATTTTTTTACTGTTTCAGCCATACCTAAATTAAATTTCATTATATAATATTCAGGCATTTTAGCTAACTCTGTAGCTGTAAAACTTTTTAACTTATATGGTTTATTTCCCTTATAATCATAGCTTTTAAAATAAAAATAACTTCTTAAGAAACTACTTAAACCTTGTTTACATTTCATGATATTTTTACTTGCACCATATGAAGAGAAATAATATTGGTAGTGTTTACGTTTCTTTTTTAATAAGGCTAACTTTTGATTAATATTAAAAAAATTACTGATATTTTTAAGTTCAGGTGGACCTGCAAAAGGCATACTCATTAAAGTTAAGCTTGATATATTTTTGGGGTATAAAAGACATAAGTATGAACTTATATAAGCTCCAAAGTCATGCCCAATTAAATGGTATTTATTTACTTTTAACTTTTTTAATAAAAAGATTATATCCTTTGTCAGGTTTAAAACACTGAATGAATTGAGTGTTTCTTTAGTTTTTAGTTTAGTTTTTCCATAACCTCTTTGATCAGGTGCTATGCAATAATAACCAGCCTTTTCAAAAAGTAACATTAAATATCTATAACTGAATGCAATTTCAGGAAAACCATGAAGTAACAAAATTACATTATTAGATTTTTTCTTAATATTATTTTCTAAAATATTGATA
>CACGBM010000002.1 GCA_902571315.1 Rhodospirillaceae bacterium
GAAGATGCCCAAGAAATTAATGTTTCCTCTGACGGTGTTGTATCTGTTCAATTACCTGGAGCTGTAGAGCAAGAGGAAGTAGGACAAATAGAATTAGCTGAGTTTCAAAATAGAAATGGTCTTCAGCCTATTGGTGAAAGCTTTTACGTGGAGACTACAGCTAGTGGTGAGGCAATAATTGCTAATCCATTAGAAGGTAGTTTTGGAAAGTTAGTACAGGGTGCTCTTGAAAGTTCTAATGTAAGTGTAGTAAAAGAACTGGTTGATATGATTGAGACTCAAAGAGCCTATGAAGTAAATTCAAAGGCTATCTCTTCTGTTGACGAAATGCTTAGATTTATTTCAAATAATCTTTAGAAAAATAATGATGAAATTAATATTTATATTATTGGCTTTATTTTTATCTTCATGTTCTACATATGTTGAAAATAAAAAATCAGTTGAATTTGAACCCGTCCATAAGGAAATTATTTTTAAGGAAGAAGACAATACCATAGATGGATCAATTTATAATAGCACTTCTTCAGGTTTTTTTGCAAGTGATAGAAGAGCTAAAAGCATTGGTGATATTTTAACTGTAACTTTAAATGAGTCTTTAAGTGCAAGTAAATCTACTACTAACACTACATCAAAAACTGATACTTTTGGAGTAACTTTACCTCCTTTAGTTTTCAATCAAAATCCGGCAGTTAATGCTGCAACAGGTTTACTTGGCAATAAAGGTACTGATACACTTACTGCTGCAGATGTTGCTGCGGGTGCTAATCAATCTTTCGCTGGAGCTGGAACTGCGGCCCAGACTAACACTTTAACTGGAAGTATGACAGTGACTATTATAAAAGTTTTTCCAAATGGAAATTTAGAAATTAAAGGACAGAAAAAATTAGTACTTAACGACGGAAGTGAATATTTAAGGTTAAGCGGGATAATTAGACCTGAAGATATCTCAGCAAGTAACACAATAGCTTCATCTAATATAGCTGATGCAAGAATCACTTACACCAATGCTGGGGTATATGCAGACTCGACTCAACCAGGATGGTTAAGTAAAATTTTCAGGCAAGTAACACCATTTTAGGAGGGTAATTTGAAGAAATTTTTAATTTTATTTTTATTTGTTGTTTTAAATTTTTGTAATAACTTATATGCCGACAGATTAAAAGATTTAGTATCAATAGCTGGAATAAGATCAAATCAATTATTAGGCTATGGAATTGTTATTGGTCTTAATGGTACAGGAGATAGTACAACAAATTTAACATTACAAAGCATTCAATCTTTAATATCGCAATTTGATATAGTAGTTAGTACAAGTGATTTAACTGCAAAAAATGCTGCTGCTGTAATGGTAACAGCAGATTTGCCAGCATTTTCTAAACCTGGACAAGCTTTAGATGTTACAGTTTCAGCTATTGGTAAAGCAAAATCATTAAGAGGAGGAACCCTTTTAATGACTCCATTAAAGGGAGCAGATGGTGAATTATATGCAATTGCACAAGGTAATCTTGCAGTTGGTGGTTTAGGAGTTGAAGGAGCAGACGGATCTAGTGTGTCTGTAAATATTCCAACAGTTGGTAGAATACCTAGGGGAGCAACAGTTGAAAAAATGGTGGAGTCACCATTTATAAGATCAAGTAACTTAGTTTTAAACCTTAATCAAGGTGATTTTAGTACAGCTAATATTATTTCTGAGAAAATAAATGAAATATTTGGACCAGATGTTGCTGTCCCATTAGATGCTACATCTATAAAAGTTAGATCACCAGAAGATCCTGGCCAGAAAGTTTCTTTTGTAAGTTTATTAGAAAATATAGAAGTAGAACCAGCAAGACCTAAAGCTAGGGTGGTAGTAAATGCCAGAACTGGAACAATAGTAATAGGTGGTGATGTCAAAGTAACGCCAACAGCTGTTACTCATGGTAAGTTAACTGTAAGTATTCAAGAAGATACAGCGGTTGTAAGTGAAGCACAAGGAGCTATGCAAAATGCAAACTCAACAGTTGCAGGTACTGCAGCAACTACGGCTCAGGATACTCAAATAGGTGTTGAAGAGGAAAATGCAAAAGCTTTTGTTTTTGATACAGGAACTTCTTTATCAGACATTGTAGATGCTATTAATGAAGTAGGTGCTAGTGCCGCAGATATGGTTGCAATATTAGAAGCATTGAGAGAAGCAGGATCTTTGAGAGCAGAATTAATAATAATATAAAATGGAAGTTTTCAACAACATAAAAAAGCAGTTTGATTTTTCTCAAATTATGAATAAAGAGAATAGGAATAATTCTAATAGAGATTTAGAAGAAGTAGCTCAAGAGTTTGAATCTTTATTTATAAACGAAATGTTAAAAAGAGCTCATTCGGCTAAATTAGCTAAGACAATTTTTACAAGTGATGCAGAGGATACATATACCTCACTATTAAATCAAGAAAGATCTAAAATTTTGGCTAAAAATCATAATTTTGGAATAGCAGAAGCATTAGTTAAACAGTTTAGTAGGCCAACAAGAACTTCTGAATATTCATTTAATAAACAGCAAAAAGAATAAAAAATGGGAAGTTTATTTGAAATAGCTAAAAGTGGAATACAAGCGTATAGGCAGGCTTTGTCTGTAACAGGACAAAATATTGCTAACATAAATACAGAAGGCTATTCCAAAAGAGATGTGGCTCTAGAGGAAATAGGTGGTATTCAAGGAGGTGTAACAGATGTTTCTGATCAAAGTGGTTTAGGAGTAAGAGTAGATGAAATTAGGCGTTCATTTAATGCTTATATTAATGAAAGATTAAGAACTGGTCATTCTTCTTTTGAGCAAATAAATCAATTTTCTAAAGAGGTTAAATCATTAGAAAATAATCTTCTACCAGAAGGAAGTGATTTAAGCACTTTTATTGGAAAATTTTTTAGTTCTCTTCAAGAAATAGCTGCTGCTCCTGAAGACTCTGCACCAAGAACTGTTGCAATGGAAGCAGGAAAAGATATGGTTAATTCATTTAATGATTATGCGACCAGATTAAAACTGTCTCAAGAAGGGACATTTTCTCAATCCAAATTATCAATAGATAAAATAAATTTATTATCTAATGAGTTGGCAAGCGTAAATAATAGGCTAAAAAGTGCAGGTGCTACTAAAACTGCTAATGACCTACTTGATACAAGGGATTTATTATTAGAAAGATTATCAAAAGAAATTGAATTTACAACAAGTTATGGTGATAGAGGAGATGTAACTTTAAGATTAGGAAATTCAGGGCAAGGTCCTATTTTGGTATCACCTAGTAAAGCTTTTAATTTGAGAGCTAAGGTTACTGAGAACTCTGACTTTAGATATGCATTTGAACAAACAGTAAATAATATAAGTATTTTTATAATAGAAGGGACTAATGAAACTTCAACCACACAGATTACAGGCGGAAAGATAGCAGGTTTAGTAAATTACTATGCCTACGTCCAGGAAGTTAAGTCTGCAGTTGATGATATAGCTTTTAGAGTAGCAAGAGATTTTAACGATGTTCAAAAAAATGGAAAGGATATTACTGGAAAGATTGGAAATGATATGTTCTTAGTAGGTCTTCCTAATATTGAAAAAAATCTTCTTAAAGATTCGAATTTAGATGTAAGAGTTGATCAATTAGAATCTGTAGTAAGTCTAAAAAATAATATTGATTTAAACTTTGATGGTACAAAATGGAAAGATAATAATAATAATATATATTCAGGTAACAACTTTAATGTTAATGGTTTAGCTGTAACATTAAATGGTGAAGCAAAAAAAGGAGATAGTTTTTCTCTTTTAGCAAATAATGATTTATCTAGTTCTCTAAAATTTAACTTAAAAAGCGGTAATGAATTTGCTGCTTCTGCGTTCAAATTAGCAGAAAGTAATACAAATAATTTAGGTACAGGAGAACTAACAATTGAAGGAAGATATAAAGATCCAACTTTAGACATTTCAAGTGTAGAAGAAATATTTGCAGATACAGATAATACTTTGTTAGCAACTAATTTTTTAAAAAATGGAGCTATAGCTTCAATAGGAAGAAATATTAAGGAAATTAATTTAAAATCTTATAGTTTACAACCTCAATTGAGTTATGTTATCACAGATGATGAAGCCAAGACCATAAATTCATTAGATTTAGAATTAGCTAACGGGAACACAGTTTCTTTGACATTTAATAGCACTGATCTTGGTCATAAAGTAAACTCTGTAAGGGATTTAGCAGATATTTTAAATTCAGGAGTTGATCCAGGTGGTAATAGTTTTTCTTTTGCAAGCTATGGTTTAATAGCTTCAGGCGCTAATGGCGCGTTGACAATTGCTAGTAATGATCAAAATTTTATGTCATCTTCAATAGCTACTAGATCTTCCGGAACTTTAAATGGTATAGTTAAAAATACAACTGCAAGTGAATTAAAAGCAACTGATATAAATATTTTTACAAGAGAAGGAAAACATATTGCAGGTACACCTTTAAAGCTTGAAGAATATTCAGCATTAATCAATAGCAAAAATGGTTTTTTAAGTAATGCGGTTTATAATGCTGAGTATATAAATCAAGATTATAGAAATGTTCAAATTGAAAGAGGTTCTGTTGAGTCTGATTATACTTTATTTACAGGACATTCAGCGTCTAGGTCAGCTAATCCTATAACGGCCCAGACTTTAAGTATAGATACTTTTAATGATGGAATAATTGATACGACTTTAACAATACCTATTAGTTCTTCTTCATCATACACACTAAAAGAGTTTAAGGAAAATGCTTCTAAATCAGGAATATTGGCTGAAGCTGTAACTAGAGTTATGATTGATCCTATAGATGATATAGCGATAAGTGGAACCATGTCGATGACATTATCTTCTGGTTTAAAAGATGGAGTCTCAATATCTGCCACAATACTACCAAATGACTTAACAAATTTAGTTTCTGAAATAAATAAAGTTAGTGAACTTACTGGAGTGAAAGCCATCATATTTTCCGATAAAAAAAGATTAATTTTAGAAAATTTGGATGCCGATGATATAAAAATTACAAACTTTTCTGCTCCAGGAGCAGGAGAAACAACTGCAAGAGTATTAAATCAAATTTATGGAGATACTGGATCTAATATTACTTTGGGCTCTACATCTTCAGATAATTCTGCTGTTTTTACTGGCACAATTAAATTACAATCAGCAGTAGATTTCGCATTGACTAGCACAGATGGGGGGTCCAATTTAACAGGCACAGCTTCAATCAAAGGTTTTGATAATGGAAGAGGTAAGTTTACATGGTCTGATACTGGTGAGATCCTAACTATTGAAAATATTAATTTTGGATCTGCCGATGAGGCAATAGCATCTAACGATGGAACTTATGCATCTAAACCAATAGGTTCATATAATGTTATTTTACCTGCTGTAGATAATAGTTCATCTTTTAGTTCTACAGTTTTTACAGATAACCTAGATACAAATAGTCCTTATGAAGTTCATAAAGCAATGATTGATGGGTTCAGATCAGAGTCTCCTGATATAAGAGTAGTAGGAGATGTTATAAATACCTTGCCAGCAGACAATACAACTTTAACATTTCAATTTGAAGGAAACACTTATAAGTTAAAAACTTTAGGCAAAGATGTTATAGTTGAAGGTGGTGAAAAAGATAGAATAAAAGCTTTCTTTACTCCTGTATCTGGATGGAGTGGAGGTACAGCTACAGAGGTGACTTCAGAAAATAGTTTAGTAGTTTCTTCTGGTAATACTTTTAATATCTCAGTTGATGGCACTGACTCTGGAACGATTACACTAGCTGCAGCAACTTATTCCTCTAACACGGCGATAGCATCAGCATTACAAACCGCAATTAATGCTGACTCAGTACTAACTTCTGCGAGCAAATCAGTCAGTGTAAAATGGACAGGCCAAAACTATGAATTTGTATCTAATACAGGAAGACAAACTTATGACATTAATGATACTACCTTAGCTAGTGTTAAAGTAACTGCTATTGATACAATAATTGAAAATAATTTAAAACTAAGTCAATCTAATGGTGCTACTACATCAATTAATGGTTATCAGTTAGGAATAGTAGGTGAAGGATCAATATCTGCCAGTCAAATTACATTTCCGGTTAATACTGAAAATACTGTTTCAAAAACTAGTTTAGGACTAAACACTGCTACTAAAAATATTGAAGGTAAGGCTGTCACTAACAATCCCACTAATGGAGATTACTTTGATATTAAAGTTAAAGTAGGATCTTTTAAAAGTGGAAATAATATATCTACATTAAGCTCTAGCTCTACTCTTGTAGTTTCAGGTACTAATACTTTAGTAGTAGCAATAGATGATGTTACTTCTGGCACTATTACAATGCCAGCTGATACTTATGAGTCTAATGGATCTGTTGCTAAAGAATTAGAAGAAGCAATAAATGCAGACGCAACTCTTATTGCAGCTGGAAAAACAGTAAATGTTCTTTGGGATGGCGAAAATTATCAAATAGTTTCTAATACATCAACAACTGATGCTTCTGTAAATGTTACTTCTATAACAACAGCTCTTGATAGCCATCTTAAATTATCCTCTTCATTAGGTGGTGCTCAATCAGATAGTGCTAAATACAGAGTAGAATATACAGATGCAGCTTGGTTAGGAGGAACAGCTTCTATTGCAAGCTCTTCTTCTACAGTAACAATTCCAACTAATAGATCTTTTGACATAACTGTTGACGGAGTATCAACAACAATTTCTTTAACAGCTGGTGCCGCGTACACATCGAATACTAGATTAGCTGAAGCAATTCAGAATACTATAAATGGAGATACAACGTTAACAACTGCTGGAAAAAGCGTAGAAGTAAAGTGGAATGGAACAGCATATAAAATTATTTCTAATGGAACTTCTTCAGCAGACATTTCAATTACTTCTATGGATAGTGATCTAGATAGTATTTTAAAACTAGGTCCTTCTTCGGGCACAGAGAATGATTATTCTTTTGACATTTACGACGGCAATGGAACAACTTTGCATAATAGATCAATTACTCTAAATGATGTTAACTTTCAATGGAATTCTACTGATAAGAACTTATCTATATCTAGAAAACTAGATACTTCACCACTTCATGAAGTATCTTTTGTATCAGATGCTACTAATAACGAAAAATTTGGTATTAAATATTATCCTCATAATGTAGTAATGGAAGGTTCCAATATTGTTATAACAAGTGGTAATGGTAGTCCAGTCGATGTAACATTTTCTTCCGCACTTGCTGACAATAATTCAACAGTAGGTGAATTTATAACATTAAAAAATCTTCCTCCTGAGGAACTTATTATAGTGTTAAATGGAGCAGGAACAGCAAGGAGAGTTTCTGCTTCTTATGAGATACAGGAAATTCCTAGTGAAGAAATAGGACAGAATTTATTATTTAATATAGATAGCTCTAATGAAAAATTAATTCATATTATAGACGCGGATACAGGGCATGATATAGCGCAGAGAACTTTAAATGATACTGGTAGATTCAAAGCAGGAGGATATAGTCTAAAATTATCTGGAACAGCTAGTGTTAAAGACAGTTTTTCAATTACTGATAATTTGGGAGGAGTAGGAGATGGAAGAAATATTTCTGCAATGTTAGACCTTCAAGAAGATAAATTTGAGTCTGAAGGTAAAGGAAATTTTCAGGATTTATTTGCACAAATAGTAGCTTCAGTTGGTTCATCTGTTCAAAGTTCAGAATTAAATAAAAACTCTTCAGAGATGATTAGAGACGCTGCTGCCAATGCTGTCTCAGAATTGAGTGGTGTTAATATGGATGATGAGGCAGCACAGTTAATAGAATATCAACAAGCATATCAAGCATCGGCACGAGTTTTGCAAACAGCAAGAGAGTTATTTGATACCTTAATTGATAGGATTTAAATTTGAAAATAAGTACAAAATTATTTAATCAACAACAAGTTTCTAGGTTTGGTAAACTAAATGAGCAAATACAAAGTTTACAGAATAAGATATCTACGGGAAAAAATATTGTTCAAGCTTCTGATGATCCAATAGGTGCCGTCAATTTATCAGGTTTGCAACAAGTAAAAGAGAGATTCAGTCAATATTCTAGAAATGCTGATAATGCGATAAACAGACTAACAATTGCTGACACAGCTTTACAAGCAGTAACTAATTTAATGGTGAGAGCAAAAGAATTAGCAATTCAAGCCGCAAATGATACATTTGGAGCTCAGGATAGAGAGGCATTAGCGCTTGAACTAGAAGAGATGAAAAATGAAATGTTTAGTGTAGCTAATTCTACAGATAGCTCAGGAGCATTCATTTTTGGCGGTTATCATACTAATACTCAACCTTTTGAAAAAGACAATGACGCAAATATTATTTATAAGGGGGATAGAGGGACTAATGCTGTCTCTGTATCTGAAACAAGAACTATAGGAACTACACTTGATGGGGGTAGTGTATTTATGGCAGTTAAATCTGGCGAGTCAGTAGCTCCTATGTTTACTATTTTAGAGGACGTTATAAATTCTATTAGAACAGCCTCTGAAAGTGTAGTAGAGGCATCTGCAGTTGGAAAAGCTACTTTACAAATTAATAATGAGAATCCTGGTAATTTTACATTTAATCTATCTGATAGTTCTACATCAGCGGATATTTCAGTTGACTTACCAAGTAGTGATTTATCAGGATTAGTTACTGCTATAAATTCATCTGGTCTAAATATCACAGCGACTTTATCTGGATCTATTATAACTTTAGTTGATGAAAATAATGGTCCTATAAAAATAAAAGATCTTCAAATAGAAGGTATAGATAAAGCAGAAAAAACACCCAAGTCTTTTTTAACTTTTGACGCAATTGACGGTTCAGGGACTTCTTTAGGTCATCCTCAGACTTTGTACGATAAAAATCAAACAGTACAAAATAGGTTAGATGATATTAAAAGTGTTCAAGAGCATATTGCTAATCAAAAAGCTATTATTGGAGCAAGAACTAATTCTTTAGAAAGACAAAAAGATTTACTCGCTCAAAGAAATATTCAGGTATCGGAAGATATGTCTGAAATCTCTGATGCTGATTTAGCAGGTTTAGTTACAGAATTACAAGGACAAATAACAGGTTTACAGGCTTCACAACAAGCTTTTGTAAAAATATCTAATTTATCTTTATTTCAATATTTGAGATAATTTAGACTGCATCAGCAATGTTAGCCTCTTTTTTAATGAGTTCAACCAAGAAGTCTATTCCTTCTTCTTCAATAATATTCCAACCAGGTTCTGGTTTCTCAATAACACCGTTTCTGAATCCAAAAAAATAAGCTTTGAAGTTTTTAAGAGTAATTTTTTCTTGATACTCTTTTTCTTTTGTAGGATCTAAAGCGGAACCAAAAATACCTTTGAGTTTTCTTTTTGATCCATGCTGTACATATTTTAGACTAAAAAAAACAAAATTATTCAAAAGTTGATCCGATTCTTCAGAATTAGTTTCTACTAAAAATCTTAAAACCAATTCTGCTTCTTCCTCAATTGCCTCGGTTTTAATTTCCGCATAATGTTCTGATAGCCCAGATGCATATTTTTTCGCATAGGCTTTAATAGGTAGGTCAGATGTAATAAAGTCATACGCTGTTCTTGCTACGCATAGGTTAAAAAGCCATGAGGGACAATATTTTCCTGCCAAAAAAAACTCCTGTTATCTAAGTGTTGATTATAATTAAATTAATAAAAAAAAACAATTATTAAACTACTTATATAAACTTCTTATTCTAGTTGTAAACTGGTCTAAAGTAGGATTGTTTTCAAATTTCACTTCTTGAATTAAAAGTGAGATTCCGTCCCATATAGATATAGAGGGTTTCCAATTACTTTGACTATATATTTTATCAATATTTAAATTGAAAACCTTTTTAATTGATGAACTACTTTCATCAAAAATAAATTTTTTATTTAGCCTTTCATAAATCATTTTAAGTACCGACTTTATTTCTACTCCTTGTCCAAAACTTAAGTTATAAACTCCTTCTAAATCATTGCTAATCAAAGAAACAATACCTCGTGCTATATCTGATGTGTTAATATAATCTTTTACATCATAAATATTTTTCAATACTATTAGTTCATCTTTATAAATACGTTGAATTACGTCATTAAAAAAAAAATTACTATCTTTTTTATTAGAATAGGGTACTCCTAGTCTTAAATGAATATGTTTAATATCTAAGCTAGTACAAATTTCTTTAGTTAACATATAAAATGCTTGTTTCGATCGGGCAAAACTATTCTTTGGAATACAAATAGTATTTTCAGATAAGTTTTTCTCAAGAATACCATATTCTTCATAAGTTCCTAATGTAATAAATCCTTTGCAATTTATATTTTTTGCTAATTCTAATATTTTAATTAAATTTTTTGTATCCGTTATCTGATTGTTAGCATAGGCACAATGCACTATGTACTCTGGTTTACTCATGCTTAATTTTCTAATTACTATTGGATCTAAATAGTTATCTGTTTGAATAATATTATAACACTTAATACTTTTGAGATAATCAATATTAGATTTTTCTCTTACTAATGCAGTTATAGGAATATTACTAGCCATTAACTCACTAATAATATTAGAGCCAATGAAACCGTTAGCACCAGTAATCAGAATTCTATTTTGCATATTAAGCATAACGACAATAATACCGAAATTTTAAATATGTTAAACACATTTATGTGACTAATAAATCAATAAACTTTGTCGTTATAAATATATAAAAATAATATGTAAATATGTCAGAGCGTTCATCTTTATCAATTTTAGCTAATTTAGGTTCAAAATTAGCTATACCTAAAATTCAAGAATCTTTAAAAAATATAATTACAGGTAAAGAAGGTACCGGTATTATGAAAGCTCTTTCAACTACACTATACGCTAAATCAGATAGTTGGGGTGCAGCAGCTGGAAATATAAGAAAAGCTATAGAAGCCTTAGAAACTGCTGAAAAAGCTCTACTTGAGATTGCTACATTAGCCACAAGGTTAGAAGAACTAGGGGCGCTTTATAATGATAATGATATTTTATCTACATCAGATGTAGCAGCACTTGATGCAGAAACTGAAACTATTACAGCTGCTATAGATAGTATAGTTTCAGGAGCAACATTCAATGGAGTTTCTATGCTTGATGCTGCTGGCGTTACATTTGATGCTGGAGTTACTGATGCAGGTGATACTCAAACCTTAACAACTGAAGCAATAAGTTCAGTAGCATCTACAACAACAGCTTCCGATGCAGATACTACTGGAGCTTCATTAAATAATGAAGTTACTATAAGTCTTGGAGAAATTTCAGGAGGAATTACTACTCTTTTGGCAAGAGAAAATATTGCTTATGCAGCATCAGCAATAATGAGCGCTGCCGCTGATAGTGCCGTAGAAACTGACTTAGCTGCAGAAGCTGCACAATTAACTAAACAAATGATGTTGCAAAAAGTTTCTCTTTCATTGGCTGCTCAAGCAAATCTTAATGAAAACGCAAAATTAAATTTAGTATCTTAAAATTTAAAGTTAGAAATTATTTGAGGTATTTTTTTTAAATCCTCAAGTATGATATCAGCGTTCATATCATTAATATTTTCATAACTGTACCCATGTTTTAGCAAAATTAACTTAGATCCACTCCTTTTAGCACAAAGGGCATCATTAATACTATCGCCTATAAAAATACAATTATAATCTTTTATATTGGTTAATTTGATAGTTTCGTATAAATGTATTGGGCTTGGTTTTCTGTAATCAAATGTGTCTCCTCCTGAAATAGCAGAAAAAAATTTTTCTAATTTAAAGTGATTAAGTATTTTTTTAACAAAAAATTCTGGTTTATTTGAAACTATAATAAGTTCATAGTTTTCTGATTTTAATTTTTCTAATACTGTAGTTGTATATGGAAATAATTTAGACTTATTCAGACAGTTTTGCTCATAAATTTTTAGGAATTTTTCTTTAAGTGGTTTCCAGCTTATATCTTTATGGTTAATTCCATTTATTTTAAAAGCTTTTTTAATCATTGATAAAGCTCCATTACCTACTAAGTCATTTACATCAGATCTTTGCATGCAAGGAATATTATTCTCTTTTAGCAAAATATTTAGCGTATCAATTAAGTCATCAGCACTGTCTAATAAAGTACCATCTAAATCAAAAGCTAATATAGTTTTATAATTGTTCATTTTATTTATTACTAAAAAATAATTTCTTTTATTTTCATAGTAAAGCCTTTTAAGATATTTCCATAAATTAAATCAGTGTTCTGATATAATACTCAGTCTTTATTTAATAAAAATTTAAAACTTTCAAATATAATTAATTAAACTTCTAAACACTTTGATGTGTAAATTTTGAAAAAAACTTAACATTCTTTTAGAAAACATATGAAAAGTAAATTAGTACTAAACATTTTTTAATTATGTCGTTTTAAATTTTGAAAAGATTATTTAAATAGAAATCTGAAAGGAAACTAAATGTCATCTGTCTCAAGTTTAAGTAACGGCGCTTTATTCGCAGCAAATAATGCTGCTAAAGCACAAAGAGGAATCACACAATCTATAGCAAAATTATCTTCAGGTAAAAGATCTATAAATGGCAGTGATCCTTCAGGACAGGCGGTAGCGGATTCTTTAAATGCAAACTCTAGAAGCTGGTATGTAGCTGCTAGAAATGCTGAAGATGGCATTTCAGCTGCACAGGTAGCAGAGTCTTCTTTAATGGAAATAGCTGGATTAGCTCAAAGATTGAGGGAATTAGGTGTTAAATTCGAAAATTCAGATATTTTATCAGACTCTGATACATCAGCATTGAATGCAGAAGCAGCAGCTATTTATGATACTATAGATGCAATCATAGAAACTACTAAGTTTAATGGTGTAGATCTTCTTAGTCATTCAGTAAAGTCATATCAAGTGGCTGTAGCTGATGACGGCGGATATATTCAGTTTCAATCTAGTAGTGGGTTTACCTCAGTTTCAGATAAGAATACAGTAGCAGATGCAATAGCAGATGCTGATACAATTCTATCTGAAGTTGCAACTAACTTAGGTCATACTTCTGCAGGAATGGCTGCATTTAAAGCTAGGCAAGCAGTAGCATACTCTGCATCTGCAAACTTGGCTGCTGCAGCATCTAGAATTGAAGATACTGATTATGCCGAAGAGTCTGCTAATCTAGCAAGATTATCTATTTTAAATCAATCTTCAATGTCTATGGTAGCACAAGCAAACAAAGCTAATGCTACTTTTTTAACTATTATTAACCAATAACTATAAAGGAAAATTAATATGACAAGTGTTTCAAACGTCTCTATAGGAGCAAATATGGCAGGAGCGGCTGCTGCTAAAGCCAGACATGGAATGAACGAAGCTATCGCTCGTTTATCTACTGGCAGAAGATCAATGTATGGAGGTGATGCTGCTGGTCAATCAACAGCATTTCAGCTAAAAGCTAGAGGTATGTCATACGCTCAAGCAGGAAGAAATACAGAGGATGGTATTTCAGTTGCTCAAACTATTGAATCTGCATTAATGGAAATTGCGTCTTTAGGACAACGTTTAAGAGAACTTGGTGTACAAGCTGAGAACTCTGCTATTCACAGTACTGATGATGTATCTGCAAGTACTGCAGAAGTAACTGCTATTACTGCAACTATTGATGCAATCGTAACTCAGACTCTATTTAATGGCGTAGCATTGATGTCCGCTGGTGGATCTGAACAAATTGCTATTGGTACAACTGATACAACTGCTAATGACTTTACAGTAACGTCTACTGCGATTTCTGCTGCTTCTGGTACAACCACTGCTGGAGCTGCTATAGCTACAGCAAATACATTATTAGGTGAAGTAGGTGTATCATTAGGAAACATGGCTGCTGCGCAGTCAGCTTTAAAAGCAAGGCAAGGGGTTGCATATGCTACATCAGCTAACCTTTTAGCAGCTGCTTCTAGATTGGAAGAAACTGATTTTGCTAGCTCATCTGCAAATTTAGCCAAATTTGCTATATTAAATCAATCAGCAATGGCTATGGTAGCTCAGGCTAACCAAGCGCAAAGTGCAGTTTTAGCTGTTATAAATTAAATTTAGCTTTTATTATCTACGTAGATTATGTTTTTTTAAAAACAAATCTACGTAGATAGTTTATTTAGTATATTATATTTTAAAAGCCACTACCTGTGGTAAAGTAACTGGCATTATATTTGCACACATTTATATTATGATTATAAATACTAAATTTAAGTGTTTGGCAGTTGGCACGATAATTGCTATTAGGGACTTATTAAGGAGGTTTAAATGCCAGTACAAAATCCAGGTGTAACATCGTTATTTGCACTACATAATTTGCACAAAACAGAAAGAGCTATGGGGGTTTCTATAGAGAGGCTTTCATCTGGTAAAAGAATAAACCATGCGGGAGATGATGCTGCTGGTGGTGCAATAGCAGATAGAATGACAGCACAAATAAAAGGATTAAATATGTCTGTTAGAAATGCATCAGATGTATTGTCAATGGCACAAGTTGCGGAAGGTGCACTTGATGAGTCTTCTAAGGTACTACAAAGAATTAGAGAATTAGCAATTCAGTCTGCAAGTGACTTGATGAATGGAGAAGAAAGACTTTATCTTCAAACTGAAGCTAATCAATTAATTGCAGAATTAGATAGAGTTGCAAGGGATACAACTTTTAATGAAATAGCTGTTTTAGATGGAACTTTCGCGGATAGAAGATTTCAAATAGGTTCCAAAGAAAGAGAAGCAGCAACTGTTTCTATAGGAAATTTAAGAACTGAAAAAATAGGAAATCATACAGTAAGAACCAGCGCAACTGCAGGTGAAACAAATTTGGCTACTGCTGCAGTTAGAGGAACAGATGATCAAGTAGCTGATGAAGATTTTACTATACATGGATTATTAGGATCTAAAACAATTGATGTAGTTGCAAATGCTAGTGCCAAAGATATTGCAGAAGCAGTAAATATAGCATTTGATAGTACAGGAGTAAGTGCAACTGCTTCAACAAATTTAAAAATTCAAGGTGTAGCTGATACAGCTGGTTCTGCAACTTTATCAATAGGTATACAGGGAAAAAATTCTACAGCAAGAACTATTTCTGCCGGAGTCACTTTAGGTGATGCAGTAGGTGGTTCTGATTTGACTAACTTAAGCAACTCTATTAATGCATATTCTGCTGAAACAGGAGTAGTGGCAGTTTTAAGTGCGGACAAAGCAACTGTGTATTTAACACAAGATGAGGGACATGACATTATCTTAACTGATCTAGATTGGGCAGACGTGGGGGATGCTGATACTCATTCACTTCAAGTAACTGGTATGGACTCAAGAATATTTGATACTGATGGTACAACAGAGCTTTTATCAGGTTCAGCAGTTAGTGTTTATGATCAGGAATATGATGCTGGTGATACTGAAACAGCTGGTTTTGCAGATTCAGTGATTGTATCAGGGCAAATTAATATGCACGCTTCACATTCATTTACAGTAACAACGGATTATGGCGACGGTGATGATGGTTTATTTGAGTCTTCTCCAGGAGTAGCTACTCTTAATAAGGTTTCAGAGTTAAGTCTAAGAAGTAGATCTAAAGCTATTGATGCTTTAAAAATGGTTGATAAGGCACTTGATAAAATTCATATGGAAAGAGCTAAATTAGGTGCTGTTATGAGTAGAATGGATCAGGCAATTGACAATTTAACTAATGTATCAGCTAACACATCTTCTGCAAGGTCTAGAATTGTAGATGCAGATATGGCAGCTGAAGCAGGTAATTTAACTAAGACTCAAATTCTTCAACAAAGTGCAATGGCTATGATTGCTCAGGCTTCAAAAGCCCAGCAGGCTGTTCTAACTTTATTACAAGGATAAAATTAGTGTGAATTAAATGGCTAGTACGCCAGATATATTATCAAAATTAAACGTTGGATCAGGAATGAATAATTCCGAGATCATAACTGCATTAGTAGATGCAGAAAGAATTCCAAAGCAAGAAAGAATTGATACAGATAAAATAAACACTGAAAATACAATTTCAGCTTATGGAGTACTTAAAAGTGATATAAGTGGTTTTAGAGATATTGTTAGGTCTATTCAAAGCAGTGATGCATCTGGTTTTATTGGTTCTTCAAGTAATACCACTGTGGCAAGTTTTTCAACTACTGGGAATACAGGAACTGCAGCGATAAATTCTTCATTAACTATTGATACCTTAGCAAAAACGCATACATTGGTTTCTGGAACATATTCAAACACTGGCGCAACTGTAGGGGCAGGCTCTTTCACTATTGATTTTGGGACCTGGAGTACTACTAGTTCCTCTAACGATACATTTACTGCTAACAGTAATTCCTCGGTTACCATTAATACTTCTTCTACCACTTCTTTAATACAATTAAGAGATGCCATAAATAACGCTACTGATAATGCTGAGGCTGTAGTTATGAATAACGGATCAGGTTTCATTATTGTCTTAAAAGGATTGAGCGGAGCAGAAAACGAATTAAGGATAACGCCTGGGGCTGGTTCATCATCTGACCTATCAAATAATTTTGCTTACACAACAACTACTAAAAATTTAACTCAGACTGTTGATGGGGAAGATGCTTCCTTTACTGTTGATGGCATATCAATGACTAGATCTAGTAATACTATTACTAATTTATATAACGGCTACACACTTGAGTTAGAAAGCACAACTTCTTCAGCTATAAGTATCAGTAGTTCTCAGGATATGAGCACAATAGAAGGTTTACTATCAGATTTTGTTGATGCCTATAATAGCGTTTATTTAGGAATAACCGATCTGACAACAGTTCCGCTATCCTCTGATTCGTCCGCAGGTCCTTTATCTGGTGACTCATTAGCTAGGACTATACAGAGAGAATTAAGAAGTTTTACAACAAAGTCTGTTGAAGGATATGAAGATGGTCCTTACTCTTTATCTTTATTAGGAGTAAGTACTAATAGGGACGGAAGTATTAGTTTAAATCCTAACACTCTTAGAAACACTTTTGAGTCTAATCCAACTATTGTTGATGCCATTTTTAAAAATCAACTAACATCAGATAATTCAGAAGTAGAAGTTACAGCTATAGGAAGAGATACTAATCCAGGCTCTTATGCTTTAACTAAGTCTGGATCTGATTATTTACTTGATGGAGTTACTTTGACTGCAAGTGGAACCTCTTATTCTTCTTCATCTGGTGATACAAATGGTATTGTATTGAAAATACCTAACACAGATATTTCTTCTGCTAATATTTATTATGGTAAATCTCTAATGTCATTAGTTGATACTAGCCTTACTAACTTTTTATCATTTAAGGGTGACATAAATAATAGGCTTAATAACTTAAATGACAGATTATCTGGTTTTAGGGATCAGCAAGAAGCACTAGACGAAAGAATGAATACTCTTACAGATAGGTTTACTTCACAATTTATGGCAATGGAACAATCTATTGCAGGTCTTAAAGAAACTGGAAATTATTTAGATCAAATGTTAAAACAAGATTCAGATTAAAATAAACTAAATAAATTTTAGAAATGTCGTTACTATATTTATAAGGAGATGTTATATGAATAGTAAGTTATCTAAATACCAAAAAAGTAATATTGTACAGAAAATGAATACAGACGATAAATACGATATTATAAACGAGTTACTTTCCGCGCTTAATAAAAATTTAAAAGCAACCTTAATTAATTTAGATAAACAAAAAACCGAAAAAGCAAAAGATACAGCAAAAAAAGCTCAAAATATTGCACTTGCTTTACAGAATTGTCTAGATGTAAAAAATGGAGGCGAAATAGCACAGAATTTAAATTATTGTTATAGACATATTAGGTTCGCAACCCAAAATTATTTAGAAAAAGATAAGTCAAACTTACTTACAAGCGCTCATTTCGTATCCGGTGAATTGCTTAGTGGCTGGAAGGGCATGAATACTTCTGTTGCTTAAATTAGAAAAATAGTTTTTTTTGTGTTATTCTCCTGCTAGGGAGAATAAAATATTTAAAGCTAGTAATTATAAATTTTTACTACCACTAGTTCTAGCAGTTCTAATAGGAATAATAGTTTCTTTTGCTGTTCAAGGTTTTATATCATTAGTAAATTTAGTTGAGTCTTATTTACGAGGAGATGAACATCTATTACTAGGACTTCCTAAAGAATTTCTTGTTATTAGCGGACCTATAATTGCTGGTATAATAGTTTCAATTATTTTTAAATTAGCAAATTTAGATAGATGGCATGGTCCAGCAGACAGTATCCTAGCCGCTCATCTTCCCTCGCATAGACCCAATACAGAAGCCGGTTTATTATCAACTTTAGCCTCTGCTATCTCTATTTCTGGAGGAGCATCAGTTGGACAATATGGACCCCTAGTTCATTTTGGCGGTGTTATAGGAGATTACTTTTCTAAACTTACTAGAGATCAAACCTCACCTCACATTTTATTGGCCTGTGGAGCAGCAGCAGCAGTGTCTTCCGGGTTTGGAGCTCCATTCGCAGGGTTAGTATTTGCGCATGAAGTTATAGTAAGACATTTTTCTTTAAAGGCAGTGGCTCCTATTTTGATAAGTTCTGTAGTTGCACATACTTTTAGCAGAGAGGTGTACTTATATGAACCACTTTTCCAAATCTCAATAGGAGGTATATCAAATTTTTATGAAATTTTCCCACTTGCATTATTAGGAATATTAGCAGGATTTATAGCTTCTCTTTACATGAGAGGCCTAACAGGAAAGCTTCCAATCCCAAAACAAATTCCTACCTATTTGTTGCCAATAATAGCTGGAATTATATGTGGTATAACTGGATTATTCTTACCTGAAACTTTAGGGCTAGGAACGAATTTTATCAGAAATATAATTGAAGACCCAATGAGTATTGATTATGTATTTTTACTTTTATTGGGTAAATTATTTCTGACAGTAGTATGTATTAGACTCTTTTTATTTGGTGGTATTTTTTCTCCTGCATTATTTATAGGAGTATCATTAGGGTGTATTTTTGTAGCTTTTTTTAATCAAATTATTCCTGACTTAAATTATTCATTATTTGTTATAGCTGGTATGGCTGCAGTTACATCTTGTGTAATAGGTGGTCCTATATCAACTTTATTAATAGTTTTTGAATTAACTTCTGATTACCAAGTTGCTCTTGGAGCTGGGATAAGCGTATGTTTTTCTAATCTAATTTCGTCAAAAATTTATGGACACTCTGCGTTTGATCAAATGTTACTTAATAGAAATATAGATTTACGATTAGGAAGAGATAATCTTCATTTAAAGTCAATTTCTATTAATTCTATTTATAGTAAAAATTATATTAGGTTAGCTCCTGAGCATAAAGTAGAAGATATGATAAAAATATTGTCGGAATCAGAAAACAGTGACGGTTATATAATAAGCCCTAAAGGTGTTTTGTTAGGAAAAGTATTTCTACCAAAACTAATACAAATAGAAAATAAATCTTTACCGCCTGATAAAAATTTATTTACAGGTTTTTTAAGTTTGAATGAAAATCAAAATATATTAGAGGCTATAGATCTTATTAAGGACTTTGTAGGTGAGTCAGTTCCTGTTGTTGATAACAATAATAATATACTTGGCATTGTTACTGAAAGTGATTTATTTAATCAATTGCTTATTGCAGAAAACATAAGAAAAAAAGAGGAATTATCAGACTAACTAAATTTCCTCTATCCAATTTTCATCATAATTTACAGCTTTATCATCAATTAATAAATCAAAACTAGGCTTTCCTAAAATAAGTTTATTAAATTTTAGATTCCAGCTTTGTAATTGATTAAGAGTAAATTTATATCCTAATTCGTAAGCTTTCTTATAATTATTATTTGTTCTTCCCATAAAGCGTGCTGTAAAAATTATAATTTGATTGCCTTCATCGTACAAGTGGTTGATTTTTTTAATTGCTTTTTTATTAGGTTTAGAGTTTTTATAATCACTTCCTTCCGTATGACATATTACACCGTCTATATCAAAGGCTAGAACTTTTTGCTTCATTTAAGCTAAAATATTTATCTGAGATTGGAACTCTTTATTTTTATTTTCTAATGTTGAAATCATATTGTATTTTGTTATTGCTTCATTTTGATTAAATATCGGACCAAGTAAATTTTTTGCTTTTAAAAACTTTTCGGTATCAAAAGCAATACTAGGGGCAATATTTTTTGAATAAAGGTTTTTTAGATTTTCTTTTTCAGCATATTCTTTTGATCTAAGATTATTATTTACAGTATTAACAACTCTCGGTCCGTTTATTGGCATACCATTTGCAGTATCAACTTTAGAATAAGGACTTAAAGAACTATTTGGAGTAAAAATTAAATTGTTTTCAATCATATTTAATAATAACATATGTATATAAATAAATCAAAAAATTTACAAAGCTATAAAACATCAGAAGAGTCCTCTTATGCAGTTAAGGATAAACCTGCTGTGGTGTCTGCTATTTTAATGGAATTAAAGAGATCAATGAACATAGTAGCAGATAAAATAGAGAGTACTAAAGATTGGAAACCATCAGAAGACGATATTAAGTTAAAAAATAAACATTTTACAAAAGCTTTAACAGCAATTTATTCATTACAAGTATCATTAAATTTTGATGATGGTAGCAGTAATATTGCAATTAAACTTTTTCAATTGTATGAATATTGCAGACAACAATTAATTAAAGGTTTTTCTAAAAAAGTCGTTGATGGTATTAAGAAAGGTGCTGAAGCTATTGAAAGTATATGTGAGGCTTGGCAAAAGGGAGTAGCAAATGCAAAATAATTCTGAAAAAAAAATTGACCGATATTTGGATCATTTAGAATTTCTTTCTTCAAAGATAGCAAACAATATTTCTATGGGCTTATTCCAAGATGTTAATAAAATGGATTATGAAAGAAAAGCAATAATAAATAAAATATCATCTGATACAGCTAATTTAAACCATACGAGAAGAAATAGGCTTAAATTAGTTTGGATTAACAATAATAAAATGATAAATAAATTAGAAGATATAAACCAAAATAATAAGAAAAAATATCTTAAGTCTAAAAAAACTTTAAAAGCATATAGCTAAGGTTATTAAAATTAAATTTTACAGTTTTTCATTTTATTAATAAGAGCAGAACTTAAATTATAGTTTTAAAACAAATATGAATTTTCCTTCAAAAGATAAACTAATTAATATTGAAAGTGCTTTTAATAATGCACGATATTTAGATGTTTTAAAACAAGCTGATGATTTAATTAAAATATATCCAAACCATAAATCTGGCTGGAATGCTTTAGGGGCAGTTTTGATGAAAATGGGTGAAAAGAAGAAAGCACTAAATATTTATATTAATGCCGTAAAGTTAATACCAGAAGATTTTGATATTTACAATAACCTAGGAAAAGTCCAGCAACAACTTGGTCATTTAAATGACTCAGAAAATAGTTTTAAAAAAGCTTTGGAACTAAATTTTGATAATTTTTATACACATTTTAATCTTGGCAATACTTTATATCATCTTAAAAAGAAAAATGAAGCAGCCGAATACTTAGAAAATGCTACTAAAATAAAACCCAATGATTTTTATGCAAAAGTAAATTTAGGGGTTGTTTTTATGGAACTTCATAAATATGAAAAAGCAAAAAATATTTTTCAGAAAGCTTTAAAAATAGATTCTCAAAACAAACAAATTCATAATTATTTAGGAACTGCTTTACTAGAATTAGGAGAAATTGAAGAGTCTATCATTCATTATACTAATGCTATTGATTTAGATAATAATTATATTGAAGCCTGGAATAATGTTTATTATTCAATTCATGCAGGTAAATATTTAAAGCCTTATGAAAAAGAAAAAATAAATACAATATTAAATAAAAAAATTAGAAATTTAAATAATATACAACTACATATACTTAATCTAAAACTGAACTCAGAATCTGTAGAATTTTTTAACTTTCTTAAGAAAAATTTATATATACATAATAAAAATAATAAATTAATAAAAAATACTTGTACAAAGTTAGCTAAAAAAGAATATAAGAATAAATACTACAAAAATGATATAATAAACTTACTTCATTTTGGAAGAAGCGGTACAGGTCTTCTTCATAGCTTACTAGATAATCATCCTGAAATTTCTACTTTACCAGGAATTTATCTTAGTGAGTATTTTGATACATCTATTTGGGAAAATATAACAAATCTAGGATTTGATAAAATGATTGAAACTTTCATAAATATTTATGAGGTTCTATTTGATTCTAGATCTTCTAAACCTGTTCCTTCAATAAATAGAGGATTTATTAAAAATATAGGAATTACTGAGGGAATGACAAAACTTGGTAAATATAAAGATGAGTTTTTATATGTAGATAGAACTTTATTCAAAAAGGAATTGGAAGATCTAACGTCATCATTTCAATATTTAGATCAACTCACATTTTTTAATCTAATACATACGGCATATGAGAAAGCCTCAAAACAGAATGAGAAAAAAAGTAAAATTTTTTATCATATTCATAACCCAGATATAAATGCTAATATAAACTATTTACGATTGGCTCCTAATAGTAAGTGGATAATAATGATAAGAAATCCAATAGAAAGTCTGGAGTCTTGGATTTTTAATTATTTTAATGAAGGTAACTATTCAAAAATAGTAGTTAATATTAAAACAATGCTTTTTGGTGTTAATAGTATATTTTTACATGATGTTAATGCTGTGGGTGTTCGTTTAGAAGATTTGAAGGAAAACCCAAAAGGTACACTTTCAGAATTATGTAAGTGGATGGGAATTAAAAATAATAAATCATTATATTCAATGACAGCACAAGGCAAGAGATGGTGGGGCGATGATAGTTCAACAAATATTGAGGCATTTGGAAAAATAAATAAATCAAAAATAGGAAAGGTTTTTACTGAAAAGGATAGATATATTTTACAAACTTTATTTTATCCTCTTAGCGAGAGGTTTGGTTATGTAAAAAAAGATACAAAAAAATTTAAAAGTGATTTAAAAATTATCTACCCATTAATGCAAGAGATGTTTGATTTTGAAAAAGAATTAGCAAAAAATATGAATATTAAGAATAAAAGTTTTATAAAATTAGGATATTATAAGTATCTCAGAGTAATACTTCAAGAAAGATGGAGTCTTCTTAATGAAGACTATACTTACTCTAACATGATTAAACCTCTTCTTTTACCTTCAAATTTAAGCAAAGCAGTAAAGTAAATAAATACACAAAATTTTCAACAACGAAAGATTGATTTAAATAGTAACATACGAGGTTATCTTTTTTAAAGCTTGTTAATTATATCCTAAAATACTGTTTTTGTAGCCATAGGGGATAGCTTTAAACTTCATCAAGCACCCTAATAGGTTAAAGAAGAGCTTGGCCCTAATATGTCTAAATAACCTTATCTGGTAGAGCATTACTGAGCATTCAGTTCTTCTGAAATAATAAGGTGGATACTTGCCACAATAAATTAAGTTCTATTCCAAAATTTTGTTGTTTTTGAAAGCTAGTAAGATTTAGCTTTTTAGTTTTATATTAAGTCTCACAGCTAAGTGTTTGGCTTCTATCTTATGTGAGGTTGTAAAAGGTGATTATACTTAAGGCTTCTGACACCAAAACTGGTACATACCAGCGAAAGCTTGGCGGTTTCTTTTCTCGTACTGATGCCACAGTTCGAAATCATAGATATCCTCTTCATTCCTATGAAGTTCCTTAAAATTTGAGATAACGTCTTGATTTTCAAATCCACAGAACTTAAGTCCAAGTTCATCTAAAGAGTTTTTAATCTGTGGAAGCGTAAAACGATGCTCTTGTATGTGAAATATTAAGTCTCTCAACGCACTGTGACTAAAAAAATCATTCGATGTAGTTAATAGCCGATGATCTTCGTCATGAGATTCTGCAAGTGACTGTCTGAATTTTCTAATGTCAGCTTCAGATGTACCTACTTTCAATTTTGTAATTTCCTTTCGAACCTTTACAATATGGTGTCTAGCCAACTCACTATACAAACCTATCTTCATCAATCCACCGGGCTTTAATAAATCAACGATAACTTTCCATCCAACCATCGGTTCATCCATATGATGAAGAACACCCACACTTTCAATAATGTCAAATTCCTTGCCTATCTGATGGAGATGTAAAATATCTGCTTGCAAATATTCCAGATTGTCAAACTCCAATTCACTGGTTTTTCTCTTTGCATAAGCCAGGCTTGCAAGGCTTAAATCCACAGCAGTGACATTACAATTTGAAAATCGAGAAGCAGTTCCTATCGAATGTTGCCCTGTGCCGCAACCAGCGATAAGTATAGCTGGAGCAGTCACGTTTTTAATATTTTCGGAATATAGCTGAAGATTTAACTCATCACAAACTGCAGCAATTGGTTTTGCCTTTATCGGAGCGTGGAGTTTCACCCATCTTGGATAGGGATTCTCTTCATACTGCTCTCTAACTTTAAGTGACACATCGTCGGATATTTCTTCCAAAACAGGAATGTCTTTCGCTATCATTTTCTCGAGAAATGGCTCTTCTATTAGCCTCTTCTTCACACCTTCTAAATTATCAAGAGACTCTAGCTTTTGACACCAATCATACTGGTGAAGTGGACGATAAGACGCTAAACACAAAATCTTTATGGCTTCTGGCTGCTCTGATTGCATTAGGGTTTGCGAAATCTTAACTACTAATTCGCCAATCAATTGAGTTTCTTCGTCACTTTCAATGAAAATATATTCATTAGTAAAACAATGAATGGAAAGCGTTGATAAAAAATAGATGAGTTCAGAAGATACCTCTACTTTATCCAGATTTTTGAGAAGCATACATCGTATCGCAGTAAAGAGTTTCTCAAACTGAAGCTCAGGAAGAGGACTTACACGCATCAGATGATGAAGAAGAGGAAATTTATTTATACTTCCAATTATAGAAGTTACCTCGTTAAGGCTCACAGAAAAATTTTTCTCAAGTAGTAAATTCTTGATTTGAGTATCATGCTTTAAAAGACTTAAAATACTAGCCGCTACATCTTTAGGACGCGTAAAATTTCCAGCAGTTAACAGTCGGGTTAATGAGGTATAAAGCTTGGGGTTTGCTGAATTGAATCTTAAGTTTTTGATAGCGATACCTAGGTTTACATGGGCTTCGGCATAGTTAGGTTGCAACGCTATCGCTCGGCTATAGCTTGCTAGAGATTCGTCTAATCTTCCTAGTTCTTGTAGGGTGACACCCAGGTTGTTGTGAGCTAGGGCAAAGTCGGACTTCAAGGCTAATGCTTGTTTATAGCTTGCTAGAGCTTCGTCTAATCTTCCTAGTTCTTGTAGGGTGACACCCAGGTCGTTGTGAGCTTTGGCATAGTCAGGTTGCAACGCTATCGCTTTGCAATAGCTTGCTAGAGCTTCGTCTAATATTCCTAGGTCTTTGAGCGTGTTACCTAAATTGCTGTGGGCTTCGGCATAATCAGGTTGCAACGCTATCGTTTTGCTAAAGGTTGCTAGAGCTTCGTCTAATCTTCTCAGTTTTTGAAGCGTAGCACCCAAGTTGTTGTGAGCTAGGGCAAAGTCAGGTTGCAACACTATCGCTTGGTTATAGCTTGCTAGAGCTTCATCTAATTTTCCTAGCTCTTTGAGCGTGTTACCTAAGTTGTAGTGAGCTAGGGGAAAGTCAGGATTCAAGGCTATCGCTTTGCTACAGCTTGCTAGAGCTTCGTCTAATCTTCCCAGTTATAGAAGCGTGGCACCCAAGTTGATGTGGGCTAAGGCAAAATTAGGTTCAAACCTTATCGCTTTGCTATAGCTTGCTAGAGCTTCGTCTAATCTTCCTAGTTCTTGCTGCGTGACACCCAAGTTGCTGTGGGCTAAGGCAAAATTAGGTTTCAACCTTATCGCTTTCCTATAGCTTGCTTGAGCTTCGTCTAATCTTCCTAGTTCTTTGAGCGTGGTACCTAAGTTGTAATGGGCAACAGCGTCTTGAGGAGATAATGCAACTGCTGTCTGATTAGCATCTACGGCTTCAGACTTTCTACCTGTTGCTCCTAATACGGCGCTTAAAACTTGCCAAGCAAATTGATGCTTAGGAAAAGTTTTGGTAATGTGTATAGCGAGCTTTTCTGCTTCATTAAATCGCCCGCTCTGATAATGCTCTAATAGGCTATTGAGTTTTTGCTGAGATGGATTGTTAGCTTTTAAGTTTTGTTTTTTTACCATCTTTATTTTATTATAAATATTAATATTATTTTAATAAATTTAAATAAAAATTTTCTAAATAATATTAATTACTTTATTTTATTATTGGCATTTATATTGCTTATCATTGCTATGGATAAAAATATAAATAATTTAATAAACAAAATTGATGACACTGCTTCTCAACTAATTTCAAAAGGAAAAATTGCAGGACTTTCTGACGATAGGTTAGAAATACTAGAAAAGAAAATAAACCAAATAAAAATAAATAACTCTGAAAAAGCTTTAAGTACTTTACATCATAGGTCCAATACTAATAAATCAAAAGCCACAGATAATGAAAAATTCACATTACTTGATAGTTTTAATAAACGAAAATATTATAAGGCTGATAAGAAAGCAAAATCTCTCATTGAAAAATATCCAAGTGATCCATTTTCTTATAAAATTTTAAGTTTAGTTTATAATGTTTTAGGAAAAAGTATGGAAGCATTATCTTGTTCCAGGAAAGCTATAGAGTTAGATCCAACGGACGCTGAAACACACATGCAGCTAGGACTATTTTTTTTTGATCAAAATAATATTGAAAAAGCACTACTATCTATTGATAAAGCTTTAGTATTAAAACCAAACTATCCACAAGCTCATTTCAATAAAGCTAATATATTAAAAAAACAAAGGTTATTTGATTTGGCAAAAGACCATTATTTAGAAGCAGTAAATTTAAACCCTGATTACTTAGATGCTTATATCAACTTAGGGAGTACATTGGTAGATTTAGGATTACTAGAGGACTCTAGGGCTATTCTTGAATATTGCAAAGAAATGGAACCACATAATTGCATAGCTCATTTTAATTTAGCATATGTTTTATTTAAGTTAAGAAAATTTGATGATGCCATCATTGCCTTTCAGAAGGTTTTAGAACTTAATTCAAAACACGAAGATGCATACTTTCTTCTCGGATCAACTCAACTATTATTGGGAAAGCACGAAACAGCAACAACTAATATAATAAAAGCAATTAAGCTTAATCCAAATAATGTATTATGTTGGAAAAAATTATATGTTGCTTCAACTATATATAGATATTTAAATTGTAAAGATAAAGTTTCATTTCCAGATTACTTTAATAATACTAATTCAGATTTAATTAAAATTAATATTGCAATTCTTGAATTTAAATTATCTTTAGGGAAAAGAGAAGTAGATTATTTTTTTAAAGAAGCACAAAATAAAATTTTTCTTGAAGAAAAAAATATAATTAGTAATCCTAACTTTAAAGAAAATGAAAAAAAAGAAGAGATTTTGCTCCCCCAACAAGTAGTTTCTCTATTACATTATGGAAGAAGTGGAACAGGTCTATTACATAGTCTTATTGATAACCATTCACAAATATCAGCTTTACCAAGTATTTACCTATCTCAATATTTTGCAAAAGAAATATGGGATGATTTAACTAAAGATGGTTGGGATAGCTTAATTGATAATTTTATTAATATTTATGAAGTACTTTTTGATGCGAGAGTTTCAAAACCTGTATTAAGTACAGCTCATGATAATATAGAGTACATTGGTGTCAAAGAAGGCATGACACAAGTAGGAATTAATAAAGATGAGCACCTTTGTTTAGATAAAAAATTATTTAAAAAAGAACTAAGTATCTTATTATCAAATTATAGTCAAATAGATCAATTTACATTTTTTAAACTTGTCCATATTATTTTCGATAAAATACTCAATAATTCAAATAAAAATATGATTTTTTACCATTTTCATTATGCTAGTGATTACGCTAAGTTTAATTTTATTAATCATGCTCCTAATGCTAAGTGGTTAGTGATGGTTCGTGATCCCGTAACTAGCTGTGAATCCTGGATATTTGATGAATTTGAAGAAAATAATTATGATACGCTAGTAGCTAAGCTCTGCTCAATGCTATTAGATATTAGTGATCCTCTTTTTAGCAATAAAGTTGCTATAGGTTTACGATTTGAAGACCTAAAAGAAAAGCCTAAAAAAGCTATACCCGCACTATGTAGATGGTTGGGTGTTAAAGAAGAGACAAATTTATATAATATGACAGCCCAAGGAAAAAAATGGTGGGGAGATAAGACTAGTGCAGAACAACCAGCCTTTGGTATAATTAACAAAAGTAAACTGGGAAAAGTTTTTAGTGAAAGAGATAAATTAGTTTTAGATACATTATTTTATCCACTTAGATTAAAGTTTAATTATGTGAATGAAGATAAGAATAAATTTAAAAAAGATCTTAAAGTTATTAAATCACTTATTGACAATATGTTAGACTTTGAAAAGAAAATAGTTAATGAAACACAAGTAGAAAAGTCAAAGTTTTTACAATCGGGCGCTTACTTATTTTCAAGAAGCATTATGATTAGGCGTTGGGAAGAACTAAATAAATATGGCACTTATCCAGTAACTTTAGAGCATTTAAAGATAGATTAAAATTAGACAGAAAGGCCTAAAAGATTAAAATTCGTCTTAAACTAATTTAATTATGAATTTGCAACTTTTTCATCTTCTCTATGAGAGTAGTTCTATTAATTTTTAAAAGATCCGAAGCTTTTGATACGGTCCCCTCAGCTTTTTTTAGAGCTGACTCAATTAGTACTATTTCTACATCACGCAAATAAACTCTAAGATCAATATCATCAAAAAAATCAAACCAATCTGCATAATGTTTTGGGTGAGGAAGAGGCGAAGTACTTTTTAGATCATCATTTTCTTCATTCCCGATATCTAAATTTTGAGTAGCATCCCACAAAGCATTTTGTTCTTCCTCAGTTGCAGGTACCTTCAGTCTAAGTAAATTTTCAAATACATTTTTTTTAGTAATTTCTTCTCCAGAAAATAAAATATGTGCTCTTTCAATGACATTTTTCAATTCTCTAATATTACCAGGCCATAAGTGCCTTTTTAGAGCTGTAATAGCATCATCAGAAAATTTTGGTAAATTACTTTTATTATTTAAAGAGTTTAAAAGGTGTTCGAGAAGTAAAGGTATATCTTCTACTCTTTCAGACAAAGTAGGGACGTTAATAGGAAATACATTTATTCTATAGAATAAATCAGCTCTAAATGAACCATCATTAACTTTCTTTTCTAAATTTTGATGAGTAGCACATACCATTCTTAAGTTCAATGGTATTTCTCTGCCTCCTCCTACTTTTTGTATTTTTTTACTTTCAAGAGCTCTGAGCAATTTTGCTTGAAGTGGTAACGGTATATCACCAATTTCATCTAAAAATAATGTGCCATTAGAAGACATCTCAAATCTTCCTTTTCTAGCTTTGTCAGCTCCAGTGAATGCACCTTTTTCATGTCCAAAAAGTTCACTTTCTAGAAGCTCACTAGGAATAGCAGCACAATTTACAGGAACAAATTGACCTTTTCTTTCAGAATTTTTATGAATTGCTTCAGCTACTAATTCTTTTCCTGTTCCTGTTTCACCCAAAATTAATACAGTACTTTCTGAGCTAGCCACTTTATTTATAAGTAACTTCAATTCTAAAACACTTTTGCTCTTTCCAATTATCAGTTTGTGAATATCCATAGTTTGTCAAAAGTTTGAATAACTCATAATAGTTATGACAATATTATGACACTTATCTGAAAAAATTTCATTATCTTTTTTAAAGTCTTAGTTTTCTTGCTATTTATTGCTTATTAAAAAAAAATATATTTAAATGAAAATTTGGCAAAGTTTTTGCGTCTGTAGTTATATTTGGAGGAATATATGACACATATTAGTATTTTAGAGCAAGAAATTAAGGGTCTGAACAATATTAAAAAAAAATTAGAAGAGCGAGAAGCTCTAGTATCTGTAATAAAGGATTTTGAAGATTTAAAGCATTTACAAACATCTACTTTAGTAGTTTCAGAGAAAATAGTTCAAAGTGATAATGAAATTATTAGTATTGCAAGAAATCTTAAAATAAAAAGAGTAATTCTAATAAACAATCAATCCAAAGATTTCTCTATTAAAAAAGAGCTAGGGGACGCTTTAGTTAAAATAACGTATGCAGCAAATGATATTTATGGCCTTGAAGTTTTTCTATCTTTTTGCGTGGAAGATCAAAAGTTTTTAACGGGAAGTAAAGAGTCACTCAGTTTAAAAAATTTAGCTAAGAAAGTAGCAAGTACAGACGTTACGGTATTCATAAATGGTCCAACAGGAACTGGAAAAGAGGTAGTAGCGAATTATATTCATGACAACTCATCAAGAGCTGAAAAACCCTTTGTAGCCGTTAATTGTGCAGCGATACCTGAAAATATGTTAGAAGCTATTTTATTTGGTCATGAGAAAGGCTCATTTACCGGAGCTTCCAATGCCAACAAAGGTATTTTTAGAGCTGCTGATACAGGCACACTGTTACTTGATGAGATATCTGAAATGCCTTTAAGTTTACAAGCAAAACTACTTAGAGTATTGCAAGAGAGAAAGGTAACTCCAGTAGGAGGAACTAGAGACATTGAGATCAATGTTAGGATAGTTGCAACTACAAACAGAGATATGATAGAAGAAGTAAAAAATAACAAGTTTCGACAAGACTTATATTATAGACTTAATGTCTTTCCTATTAGGACTGTAGATTTATCAAAAAGAGAGGAGGATATAATTCCTATAACTGTAGCTATGATAAAAAAACATTGTGAGAATAAAAAAGATTTTCCTTATTTACATCAAGCTGCTCAAGAAGCTTTGATAAATCATTTTTGGTCAGGTAATGTGAGAGAACTTGAAAATGTAATTCTTAGAGCTTTAGTCTTATCAAACAGTGAAGATATTAATCATCATCACATATTGGTCGATGATAGCACAAATATAAAAAATAAAAATTATCAGAAGCTAGAAGATAAGATAGTAGCAATGGGAAATTAGGAGAGTAAGATGAATAAAATAACTTCTACAGGATTAAATTTAGTTTCGAAAAGTGTTAAAGAAAATATGGAACAAACTAAGTCTATACAAAAAGAAATAATTAATAGTCAGCAAGATATTATTAGAGACTCAAAATCTTTAAGTGGAAATTTCATAAAAGATGTAAGCGATGCTTTAAATAACGTAGCAAAGGCTCAAAATGAAGCAGCCGAGATCACTAAAAATTATGAACTAGGTAAAGAACAAGATTTAACTAAAGTCATAGTTAACCAACAAATTTCCAAGCTGGGTTTCCAACTGACACTAAATGTTAGAAATAAAGTTTTGAGTGCTTACAAAGATATTATGAACATGCCGGTATAAAATTTGAAGGAAAGGAATTAAAATGGCTGATACTACAGTTTCAAATATAAATGAGGGTAAGACTAATTTAATTACAAAAACCTCTAATGCTATTACTGATATTAGAAGAATATTAAATGAGCCAGCAGCTAAAAGAGCTTTACCTACTGCATTAGCGTTAATCGTAACCTTTATAGGAATAATTTTATTTATTTCTTTTAGAGAGCCTTCTAAAACTACGCTTTTTTCTTCATTATCCGAGGCGGATAAGTCTAAAGTAGTGGAGTCACTAAGACAAAATGGTATTAATGTTTCTCTAGATTCAGCAACGGGAGAAGTTTTAGTTCCTAGCACAGATTATTATCAATCTAAAATGTTATTAGCAGCTGAGGGACTTCCAGAGTCTTTGCCTAATGGCTATGACTCTCTAGATAACATGCCTATGGGAACAAGTAGATCAGTAGAAGCTGTAAAGATTAGAAATGGATTAGAAAATGAGTTAGCTAGATCAATAAATGAGATATCTGGAATTTTGGGTGCTAGAGTTCATTTAGCCATACCTGATAAATCCGTTTTTGTAAGAGAAAGAGGAAAACCTACTGCATCAGTTTTTGTAAAGCTTGGAGCTGGAAGAAGCCTGGGAGAAAGTCAAATAAGGGCTATAGTTCACCTAGTTTCTTCTTCTGTTCCAAATTTACCTTCAGAAAATGTTACTGTTGTAGATCAACATGGTAATTTATTGTCAAAACCGTCAGATGATATTAACTCTGCAATGTCCAATAGACAATTAGAATATACTATGAAACTTGAACAAATTTACAGACAAAGAGTTTTATCTTTATTAACGCCAATACTTGGAGCAGGAAATATTACAGCCCAGGTTAATGTAGATGTAGATTTTACTACACAAAATATTACTGAAGAGGTAGTAGACCCAGAGGCATCAGCACTGAGAAGTGAACAGGCAACTCAAGATATCACTAGTGAACCACAAGCTCAAGGAATACCAGGAGCCGTAGCAAATACTCCTCCTTTAGCAGCTGAGCTTGCAACTGAAAATCCTGTTCCTACTCAGGCTCAACCTAATATAAAGTCGCAGAGTTCTAGCAGCATAAAAAACTATGAAGTTAGTAAAAGAGTAAGTACTACTACTAATCCAACTGGAACTATAAAAAGAATTGTTGCGGCTATACTTATTAGAGATAAATTAGTTACTAATGAGTTAGGAGAACAAGTAGTTCAGAAAGTAAGTGATGAAGAAAAGGCAAACTTAGAGGCTTTAGTCAGAGATGCTATTGGTTTTAGAGAAAATAGAGGCGACTCTATTACTATTTCATCAGGAGAATTTGTCGAAGACCTAGAAGTAATTGAAGTACCATGGTATGAAAATTCAGCTATAAGGGAGTTATTAGGTAAATTATTCACTATATTAATTTTAGCAATTGTAACATTTGGTGCTTTAAGACCATTGTTAAGTAGAATTCTAGTACCAACTGGTGCAGTAGCTGGAGGGCCAGCAGTATCTCTTGCTCAGGATGAAGATGATGAGGAACAAGAAGATAAGATAGAGGTTGCTGAAGGAGAATCATTAGAAGATATTAAGGCTAAACTAAAACCTAAAAAGTCTGCTATATCTGCTGATATGCTGGATACTGCTAATACTTATGATGATAAAGTTGCTATAATCAGAATGATAGTTGGTGATGAAGCAGGCAGGGTTTCAAGTGTTTTTAGAAATATGATGAAGCAAAATGCTAAATCTGAAGAAGAGAGTTGATACATATATGATTGAAAAAGAAAAATCATTGTTAGAGACTGAGGAAACCGAAAAAGTATCTAAAAAGCCTTTATCAGATGAAGAATTATCTAGTTTGATAAAGGCCAGTAACAAAAGCAAGTTTAACGAAGTAGAGCTAAAGGTAAAAAAAAATGAAAACGAAGGTTTCAAAAAAATTACTTTACATGATATTGCTCAGCAGGTTAATCAAAAAAACAAAGAAATAAATACTGAAGAAGAGAAAAAAAATAATTTAAAGCAATTAAACTCTGATGAGGAAAAAAAAGAAAATTTTACTGAAAAAAAAAATGAAAATACTTACGAAGAAACCTTAGAAAATAAAGATAGTAATGAAGATAAAAATGAAGAGATAGATGAAAATTTTAATGATAAAGATATTAAAGAACCAGAGAAAAAAAATATTGATGAAGAAAAGCATCTACAAATCTTAGTTGAGGAAAAAAAAGTAGCTTATGAAAAAGGAAAGACAGATGCTTTAAATGAGATTAAAGAAGGATCAGATGCTGCAATTGTTCAATTAAAAAAAGTTGTTGATAGTATTTCTAAAGTTGAAGAACTTGATCTAAAAAATCTTGAAAAAAATATAGAGGAAAAAGTCATCGAGATTGTTTCTGATTTAACCGGTAAAATAATTGAAGAATTACCAGAAGAGTTTCTAAAAAAAATAAGAGACCTTTTATTACAATTAGAAAATATAGAAGGAAATATAAAAATTTTTATTAATGATAGTGATTATAAAGTAATTGAGAGCAATAAGAACATAAAAGATCAGATAAAGAAACTTAGTATCAATCCAAATAAGCATTTAAACCACGGAGAAATTGAACTAAAAGTCAATGGAATTCAAATTAGAAAAACAATAAAATGAGCATAGTAAAACAAATTCTAAAAGATAATATTTTAGATAATAAAAAAGTAGAATTAGAAATTTCAGGATTGGTTAGAAGTTTTGAAGGTAATATAATAGAAACTGATCCTTTTCCTGCAACTGTTGGAAGTATCTGTGAAATAGAAATTCCAAACATACAAAGCATTACTGCTGAAATAATAGGATTCAGAAATGGTAAAAATCTAATAGCTATGCATCAATCTGATAGTAATGTTAGAATAGGATCTAAAGTCAGACTAATAAGTGATGGTGTTAATGTATTTGTAGGTAAAGAATTATTAGGAAGAGTTCTAGATGCTATGGGAAATCCATTAGATAATAAAAAAGAATTGACTACTAGTGAGAGGTGGCCACTATATGGGAAAACAATTAATCCTTTACAAAGAAATAAAGTAGAAAAACCATTTGATGTAGGAGTAAGGAGTATTAATTCTTTAATGACAATTGGAATGGGACAAAGAATTGGAATTATTGCAGGAAGTGGAGTCGGAAAGTCTGTTCTACTTCAAATGATGAGTAAATATGCGGATGCAGACGTAGTTGTAGTAGGACTTGTAGGAGAGCGAGCTAGAGAAGTTAAAACTATGGTAGAGACTTTAAAAAAATATGATGAAGATAATAAAATTATTATCATAGCAGTACCAGCCGATCGTTCTCCATTATTGAGAATGAAGGGAGCAAACAGATGTACCGCTATTGCAGAATATTTTAGATCTAAAGGAAAAAATGTTCTTCTAATTATGGACTCGCTCACAAGAGTTGCGCATGCAAAAAGAGAAATAGGATTAGCTTTAGGTGAACAGCCTACTTCAAAGGGTTATCCTCCTTCAGTTATTTCTATGATTCCATCTTTAATCGAGAGAACAGGTAATGGAGTAGCAAATGAAGGTTCAATTACAGCCTTTTATACTGTATTAGCAGACTCTGATGATCATAATGACCCAGTTGTAGATTCAGCAAGGGCTATACTTGACGGGCATATAATTCTTTCTAGAGAACAATCCCAATTAGGTATTTATCCAGCGATAGATATAAAAAATTCTATTAGCAGAATTATGGATGATATAGTTAATGAAGATCAAAAAAAATTAGCAAAATATTTTAAAAAATTAGTATCTGTATATCAAGAAAGCAGGGATTTAGTATTAATGGGAGGCTATACCAAAGGTCAGGATACTGCTATAGATGAGGCACATGAAATGTGGCCTAAGTTAGTAGATTTTATAAAACAAGACCAAAACTTTAAATCAAATTATGATGATTCTATAAAAGATCTAAAGTCATTAATTAAAATTAAATAAAGTTACTCTAGAAATTAATACTTTAAAAAATGAAATTAATAAATCTAAAAACCTAAAAAATAAGCTTGAAAAAATAAAGCATAACTCTTTTTCAGAAACAAAATATAATAACTCTATGAAGATTATGTACAAATATGAATTTGATAGGAAGATATCGGAACAAATAGATATATGTGAAAATAGAATACTCTTTTTAAAAAAAGAGTTGTTAAGAGCAAAAAATAAATTAGGTTTAATAATTTCGCAAAAAAAATTAATAGAAAAAAAAATAAATTATACATTTCTGGAAGAATTAAGACTAAAAGAAGATAGATTATTAAGTGCTACTCCTTCATTTAGAAAAAGTTAATGGCATTATTATTGCAATAATTTAAAATTAATAAGGAAATCTATGGAAAGTTTATCAAATTTTAATTTTTTAAAAGTTACTGACGTTAAAAAAAATAATGAAAGCAATGCTAGTGATAAAAAATTAGCAGGTAGTGACAAATCTTTTGTTATTAATAAAACCGAAAGCATTGAAAATAAATTTAACAATAAACTAGGTAATGAATTGCTAACCGAAGAGCTTTTATTAAAAGAAAAAAAAGAAAATAAAAAATTTAAAAAAAAATTAAATATTGAAAACCCCGACATTTTATTTTCAGATATTAATATAAAAAATAATGAAAATAATATAGAAAATCATTTAGATTTTGTTTCTTCTGCAAAATTAAAAGAAAATAATATTCCCTTAAACCTATCAAAAGACAGTTCTTTGAATAATAATTTCATAAATAAACCAGAGAAAGTATTTAATCAGAATATAGATAAATTATCTAAAAAGAATGTAATAAACAATGATTTAGAAAATAATATGTTAAATAAACTAAGATCTGGTAATGAAAATATAAAAGATAATAAAATAAAATCAGAAACACAAATAACTTTTAACCATGAGAAAAAATCTAAATTAAAAAGTTTTTTTCAAAATTATTTCAATTACAAATTAAAAAAATATACTAAAAAAAATATTAGTTTAAAAAAATCTCACCCAGAAAACTTTATAAATAACGATAGAAAAAGCTATAAAGAAGCAGTAAATTTTTTATCCAATAATACCACTAGATTGAATGAAAATAGCAATGTAATTAATGAACAAAAAAATAATGTTAATTCTGAAAATACTGCTAAAGAACAAAATAGTTTCAATGATAGTTATACAAAAAACAGTACTGAAAAAAATATTAGCCACGCAAGAGAAAATACCTTAGACAATTTTGACAGACTAAAAAATATATTAGATTTACGCACTAATGATATTAAGCAAAGGTTTTCTCAAATATTAGAAAATAATATAAAGATGAATAACAATAAATTTGAAATTCAACTTAGGCCTGAAAATCTTGGTAAAATTCAAATCACCTTAGAAATAACTGGTCAGAATGTTGATATAAATATAAATTCAGATAATATAAATGCTATACAAAGTTTAACTGAAAATAATAGTAATTTACAAAAAATGTTGCAAAATCATGGTATGAATTTAACTAATTTTAATTTTAATGGTAATAACAATAATAAAGGGTTTGGTAAAAATTCTCAAAAAAGTGAAGGACTCAAAGATAAAGATATTTCAGTTAATACTAAAGAAAATAATGATGATGATAATAGTCATATTAATAATAAATTAGTTTATGTTAAGGCTTAATTTTAAAATGGAGTTCACTAATGGCTGATAATAAAGATGAAAATGTAAAAAAAGGTGGAATAGTTAAAATAGCTATTTTTGCTGTTGCAGGGCTAGTATTGTTAGGAATTGGTTTAGGTATAGGTGCATTAATTTTTGGTGGTGGTTCTGAACCTGATCCTTCTGCCGAAGTTTCGGAAATATTAGAAGGAAATAAACCAGCTCAAGAAAATAAGAAGGAAGAAGAAGAGGATAGCCAAGAGGAAGAAAGTGAAGTAGAAATGGAATGTACGGAAAATGCTGATGGAGAAGAAGAGTGTGTTCCTAAGAAAAAAGTTAAAAAAGTAAATGTTGAAGAAAAATTTCTAACTACTTATTATGAATTTCCAGGAAATTTTACTACAAACTTAAGAGAGTCGAAAAAATTCCTGCAAATAACTGTCGGGGTATCAACACAATATGATGAAGAGGTAATGGTAAATGTAGAAAGTCACCAACTTGCTCTTAGAGGAATAATTTTAGGAGTAATGAGTGAGTTTTCCCAAGATGATGTTGCAGGAAGAGAAGGGAAACAGACTCTTGCAGAGTCCATTAAAGACGCTTTAAATATTTTTTTAGAAGATAAAGAAGGTTTTGGTGGAGTAGAAGGTATTCATTTTACATCTTTTGTACTACAGTAAAGATCAATTATGGCTGACTCAAGAAAATTAACTACAGATGAAGTAAATGCATTAATGGAAGGTCTTTCCAAGGGAGATGTTGGAAGTGATTCTGGAGTAGGAAAAGATCTTGAGGTTGCACCTTTTAGTTTTGGTACAGATGACTTATCTTTAATGGGGGATTATTATGCTTTAAGGTTAATTAATGATCGTTTTGCTAGGTTTGCTCGTTCAGTATTTCAACCTATGTTAAGAGTGCAACCAAGAATAAGCTCATTTCCTCCGGAAGTTAAAACATTTGATGAATACGCATCCTCATTGGACAGTTTTATGAGTTTATCTACTTATAGAATTGAAGAGTTAAGAGGTTCATTGTTAGTAGTTTTTTCTCCAGCTTTTATTAGTATTTTAACAAATGCTTACTATGGAGGAAATATTGAGGTATTAAAAACTACAAGACAAGAATTTACTGCTACAGAAGAGAGAATAATTGAAATGGTGAATATAGATCTAATGAAACAACTTAAGCTAAGTTGGAAAGATTTAACTCCTATAAATTTTACGAAATTAGGAAGAGAAATGAATCCGCAATTTACTAATTTTGTAGATGCTAGCGACTTAGTAATTATATGTTCTTTTGTAGTTCAACTTCCTGGAGTAGATGCTGCTAACTTTGATGTTCTTTATCCTTTGCAAACCTTAAAGCCAATAGCATCATTATTAAGGTCTAGAGTTCAATCTGATATAATTGAGGATGACGTATCCTGGAAAGATAAATTAGAAAGTGCAATTTTAGAAATACCACTAGATTTGAAAGCAACTTTAAGTCAACCTATGGTTAATATGGCTAAATTATTAAGAGTTAATGTAGGTGATACTATTCAAATTCCTATTTCTGATAAAATTGATGTTTATGTAGAAGATATTAAAATGTTTAATGGAGATTTAGGCGAATACAAAGGAAATGCAGCAGTTAATATTAAGAAGAGAATTTAAATTAAAGAGAGGATAATATGGCCGAGGAAAAAAACAAAGAGACAGTAGAAGAAGAAAATAAGTTAGAAGAGACTAATAAAGTTGATGATGTAAACACTGATAATTCTGAAAAAATAGAAAGAAGTGGTCTAGAAAACCTCAGAGTTTTAGAAAATATTGATGTTAAACTTACAGTAGAAGTTGGAGGAGCTGAGATAAAACTAAGAGAATTGCTTAGGATTAATGAGGGATCAGTTATTGAGTTAGAAAGACTAGCAGGAGACCCTCTGGATATTTTAGCTAATGGTACTAAAATCGCAAAAGGAGAAGTTGTAATGATAGGCGAGCGTTTTGGTATTAGATTTACTGAGGTTGTGGACCCTAAAGAAAGAGTACAAAATCTATAAGTCAAATATCTGACATTCGTATATTTTTTAATTCAAAACCTCACATTTTTAGCTGATTTTTATTTGGCAAGATTTTTGCATCTTAACTTAATAGGAGATGCAAATGCAAGAAACTTTTGATTTTTATACATTAATTATAATTATTACATTTTTAGGTACACTAGTATTCCTAGCTTTCTTTATAAATAAAAAAAAAGATTTTTTTAAAACACATATAAATAGAAATAAATCTGTAGATATTATTAATTCAGCGTTACTTGGGGGTGGAAATAGAGTTATTATGTTTAAAATAAATAAAAGTAACTTTTTAGTAGTATCTAATAAAAGTAGTATTTCAAATATTTTACCTCTAGATGAAATAGATCTAAAAATTACTAATGAGAGTAACTAATGTTTCTTTCTTATAAAAAATTAAACTTTTTATTATTTACCTTTCTTTTTATCTTAACCCTGTTATTTACTAGTAATACATATGGAATAGAGACTCTCGGAGGTTTGCCGGCTTTAAACGTTGAAGCTAGTGAGAATGGTGGAACTACATATTCTTTATCACTACAATTATTATTATTAATGTCAGCTTTAACTATTTTACCTTCACTATTATTAGGTATGACATCATTTACGAGAATAGTGATAGTTATGTCTATATTGAGACAAGCATTAGGAACTCAGCAAACACCTCCTAATCAAGTTTTAATAGCCTTAGCATTATTTTTAACTTTTTTTATTATGGCACCTACTTTCACTAATATTTATGAATTAGTTGCTATTCCATATATGAATGGTGAAATACAAACACCTGACGCTTTATCTAAGGCATCTAATGAAATAAAAAGTTTTATGGTTACTAACACAAGAGAAACCGATCTATCAATGTTTGCTGAAATATCAGGAGCAGAGCCGTTTTACAGTAAGGAAGAAATTCCTTTTAGCATTGCTTTACCAGCATTTATTACCTCTGAATTAAAAACTGCTTTTCAAATTGGTTTTTTACTTTTTTTGCCTTTTTTAGTGATTGATATGGTAGTTGCTTCAGTTTTAATGTCATTGGGAATGATGATGCTTTCACCCATGTTGATAGCTTTACCATTTAAAATTTTATTATTTGTTTTAGTCGACGGTTGGAGTATGACAGTAGGTTCTTTAGTAAGCACTTATATAATTCAGTAGTAATTAGTATGGGATTTGAAAATAATATAGAAATGTTAAGCCTAGCTTTTTGGCAGGTTTTAAAATTAGCTGGTCCTGTATTATTAGTTGCCTTGATAATAGGACTCGTTATAGGAATTATACAAGCCGCTACTTCAATTAATGAAATGACTCTTAGCTTTGTTCCAAAAGTAATTATAGTTATTTTGACTATAGCTGTGTTTTCAAATTACTTAATATTAGGTTTGACAGAATATTTTATGTTTATTTTTGAGAGAGTGGCGACACTAAATTAAAATGGATATGGTAGATAACTTTAGTCAAAATTTACCTGGTTTAGAATTATCAAATTTAGTTTCTATTATTGGAGCATTAGCGCTCGCTTCTATAAGAGTAGGAAGCTTTTTTTTAGCATCTCCCTTATTTGGTTATAGAATTATTCCTTTACAAGTGAGAATAATAATTTCTTTTGCAATAAGTTTTATTATTTTTAATAAGGTTGACATGCCAAATATAGAACTATTAGCGGGTTTCTTATTATTCTCTGTTATTTTAGTAGAATTATTAATAGGATTAACTAGTGGTATTCTTTTAACCATTTTATTTTCTTCTGCAAGTTTAGCTGGTGAAAAAATAGCTGCAACCACTGGTTTGAGTTTCGCAGGCTTAATAGACCCAGAGTCAGGAGCACAAACTCCTGTATTAAGTCAAATATTATCTTTATTTATGATTGTAGTTTTTTTATCACTAAATGGACACCTTTTAGCATTATCAATTATTTTAGAAAGTTACAAAGTTCTTCCAATCGGTGCAACTAGTATTAATATCAGTATGATTAAATTAGGTATTGACGCAGGTGGTTTAATGTTTAAGTTTGGTGCTTTGATTATGTTACCAATAGTAGTAGGTTTAACATTATTGAATGTAGTAATAGGAATAGTGACGAGATCCGCACCAACTTTAAATTTATTTTCTTTTGGTTTTCCAATAACAATGATATTTGCATTCTTTTTGTTATATGTATGTTCAGTTACTATTGGAGGAAATTTTTCAAACCTTACAAATGTATCAGTAGATTTCATACACAGATTAATTGAAGGATTAATGTAATGGCAGATAATCAGAATAACAATTCGCAAGAAAGAACAGAGAAGCCAACTCAGAGAAAACTAGACAAGGCACGGGAAGAGGGGAAAACTGTAACATCAAAAGAAATGTATGTTCTTTCTTCTATTGTTTTGATGTTAGCATTGTTTTATTTTCTAGCAAGCAATTATGCGCAAATACTTAATAGCTGGAAAAATTTATTTTTTTTGCTGGAAACAGTTAAATATGGTATCTCACCAGTTGCTGCTTTGAAGGATGCTAGTTATAAAACTTTAATTTTTATTGTGATTATTGGCATACCAGGTTTAGTAATTACAGCATTGACCCAATTATTTGTAGGAGGAATTACATTCAGTTTTAAAGCTGTTTCATGGAAAAATAGTAAATTTAATCCAATAGAATGGATGAAGAGAACATTTAGTGTAAAAGGTTTAGTAGAATTATCAAAAAGCATTCTGAAAGTTATACTTTTATTTGGTGTGGGTGCTTTTTTTTTATATAATGAAACATCCAAGCTTATACAGCTATCTACAGAAACTTTTGAACATGCAGTAGAAACAGCTGCTTCTTTTTTCCCTTTACTTATTATTTTTCTAATAATTGTATTATTATTAATAGGTATTCTAGATTGGTCTTGGCAAAAATATAGTTTTATAAAATCTTTAAGAATGAACAGACAAGATTTAAAAGATGAATCAAAAGAAACTGAAGGATCTCCAGAAGTCAAGGCCAAAATTAGAAGATTGCAATATGAAACTGTTAAAAAAGCTGTAAAACAGGCAGAATCCCTAGAAAATGTAAGTGATGCTTCTGCAATTATAGTAAATCCAACTCATTTTGCAGTAGCGCTTAAATATGATGTTGGAGAAGTAGGTGCTCCAAAAGTTTTAGCAATGGGAAGAGGTAAGATTGCAGAAAAAATTATAGAGAAAGGAGAAGAAGTAGATATATTTATATATAGGCATAAGTTATTAGCTAGAGCGCTATTCTTTACATCTGAAATAGGTCAAGAAATTTCAGATAAGTTATACACAGCTGTGGCTATAGCATTAGCGTATATATACAAAGTAAATAAAGGTGAAGATATCATTGAACCTGATATAGAATTACCTAATGAACTAATTTTTAATGAGGATGGTACTACTAATGAAAAAAAATCAAAGTAACATAAAGAAATTAAGTGATTATATAATGAATTTCGCTTTTTTGTATTCTTCCTTTATTTGTTTTACAACTGCTATAGAAAAATGGGATAATCAAAAGATTATGGCTATTATAATTTTTATTTGTGGTTCTTTATCTTTTACTGCCGTATTTAGGAATCAAATAGCAAAATTAGTTAATAAAATTAAAAGTAAAAGATAATGAATAATTCATTAAACTGTTATGGATGTAAATATTTTTATGTTACTTATAAACAAAGTAAACCTTATGGTTGTAAAGCTTATGGATTTATTTCTAGAAAATTGCCTTCAAAAGTAGTTTTTGATGCTTCTGGCATAAAATGTGCTTATAAAAAAATAATTAAAGGTTATAATAGGATATAAAATGAATTCTGCAAATGAAGTACAAGAAAGCATAAAAATAGCATTAGATGCTGCTGATGCAGCTACTGATATTACATCAGAATATAATAAAATTAAGTCTGAAAACAAAAAACTGGAGGCATCTGTGAAGCAAATTCATAAATTTACAACAATAATTTTTGGTGTTTCAATTTTAGCAGCTGTAATTGGACTAAGTCTTACGGCTCTAATATATTCAAGAACTATGAATGAATTGACGTCTATGACCAATACAAGTAGAGAAGCATTGGTAGTTTTTGCTGAAAACGTTGACGGAGTTAAAGTTGCATTAGAAAAATTAGAAACAGGCATAGATGAGCAGGCAAGAATTTTAGAAACAAATAATGCTTTAATAGAAAGTATAAATAATTTAGATAAAAATGTAACTAATACTAATAACTTGTTTGCTGAAGAATTATCTAAGTTAACAAATAACTTTTCAGCTTCAGTAAAAACTGCAAATGATAAAAACATAAATGAATTGAAAAAAATTGTTAATGACCTGAGAAAAACCCAAAAAAGTTCTACTAAACAAATGGTTGACTTAGCTAAAAAATCTACTAACAAAGGTGTTCTAGAACAAATATCCTCTAATCAAAAGAAAATGAATAAAAATTTTAATGATTTAGCTAAAGCAGTAAACAGTTTAGCAACTCAAAGCAGTGAGTTAGCCAAATCTTTTAAAAATAATTCTGTTATAAAATATCCTTAGTGCATTATGGAAGATAACCAACGTAATATAAATAACACTAAAGAAGAAGAAATTAATCAATTAAATTTTTTAAAAATTGATGAGTTAAAAAGGGGTTCACATGCCCTTAGTTTAATGTTGAGAAAAGATGACATAATTGTAGGTGTCAATGGAAAAATATTTAGAGGAACACAAAAAATATTAAATCAGCATTTGAAACTAGAAAAATCAAAAATAATTACAGTTTTCAGAAAAGAGGTTTTTTTTAATGTTAAAGCAGAAGGACCTTTAGGTATTAAATTATTAGAAGTTGGAAGCGAAGAAGTTGATGAATTATTGAAAACATCAGAAGAATACCTGAAAACCATAAAGGATTATAAAGACTATAGAGAATTTGAAATATATAAAGGAAAAAAAAATTTTTATGATATACTAGAACTTCAAGAAAATTCATTACTTGCATCTTTGTTGCCATTTGTTTGGTTTTATCATCACAGACTTTATAGTCCTTTACTACTAATGATAGCTACATTTTTATTATTAGGATCAATAGCTTGGTGGTTATTTTTAGCTTCATGGGTAATTCTCACTATCTATATGAGTAAAGGTGCTATGTCTCTTTTAAGAGGTTATTGCTTATTTCAAGAATTGAGACCATATATGAAAGTTTATGCTCAATCAAATAAAAGTGTGCAAGAAATAATTAGAAGTATAGATAAAAAGTCACAATATAGATTTCCTATTATAGATCCACCTGAAGATATAGAAGGTCAACAAATAGAAAAAGATATAGTTGATAAAGAGATGAAAACTACTCAAGCTACATAACAAATTATTATGAATTAAGGTGTAGCCCACCATCAACAAAAATATTCTCACCAGTAATCAAATGAGGACTTTTAACGTACCACATTACAGTTTTGGCTACTTCTTCCGCACTTGCTGATCGTTTCAACATTACTTGTTTTTCATATATTTTGGCTTTTTTTGATACTTCTTTTTTTGATCCATGCCATGAAGTTTTTATATAACCAGGACTGATTGTGTTTACAGTTATTTTTGGAGAAAATGTTCTAGCTAGTGATAAACTTAATGTATTTAGCGCTCCTTTAGAACATGCATAGGCTATTGAACTACCTAATCCTAAACTAGCTACTGAAGATATATTGATGATCTTTGGGAAGGAGGTTTTTAGCATTGATTTATAGCAAGCTCTGCTCATTAAAAAAGCACTTATTACATTAGTTTTATATATGTCTAAAAAGTCCATTTCACTTAATTCATATAATTTTGAAAACTTTACAAATTTAGTTTTACCTGCATTATTGATAAGAACATTAATATTACCAAATTTTTTTTTTGTTAGACTAACAATTCTTTCGCATGATTTTTGTTTGGATACATCTGCTTTAATTAATAATGCTTCACTAAATTTCTGACATTCCAACAAAATTTTTTTTGCTTCATTTATTGAGGATTTATAAACTATTGCAATTTTATATTTTTCTTTTGCTAACTTTAAACATATTTCTGCTCCTAAACCTTTACTCGCTCCAGTAACTATTACAACTTTATTATTTATGCTTTTCATTATTTTAGATTGAAGAAATTTATAATGAGTAATCTTTACCCTTTGTATCGGTGGCTTTAACAGTTGGTTCTAAAAAGTCATCATAAAAATCTAGTATAAAAGTTGGATTTGCGGATAAAGCTCCGTAGGTTTGGGCTTTGGCTAATTCTTCCTTGTCGTTTTCGAAAAAAAGCCAATCTACATAATATTCGGGTATAATTTTTCCAGAACTAGGATCAGTTACTAACCCTGTATCCATTGGATGATTTATTTTAAACTTTAATCTCCAGTCTCCAGAAGATCTTTTATACTTATGCATCACGATTTTACCTAATACATTAGGTTCACATATCTCCTTTGTAGGATCGCACGCTGGCAAAGAGCAACCACCTGGTGATTTAACTATTACTTTTTTAGAGGAAATATTCCATATATTTTTTTCATCTAATATAGCAGCTCTTACATAAGAGTCTTGTTCCATTCTTATATTAAATCCAACAGACTTAAGAGGTTTTTGAGGAAAAATTTTAGTTACTAATTGAATAGGATTATTATCAACAAGTATTAGAATTTTATTTGTATATTTTAGCGTTTTAGGTATTTTTACTACCATTGAAACCTCATGAGATTCCTCTACCTCATCCTGAATAATAATTTTTATTTTTGAGTTATCTAAAAATTTTTCGGTTTTACCTAAGTATTGCTCTTTGATTAATTGAAAACTATTTCCGTAGGTTTCATTACTATGTGATAATGAAAAAGTTAAAATATAAAGAGTTAACGATATAAAGATATAAAAATTTACATTTTTTAAAATTAACATAAAATTACTTTATTAGTTTTTGAAATATTAGCAATGAATAATATATATTTAAAATTTATAATAGACAAATTTAGTATTTTAAATAATTACGAATATTTATTTTTAATTTTTGTATGTGTTCTATTTTTATCAATACTAGCTTCTTTTTTTATATTTATAAAACCAATTAGTAATAATGAAGAAAAAAATAAACTATTAAAAAAAGAAAAGTTATTAATCAAATTGAAAAATTCTTATAAAAATGGTCAAATAAATGCAAAGGAATATAAAGCAAGAATAATCAACTTAACAAAAGATGAAAATTTATTATGAGCATAAATAGAGATAAATCAGAAATAGCTGAGTCATTTAGAAATCTTTTGCAAAAAGCCGATGAAATGGCGTTAAATAAAAAAAAAGATGACCTAATTGAAAAGTTTAATTTAGATGACAAGCATAATAATACTGAAGAGGTTCATGTTTCTAAAATAAAAAATTCTTCTAAGGATAGATTAGGAATAAGCAATATTAGAAGAATTCCTAAAAATCCATTTAGCCTAAATAAAAAGAATAAAAGTGATGAATATTTAAAAAATAGAAAAGAGCTAATTATCAAACTTTCAATTATATTAAACAAACATATTCATTACTGGCTTCAGAAAGAAATGCCAAAGTTTTCAAAATTACAACTTGAAAAGCATATTTATAGTCTATTAAAGCATTTACAAAAATAGTATTTTATTGCACCTAATTATACATTAACTTTATACTTTTCAATATTAGACTCATTCCATTCAATACCTGTACCAGGAATTTCGGGAATATAGTATTTTCCACTTTCTACTCTAAAACCTGTATCTTCTAAGATTGGATTTGCCCAATCTACCCATTCAAGCCAATGAGCAGTTGGCGTTAAATTCATTAAATGAGCTGATACTTCAGGATACAGGTGTGTAGAAAATTTTAAATTATAGGCTTCTGCTATACTTGCTGCCTTTAACCAGCCACTAATTCCTCCTATTCTCATAAGATCAGGCATTATATAAGTACAAGCACTTGCATCAATTGATTTTATTAAATCATGAGGGCCATGAAAATTTTCTCCTATACAAATAGGTGTCTTTATCTTAGCGGAAAGTTTAGAACAGTCATCAAAGTTTCTAAAATTTATTGGCTCTTCAAACCAATATAATCCTATATCATCTAGAGCCAGCATACGTTTTAAAGCAGTATCATACTCATAGCAACAATTAAAATCAGACATAATAGTGATATTTTCTCCGCCTATTTTTTTTATTTTCTCAATTACATTAATATCATCTTTAATTTTATCTCTTCCTATTCTTACCTTTAAGGCATCAAAGGAGCCATTATCTAAAAGGTCATAAATTTCTTTATCAATTTTATCTAGAGGTATGAGCCAAAGTCCTCTAGAGTTATAAGTATCTAAAGCTTTTAAATCAGAGCCTAGAAGAACGGCTAAAGGTAATTTTGCTGCTTTTGCATATACATCCCAAAAGGCAATGTCTAAAGCTGCTAACGCATAAAGACCGATACCTTGATAACCTAAAAGGGCTGTTTTATTAAAACCCTCTTTAAAAAAATCAAATGGTTTTATTTTTTTATTTAAAAATAATTTTGATAAGGCTTCTATACATTTTGATATCGTGCCTAACTGATTAACTAAATAAGGCCCTATGTAGCTTCTTCCTATTAATTCAGAATTGGTATGGATATCTATACATAAATAAGGCCAACTTTCAAAAGTTCCCAAATGAGCAATGATTGGTTTTTCTAAAGGTACGTTTACAGCTCTAATATTTATATTTTTAAAAATTAAATTATCCACTTTAAATATCCAATAATTGCTTAATATACTTGATAGTCATATCTGTATCAATAAATTTATAAGTTTGAAAACCCAACTCTTTTGCTGGTTTTAAATTTATACCTAAATCATCTATAAATAAGATTTCTTCTGCTTTAACTTTTAATGTATTTAAAACATGTTTATATATTTTTTTCTCTGGTTTACGGATGCCTAACTTGCTAGATTCAAAAATTAAACTAAAGTGACTCTTAATATATTGAAAATTTGTAAACTCTATATTTATAAAGTTATTAGTTAAGCATACACATTCATAAAATTTTGAGATATTTTGTAATAATTGGATCATTTTAATGTTTGGCTTTACGTCAAGACATCTAAGTAGTTTTTTAGTATTCATATTTTTAATGCCAAATTTTTTAGCTTCTTCTTTGAATAATACAAAAAATTCTTCAGTAGATATTTCATTTTTTTCTAGTCTTGCCCATGCATTTTCATATTTATTATTAGAATTAATTTTAACAATAGTATTTAAAACATAGTTATTATCTTTTTCAAACTTTTGAAAGCTTTTTATTGGACTTTCTGTTAAAACACCTCCATAGTCCCATAATATTATTTTAATAGAATTATTTTTCATCTTTTATCAATTCTTTATATTTTTCTAAAGTATCAATGTCTTCTAAAATATACTTCTCAGATAATATTACTTTTTTTATATATTTTTTATTTTTTTTAATTAAAAACTTAGCTCCTATATCTCCAGATATTTTTTTTAGTTCTGAAAAAAAATGGTTACTAAGAATTACAGGATTTCCAGTTTTACCGTTATATTCAGGTAAAATTATCAAAGGGGTAGAAATATCATAAAAATATTTGAACTTATCTATTAAAATGTTATAAGTTTTTGATGTAATTTTTGGCATATCAGCCAGACAAATCATTACACCGTTACTTTTATCGTCAATCTTACTAATTCCTTTTTTTATTGAAGATGATATGCCTTCTTTATAAGAATCATTTATGATTAATGAAAGCTTAAAATTTTTTAATGCTTTAGATAATAAATTACTCTGATGTCCTAATACTATTAAAAAATCATCAATATTGGATTTATATAAATTTTTAATAGTATTTTCTATAACTGTAATATTTTTTATTTTTAGTAATAATTTATTTCCAATAGTCATTCTTGAGGAAAGACCAGCAGCAAGTACTAAACATGTAATTTTAATATCCATATTATATTTTTCTGATTATTTTCTTGAATAGGCCGCCGCACGAAAGTTCAGCAATAACTCTCTTATTAATACTAGAATCAAAACATATTCTTTCTAAAATTAGATCAAAACCGTTTCTTATAATTGATTTGGCGCACCCTGGAACCCCTATTATTTTTTTATTCTTTAGAGTTCCGTACATCAACAGATTACCAGGATCAGTTGGAGCCCCGTAAGCAATTACTTTACCTTTAGCTTTTTTTAATGCTCTAGGGATAATATCATTTTTATCAACAATAGATGTACTGCCATATAATAGTATTATATTACTATTACTTATATTCTTAGATAGAAGAATATTTTTAATATCATTTTCATTATGTTTGCAATATAAAGTTTGTTTGAGTTTTAAATTAAAGTTTAATAATCTAGTATTAACTGAATCAATTATTTTATTATTGATTTTTAAATTTTCTTCATCTGATGATAATACTAATACAATATTTTTATTTTTAGCTTTTTTGACATTTATTAAATTAGAATACTTTTTTATATTTAGTGTTTTCCTTAAACTTTTTTGTGTTATAGCATAAGGTAAAATTTTTACATTACCAATTAATTGGTTTTTTTTAACTACCTTTAATGGTTTTAACATAGCCACTGCTAAGTCATCATTAGAAAAATTTAACCTAAAGAGTAATGTCTTATCATAATCTAGAAGACCATTTATTTTAGAAAATAAATCTGCCCTTCCATTAACTGGTCTGTTGATTATTATATTTTTACCTATTATTAGATTTGATATATAAACGGATGCTTTATTTTCATCAATGTGCTGTGAATTTTTTTCAAAAACATATACTTCCTTTTTTCCAATATCATTTAATAATTTAATATCACTTTTATTTATAACTTTTCCTTTTTTAAGTTTAATACCTTTGATTTCTATGCTGTGAGCTAATATTCTTTTATAACTTTTATTTACTAGGATTAATTTAAGCATTAATAGTGTTTTTAAATAAAATTATTTGAGAAATTATAGAAATCGCAATTTCTGAAGGTGTTTTTGCACTTATACTAATTCCTACAGGACCATTTAACTTTTTTAATTCATCTTCATTAATTCCTTTATTCTTAAGTCTTAATATTCTGCTATCATGTGTTTTTTTTGAGCCCAAACAACCAATGTAGAAAGCATCTGTTTTTAGTGAATATTCTAAAGCAGGATCGTCTAATTTAGGGTCATGGGTAAGAGTTACTATGGCTGTTTTTTGATCTATGATAATTTTTTTTAATGCCTCATCTGGCCATTCTTTAAATATTTTTATACGTTTAAACTTTTTTTCGTTAAAATTACTTCTAGGATCAATAAGAAAAACTTCATAAGCCAAATGATTTGCAAAATTAATTAATGGTTCAGCGATATGTACCGCACCAATAATAATTATCTTTGCATTACTTTGAAAAACTTTTAGAAACCACTCTTGATCTTCAAATAATATTATGCCTGATTTAACAGTATTTAAATTTATTTTAAATCTATTTTTTGATGAGCTTTTATTAGCTTTATCAATAATATCTCTTTTACCATCATTTAGTCTAGTTGCTATTACCATAATTTCGTTTTTGGCATATACATCATTTATTTTTTTTATAAAATCAAAATCTTGGTTAGAGACCTTTTCTAAAAAAACTTTTATTTTTCCGCCACATGTTAAACCTACTTCCCAAGCTTTACTATTAGCGACGCCAAATTCAAGAGTTTCAATATTATTATTTTTAATTACCTCTAAGGCTTTAGCAAAAACAAAACTCTCAACACAACCACCAGAAACTGAGCCAATGACCTCATGATCACTATTAATTGCCATTATACTTCCTACTGGTCTAGGACTAGAGCCCCAAGTTTCTATTACATTTGCAATTGCAACTTCTTTTTTATTATTTAGCCATTCTAATATTTTTGTATATATTTCTTTTTCATTCATCTTTAAGCACATTATTTATTAATTTAGGTAGCATATTTTTAATAATTGAAGATCTATACTCTGCACTTGCATGAATATCTGAGTTTATATTTATTTCACTCAAATCTAGTTTCTGAAAGTCGTAATCTTTTAGTTTATCTGGAGACTGATTGTTAACATCTTGTAAATAAAATACCTTATTTGCAGCACCAGTTATTGATATTGAAGCTTTATCTTTGTCAAAACTACCAAACATACCTACTATTGCATATTTAGAGGCTTGACTAGAAATTTTTAAGTAATAAGACTTAGGCTTTATAGGAAAAGTAACTGACTTTACAATTTCGTAACTCTCTAGTTTAGTTTCAAACATATCAACAAAAAAATCTTTCGCTGATATTTCTCTAATATTAGTAGTAACTATAGCATTAAGAGAAAGAAGGGCAGCTGGGTAATCTGCCGCCGGATCAGCATTACATATTGATCCGCCTATAGTTCCACAGTTTCTTACAGCATTATCAGCAATTTTAGATGCAAGATAAGATAAACCTCTAATATTTTTTTTGATTATAGATGAATTTGCAACTTCATTATGTGTAGTTAAGGCTCCTACAATAATAGTATTTTCTGTCTTATGAATTCCTTTTAATTCTTCAATATTTTGAATATCAATCAGATCGGTAGGTGAAGATAATAATTGTTTCATAGAGGGTATTAGTGTCATTCCTCCAGATAAATATTTTGGAAATTCTTTCTCTTTAAATAAGCTTATACTTTCTTTTAAGGATGATGGTTTATGATATCTAAATTTATACATGAAATATATTTCAAGACATTTTTAAGAAATAAGAAATAGATTTTACTATATTTTGATATCCTGTGCATCTGCAAAAGTTTCCATCTAAGAAATCTCTTATTTCTTTTTCTGTTGATATATTATTTTTTTTACACTCAATTGCAGTCATTATAAACCCTGGTGTACAAAAGCCGCATTGAAGACCATGATTTTCTTTAAATGCCTTTTGTACATTACTTAAATTATTTTCTTTACCAATACTTTCAATAGTCTTTATTGATTTTTTATCACATTGAATAGCGAGTATGGAGCAAGATTTAACACATTTTTCATTCATTAAAACCATACAGGAACCACACTGTGATGTATCACATCCAATATGGGTACCTTTTAATTCAAGACTATTCCTTAAAAGGTCAACTAACAGAAGTCTGGGTTCAATGTTTAGTTTTACATTCTTGTTATTTATATTAATAACTATGGAAATTTTATCTGACATATAATCCTATAAATAAAATAGACAAAAACAAAAAAATTAAAAAAACTAAAGCTTTTAATCTTCCAATAATATTATTATTTATTTTATAATTTGTTTCTAGTCTAGAGTTTTTATTTAAAATTTCTCTAAAATTTTGAAAAAACAAATCTGTATTTTTTTTAACACTTCCGTCTATTAGTCTAGATCCTAATTGTGCTATTCTACCATTTATTCTGGTATCTGCATTATAATTAAGAACTGTTGTATCATCTAATTCTTTTAAAAACACTTTAATTTTTCCTGATGCATTTCCTAATTGACCAGCATTTCCTTTTGCTTCTATTTCATAACTTACTTCTTCTATGATATTATTTATTTCAATAGTACTTCTAAAAGATGCATTTACAGGTCCTAACTTAACAAATATTTTAGCAGCAAACTTATTGTCACCTATAGCAGAAAATTCTTCGCAACCGTCTATACATTTTTTCAAAACATCGGTACTATTTAAATTTTCCCAAACTGTTTTTTTATTAGCATTTAATTCATAAGAACCACTAAACTTCAATTTATATACCTATTTATCAATATAACTTTCTATTGGATAGCCTAGAAATAGCCAACCATCTTTGTTTTTTCCTAATATACCCTCGGGTATATGAAAAATATTTTTATAGTTTTTTTCTATAAAATAATTTGCTGCAATCTCTGATCTAGCACCGGAGGCACATATAAAGGCAATATCAAATTCTTTATTTTTATCAAGTACTTTTTCCGTTTCTTCTACAAAATTTAAATTTTCAGAAAAATCTTCTTCATGCATATTTATTAAATAGGAGTTAGGAATAATACCAGTCATTTTCCACTCTTTTAAAGTTCTAATGTCTATTATTTTAAGTTTATTTGATTTATAACTTTCAATTGCTTGACTAATGTTAATATTTATATCTTTCATTTTATCCTGACTACTTAAAGTATCTTGAAACTTAAAAAAAACTAAAAAAAATACTATTAATCTAAAATTAATCCTGGCAACCATAATGCTATATCCGGAAATTGAATAACTAAAATTAATCCTAACAATTGTAATAATACAAATGGTATGATCCCTTTATAGATAGTTTGTATTTTTACTTCTGGAGGAGATACTCCTTTCATATAAAATAATGCAAAACCAAATGGCGGGGTTAAAAAAGAAGTTTGCAAATTAACCGCCAATAAAACTGCAATCCAAGGAACAATCATTTGACTTGGTAGATGATCGCCAAAATCTAAATTTTGCATTATAGGAGCAAACAAGGGCAAAACAATTAAAGTTATTTCCACCCAGTCGAAAAAAAACCCTAATAAAAAAACTAGTCCCATCATTACAAATAATATTCCCCATGAACCAAAACCCATTTCATTTACGAAATGATGAATAAGATCATCTCCTCCTAGTGACCTAAAAACATAAGAAAAGGCAGTAGCTCCTACAAAAATACCAAAAATCATGGCCCCGGTTAAAGCAGACCTCTCAGTTACATCTCTGAGAACATTAAAACTTAATCTTCTATTTAATATTGCTAATATTATTGATCCCAAAGCTCCTACACCAGCAGCCTCAGTAGGTGTTGCATATCCAGCAAATATTGATCCTAATACTAAAAATATTAGAGCAATAGGTGGGATAAAAGATTTTAAAATAAGAAGAGCTTTTTCCTTTTTAGTACTCGGACCAATATTTTTAGGCAAGGAGGGTGCTAATTTAGGATTCAATCTTGTTCTAAAAAATAAATAAAGAAAATATAATGAGGCTAATAATAATCCTGGAATAACAGAAGCTACGAATAGAGTACCTACAGATATAGCTAATAAATCTGCCATAATTACTAACATTATGGAAGGAGGTATTAAAATACCTAAAGTTCCAGATGCTGCAATAGTACCGGTTGCGAGAGATTTATCATATTTTCTTTCCAACATTACTGGTAAAGCTAATAGTGTCATCATCACGACTGACGCTCCTATTATTCCAGTAGTTGCTGCCATAATAGTTCCCATTATAGTAACGGACAAAGCTAAACCTCCAGGAACTGATCTTAGTAAAATCTGTAAAGCATATAATAAGTCTTTTGCAACACCAGATTTCTCTAACATAGTTCCCATAAATATAAACATAGGAATTGCTACTAATATTAAGTTTTCACAAACGCCTCCCCAAATTCGTGATAGTATGTTAAAAAATTCAATGAAGTTGAAAACTTCATATGAAACGCCAATGAATCCAAACATCAAACCCACACCGCCAAGTATAAATGCAACCGGAAAACCGCTAAATAGCAGCAGTGCTAACGCAAGAAACATAAGAACAGGTAATAATGTTACAATATCCATATTAATTGTTTTTCGAGATATATTTTTTATTTATGTAATCATTAATTAAATACTCTTTTTTACCAGTAAATACTCCATAAATGTAGATAAGATTTTTTAACAATAATGAAAAACTTGCTAAAAGTAGAAGAAGCATTCCTATTGGAATAAATGATTTTATTATCCACCTATGAGATAATCCAGTTAAAGCAGAAGAAACTTCATTCATGCTAAAAGATCTTTGAACAAAATCAATACCAAAATAAATAACTAATATTGTATAAGGTATTAAAAATACGATTATTCCCAATGTTTCAAGAATTGCTTTAACTTTTACTGAATATTTTTCTCTTACTATTTCAATTCTAACGTGAGCATCTTTTAAATAAGCATACCCTAAAACCAACAAAAATAATGATGTATGAAGGTGCCACTCCATTTCTTGAAGTTTTGTTGACCCCAACACAAAAAATCTTCTTGTAATTATATCAAATACGATAATTGTAATTAATGGAATAGCTAACCAAGCTCCAAACTTACCAAAGAATGTAACAACATTTTCTATAAACCTACTTAGTTTTAAAAGAAATTTAAGCATTCTTTATTCTATTTAATATATTAATTTAATCAAATAAATAAATTATAAGTATGAATTTTTTTTACTTAAGGTAAGTATGTACTATGCAAAAAAAATTAAGTTTAATAATAATATTATTGTCCTCAATTTATTTTATTAGTCAATTTAGCCGAGCTTCACTGGGGGTTGTAATTATAGATATAGCCACAGATTTAAATTTAAATTCTGAACAAATAGGTAGGTTAGGAGGTGTATTTTTTTTATCATTTGCCTTAACGCAAGTACCCTTGGGTATAATATTGGATGCTTTTAATCCCATCAAAATTATAATTTTGATGATGTTTATAACATTTTTAGGATCATATTTATTTGGTATTGCAGATAGTTATACTTTATTAATTTTAGCCAGAAGTTTGCAAGGAATAGGTTGCGGTGTTTGTCTCATGGGGCCTTTAGTTGTACTTGCAAAAATTTTAAAAGCAAAAGATTTTGCTTTATATTCTGGCATAGTCATGGGATTAGGAGGATTGGGAGCATTTTTTGCCACAAAACCTTTCTTTTACATAATCAGCCATTTAGGTTGGCAATTAGCTTTTTACAATTTTTCATTTTTTATACTTTTTTTAATCTTCTTATTGTTTTTATTTCCGAAGGAAAAGAAATTACTAACTAAAGGCAGCACTAATTTTAATTTTAAAGCTTTTAAAAAAATATTATTAAATAGAAATTTTTTACTCATGTTACCTATGTCAATGTTCGGATATGCTAGTGCTGCTTTCATTTTAACTTTGTGGGGTGGAAAGTTTTTATCTACTGTTCATAGTTATACGGTTGAGAATATAAGTTTAATTTTAATGTTTATGGCTTTATCTTGGACTCTTGGTTCTTTTAGTTATGGTTATGTAGAAAAAAAAATTAATAATAAAAAATTAATTATAATATTCAGTTCAATAACCATGGCATTTTTAATTAGTCTTTTATTTAATAGTATTTTGGATAGTAAAATATTTTTTTTAATATTATTTTGTCTCTTAGGATTTTTTGGAGCATTTACACTTATATTGATGTCTCATTACCGAACATTATTCGAAGAGGCTATAATAGGAAAAGTTCTTACAACTGCAAATTTGTTTAACTTTTTTGGTGTTTTCATTATTCAATGGATTACTGGAGTTATTATTTTCAATTTAAATCAAAAATATGGTTTTTCTATAGCAACAAGTTTTAAAATCTCTTTTTTAGTAATTATTATATGTTTATTGATTTCTACAATTTTTTATTTTAAAACAGATGAAAAATAAGCAAGGTATTGTATATTTAGGTTTAGGTTCTAACTTGAGAAAACCTTGCTATAGAAATACTAATAATGTAATAGATGCGATAAAAAAGAAATTATATAAAGCAGGTCTAAGAGTTACTAAATCATCAAATTACTGGTTGACTTACCCTATACCTTTTTCAAATATACCTAAATTTACAAATTGTGTAGTAAGATGCAAAATAATTAGTAAAAAAGCAAATGACCCTTTGATATTATTAGAATTTTTAAAAAATTTAGAGATAGGAATGGGAAGAAAGAAATTAAATAATAATATCTCAAGAATAATAGATATTGATATATTAGATTTTCAAGGAGAGATTTTAGATAATCATCTTATATTACCTCATCCTAGAATGCATTTACGAAAATTTGTTCTGCACCCTATGAAAAAAATAGCACCAAATTGGAAACACCCTGTTTACAAAAAAAAAATTGATTTTTTCATAAGTAAAATTAAGTCTAATCAAATATTAATTGAAAAATAATAAACTTGCTTTTTTATTAATTTTATTTAAATTAACAAAATGGCAAGAGTTACTGTAGAAGATTGTGTAAAAATTGTAGAGAGTCGCTTTGAGCTAATTTTATTGGCTGCTGAAAGATCTAGAGTTCTATCTAAAGGAGCTGAACCTTTGCTGGACAGGGACAGAGATAAAAATCCTGTTGTTGCTCTTAGAGAAATAGCTGAAAATAGATTAGACCTAAATCAAACAAAAGAAACCTTGGTAAAAGGCCTTCAAAAGTACCATGAAGAAGTTCTTACTGAACCTGAAGAGGAAGAAAGTAGTAAGGAAAATATAATGGAAACGCCTGAGTTAAGTGAAGACGTCATTGAGGACGTAGAAGTAAATGCTTCAGAAGCAGGGTTGTCAATAGATGATAATAGTTAAACACTTAGGTTAATGTTAAAGAGAAGTATAGACTTTGCAAAAAAACCAGAAAAATATTTTTTACAATTAAATAAAAATATCAATTTAAATAAAATAAGCTGTAACAAAGGCCTTTTGAAAAAGGCATACTATTTTTCTTTTGATAGACACTTAAATCAAGTAAGAGCTTCAGGGGAACCTTTCGCATCCCATCCATATGCTGTTGCCAACATTTTAATTAATCTAAAATTAGACTATCAAAGCATTATTACTGCTTTATTGCATGACACTGTAGAGGATGGAGTAGCAACAAATGAGGAAATAAAAAAAAATTTTGGATTAGAAATTAATCAATTGGTACAAGGAGTAACAAAGTTATCTAAAATACAGTTGCCTGATACTGATTTAAGAGAAGCAAGCAATTTTAGTAAATTTATATTAGCCATTTGTAAGGATATTAGAATCTTAATAATAAAACTTGCAGATAGATTACACAACATGAGAACTTTAAATTTTATAAAAGAAGAGTCTCGAAAGTATAAAATAGCACAGGAAACTCTAGAAGTTTATGCGCCTCTTGCTGGTAGAGTTGGTTTTCAAGTTATGCGAGAAGAATTGGAAGAATTAGCGTTTAAGGTTACTAATAATCAAGCTTTTCAATCTATTAATAAAAGAATACTTTTTTTAAGAAAACAAAATTCAGATTTTATTACTAAAAATATTTTAAAGCTTGAAAATATTATTAACCCTAAATACGTGAAAGAAATTTCAGGTAGAGAAAAAAAAGCTTACTCGACTTGGAAAAAAATGTTGAAAAAGTCAATAGCACTTGAAAAAGTATCTGATATTTATGCATTTAGAATAATTACAAATTCTAGATCTGATTGTTATAAAGTGTTGGGAGTAATTCATACTAAATGGCCAATGATACCTGACAGATTTAAAGATTTTATATCAACACCAAAACCAAATGGTTATCAATCAATACACACAACTGTAATAGGAAAAGATGGGATAAAAATGGAATTACAAATTAAAACGCAAAAAATGCATCAATTGGCAGAGTATGGAGTAGCTTCTCACTGGATATATAAAGATGAAGTAAATACAAACAAAATAAAAGAAATTAATAAAGGAACAAAGTGGTTTCAAGATGTACTCGATATAATAAAGACAGCAGATGATCCAAAAGAATTAATAGAATATTCTAGAATGAACATGTACTCAGACATAGTTTTTTGTTTCACACCCAAAGGAGAAGTTATCTCTCTTCCGAAGGGAGCAACCGCTTTAGACTTTGCTTATGCAGTACATACTAAAATAGGTAACAGTACTATAGGATCAAAAATAAATGGGAAATTATCTCCTTTGGATATATCAATAAAAAATGGTGATCAAATAGAAATAATAAGATCAAATGGAAAGTTACCTCAAAAGTCTTGGCTAAATTTTTGTAAAACTGGAAAAGCAAAAAGTCAAATTAAAAAATTCTTAAGAGATTATCAAGAACTAGAGTTCGAAAAGTTAGGAAAAGAAATACTCACAAAAATATTATTAGATGTAAATAAAAAAGCTACTAAAAAAACTTTAAAATTACTAATAGACGGTTTTAATTACGATAGCTATAGATCTTTTTATATTGCAATTGGTAAAGCTCAAGTTTCTTCAGATCTAATTATTGAGCTTTTCCAACAAGGCAAAAAACAAAAACAAATCGTAATTGATAATAAACAAAGAGAATTACCTATCTTAGGAGTTACAAATAATATGCCAATAAAGTTAGCTGATTGTTGTACGCCTTTGCTTGGTGAAAATATAGTTGGAATTTTAGTTGAAGGTAAGGGAATTTACGTACATCGTTTAAATTGTTCAACATTAGAGAGGTTTTCTGACTATCCTGAATTATGGTATGAATTATCTTGGGATAATAAAAACATAGCAAATTTTTCACAGTTATCAAAAATTAGTATTATATTACAGAATAAGGTGGGTTCTTTACACAAAGTAACATCATGTATTAAAAAGGCTAATATAAATATTATTGACCTAAATATTGTTAAAAGATCTGAGGATTTTTTTAACGTAGATATTAACTTAAAAGTAAATGATCTAAAACACCTAGATGAATTAATGTTGTCATTAAAATTAGAGGAATGTATTTATAGAATTAAAAGATGTTGACAGAAAATAATGAAATTTTAAAGATTTATAAAGAAGAAGCTGCATTGCAGGAAGGTCATTTTATTTTATCTTCTGGTAAAAGAAGTTCAGTGTATTTGCAGTCAGCTTTAGTTTTAAGTATACCTAAATACTTAAAAAAGATAGCTCTAGAATTAGCGAGAAAGATTGAAAAATTAGTTGATATTAATAGAATAAATTTAGTAGTATCTCCTGCAATGGGCGGAGTAGTGATTGGTAGTAAAATTGGCGAAGTATTAAATAAAAAATCTATTTTTTTAGAAAGAGTTAATGGTAAATTTTCCTTAAGAAGAGGTTTTCAAATATCCAAAAATGATAAAGTATTATTAGTAGAAGATGTATTGACTACTGGTAAATCATCTTTTGAAAGCATAGATGTTATAAAATCATTTGGTGCTGAAGTTGTTTGTTTGTCATCAATAATTGATAGAAGTGATAAGAATCCAAAGTTTAACTGTCCCTATACTAGTTTGGTTAAAATTTATGCTCCTATATTTTCTGATAAAGAGATCCCTTTATCATTAAAAAATATTCCAGCAATAAAGCCAGGCAGTAGATTTATTAAATAATTTATGCCTTTTGGAAGAAAAAAAAAAAAAAGACTGGTAACCAGTATATTTAATTTTATAAAAGTATTTTTTGCTTTTTCTCGGACTAAAAAATATATTAGCTTAAGTATAAAAAGAATAAAAGACACACCGCAGGCTCTTTCTTTAGGTATAGCTACAGGAATTTCAATTTCTTTTACGCCTTTTATCGGGCTACATGCTTTATTAGCGATGTTAGTTTCTTGGATAATTGGAGGTTCAATGGCAGCAGCACTTATTGGCACACTATTTGGTAACCCTTGGACCTTTCCTTTTATCTGGTATTTTACATTTGAAATAGGACAGTTAATGAATTACGGGTTTCTTCCATATGAGGAAGAGTTTTCTTTTCAAACTATTAAACAAGAAATATCTACTTTGTTAGTTATCCTTAAAAATATTATTATTTTTGCTAATATACCTGAATTAGAGCAAAATGTAGAGAAGCTTAAATTAATACCATTTATGATAGTAGGGTCTATACCACTGGTAGTAGTAATTTGGATAATATCTTACTTTACGTTTTTAATGATTTTTAAATCATACAGAAAGAAAGTAAAAAAAAATAATATATGAGACTAGGAGTTAATATAGATCATGTTGCAACCTTAAGAAATGCAAGAGGAGGAATTCATCCTGATCCAATAAAAGCAGCTATAATATCTGAAGAGGCTGGAGCTGATTTAATTGTAGCCCATTTAAGAGAAGACAGAAGACATATAAATGAGGATGATATATCTAACATTATTAGAAACATAAATATTCCCTTACAATTAGAAGTGGCTCCCACAAATTTTATGTTTAACTTTGCAATAAAAAATAACATTAAAAAAGTTTGTATAGTTCCAGAAAAAAGAAAAGAATTAACGACAGAGGGTGGTCTTGATATAAAATATAATTTTAATTTTCTAAAAGAAAACTTACCAAATCTATATAGAAACAATATAGAAGTTTCTTTATTTTTAGATACAGATATGGAAAATGTAAATTTATGTTTAGAGCTAGGAGTTAATGCCATTGAGTTTCATACTGGAGAAATAGCAAATACTTACGGCGAGGATGAAAAAGTCTTAATAAGGAGGTTAGAGAAAGTGATTAAATATGCAATGAGTCAAGGAATTAGTTCTCGAGCTGGACATGGCTTAAACTTTGATAAAGCAAAAAAAATTTTAAATATTAAGTATTTAGAAGAACTTAATATTGGCCATTTTATTATTGGAGAGTCCATATTTTGTGGTTTGTCAGAAGTAGTAAAGAAAATGAAGAAAATTATTGGCTGAGATTTATGATACTTGGTATTGGCATGGATTTATGTAAAACTAGTAGAATTAATTCTACCTTAAAAAAGTTTGGTGATAGGTTTAAACAAAGGTGTTTTACTAATAATGAAATTAATAAGTGTGATAGGGTAAAAAATAGCTCAGATTGTTATGCTAAACGTTTTGCCGCAAAAGAAGCTGTATCAAAAGCACTTGGAACAGGTTTTAGACAAGGGGTATATTGGAGAGATATAGAAATAATTAATTTGAAAAGTGGTAAACCTAAAGTAATATTAAAAGGTAATGCTAAAAATATTTTGATAGACATGATACCTGAAAACAAAGATTATAATATATTAATTACTATCACTGATGAGAATGGATTGGCTCAAGCGTTAGTTATTATAGAAACTGTCTAGGAGGAAAACTTTGAATACAATATTAATAATATTAATAATTATTGTAATTATTTACTTGTTATCTAAAGAAAAAATGATTGAAGTATTTAGAACGTTTATATTTGCAATCTTAATAGCAGTTTTTCTTCGAAGTTTTGCATTTGAACCCTTTACAATTCCTTCAGGCTCAATGAAACCCAATCTATTAGTAGGAGACTTTCTATTTGTTTCTAAATTTTCATATGGCTTTAGTAAATATTCTGTACCTTATGGCAGATATTTGCCATTTAATGGTCGTTTATTTTTTTCTAAACCTAAAAGAGGTGATATAGCTGTATTTAAGTATCCAGGAGATAATAAAACTGATTATATTAAAAGAATAATTGGGTTACCAGGTGATACAGTAAGAATAACTGACGGTATTATAATAATTAATGATCAACCATTTAACAAAGAAAAAATAGGAATATTTGAAGATTTTCATAGAAATGGTTATTTGGAAAGATTTGATTTATATAAAGAAACCAATGATGTGAATGAAGAATATTTAGTAATAGATGACATATCTTTTGACGGGATTTTAGCAGCAAATTTTAATGAAGGAGAGGTTTTTGATCTTAATAATACTAATGATTATATAGTACCAAACGGGCATTACTTTGTGATGGGAGATAACAGAGAACACTCATCTGATAGTAGAATTCTATCACAAGTAGGTTTTGTAAATGAACAAAATTTAGTGGGTAAAGCGGCTATGATATTTTTATCAATTAAATATTCTAATGAGAAAATTAATATTTTTGGATTACAACTTGGAAAGTATCCAGATAAAGTTAGACTAAAAAGAATAGGTAAACTTTTATAAAATGGACCTAAAATTTATAAAGCAAAAATTTAGAAAGCATAATAATTTTTTAAAAATTTTTAATCACAGCAAGCAAGCTAAACAAGAGTTCCAAAGATTAGAGTTTTTAGGTGACAGAGTGTTAGCCTTAATTCTTTCTAGTGAGGTTTATCATAGATTTTCTAATTTCAATGAAGGAAAGCTAGCAACAATCTTTTCTTATTTAACAGCATCTACGACTTTATCTAGAATAGCGAAAGAAATACGACTAGACCTTTTTATTAAAGAGAAAAAGTTTAATAATATTTCTGATAAGGTGTTATCAGATTTTATTGAAGCAATTTTAGGTTCTTTGTATATCGACTCTGGAATTGAAGTAGTAAGAAGTTTAATTATCGAATTATGGGCAGAAGAAATAACTAAAAATAAAGATTTAAGAAGAGATGCTAAATCAATGCTCCAAGAGTGGACACAAGCTAATGGATTAGGTTTACCTATATACAGAGTATTAAAAAAAAATGGATTAGACCATCAACCTATTTTTGAAATAGAATTAGTTGTAAAGGACTATGATATTATTTTAGGAAATGGAAAAAGTCTTCAAATAGCACAAAAAAAAACAGCAGAGAAATTTATAAAACAATATATAAAAGAAGATATAATTGCTAAATAATAAAATTAAAACACTTAAAGTAGGAATATTAGGAGAACCCAATACCGGAAAATCTACATTATTTAATACTTTGATAAAAAAAAAGCTTTCTATTGTGACACGAAAAGCTCAAACAACAATAAAAAAAAATAGTGCTGTATTAGTAAAGAATAACAAACAAATAATATTTACTGATACACCTGGAGTAATTCCTTTTAAAAAAAATATAAATAGGGCCATGTTTAAAGAAGCCTCAAATGTTGCTTTTGAAGTCAATGTTATATTACTGTTATTTAATATTAAAAAAGACAATGTAAAAAAAATTAAAGAAGCAGTTGAGTATTATGACAAAAATAAAATTGATGTTATTTTACTATTAAATAAGATTGATCTATTAGATGCTGAAACCTTTTATAAAAAAGTTTCCTTAGTAAAGCTTGAATTAGAAAATAAAATAATATTTTCAATCTCAGGTAAAAAATATATCGGAATTGATCAATTTATAAATTATTTATACAGAAATAAAAAATTTACTAACGATAAGCCTTTTTCCCAGAAAGATTTATCGACAGATGCTAATTATCTAACTGAAATCGTAAGAGAAAAAGTACTCGAGAATATTCATGATGAAATTCCTTTTAATTTAAAATTTACAGCAGATAAAGTACTTTTAAATAAAGATAAAAGTGTTACTGTGCATATAACGATATATGTAAAAAAGTTATCCTATAAGCCAATTATAATTGGTAAAAAAGCAGAAAATATTAAAAAAATTAGTATCCTAGCTAGAAAAGATCTTGAAGAAATCTTTAACAAAAAATTTCATTTATTCTTATATTTAAAAGTTATTAAAAATAGCTCAAAAGTTAAAAACAGAGGAAATGGTAATGATTATTTGGGATGATGAAGGATTAATTTTGTCATCTACAAATTATTCTGAAACATCTTTAATTTTAAAGGTATTTACTTATAATCATGGCATCCAGAAAGGATTCGTAAAAGGAGCAAAAAGTAAAAAAAAACATAATGTTTTTGAAGCAGGTAATTTTGTAAACATTTCATATAAGTCCAGAACAGAAGACATGTTAGGTAACTTTTTAGTAGACCTTATGAAACCATCTACTTTGTTATATTTAAATGACCTTAAAAGATTCTCATGCATAATTTCAGTAATAAATTTACTAGAGTTTTCTTTATTAGAAAATGAAGTAGAAGATGAATTATATTTTTTTTCAAAAAACCTAATAAATAAAGTATTCTCTCATGAAGAAAATTGGATAGAAGAGTACATTAGGTGGGAAGTTTTTCTTCTTAAAAAAATTGGTTTTGGCTTAGAATTATCTAAGTGTATATTGAGCAATAAAAAAATTAATTTAGCATATATTTCGCCAAAGTCTGGCTGCGCTGTCAATAAAGAGGCTGGCAAATACTGGGAAAAAAAATTATTAGAATTACCTAATTTTTTAATTGAAGATAAGAGAGCAAATGATTTAGAATTGATTAAAGGCTTTAAAATTACCACCCATTTCTTAACTAAGTTTGCTAGTTCTATTGACAAAACATTACCATTTACTAGAAGCAATTTTATGGATAATATTTTAAATAAAAAAATACACTGATATGAAATACTTGGAATTAATAAATAAAATTAATGTTGCTATAGGAAAGTTTTTTTCTTGGTCTCTTTTAATAATGGTAATAACAACATTTGTTATAGTAATATTGAGATATTTATTTAATATAGGTTTTATTTGGATGCAAGAATTAGTCAGATATTTGTATGCTTCTGTATTCATGCTATGCGCAGCTTATACTCTTGCAAATGACGAACATGTTAGAGTAGACATATTCTATTCAAAAATGGAAAACAAGCATAAAACCATTGTTAATATGATAGGCGCGTTAATTTTTTTATTTCCGGTTTGCTTATGTATTTTATATTATTCATACACTTACGTAATAAATTCTTGGATACAATTAGAAGGCTCTTTAGAAGAAAGGGGACTTCATGCTGTATATTTACTAAAAACCTTTATTTGGGCTTTTGCAATTATGCTTGTTTTACAAAGTACTTATATTGTATTGCAAGGTTGTCTTAAGTTATTTAGAAAGTATCACCAATGATAATTTCTCAAGAAATTATAATTATAACTATGTTATTAACAATGTTTTTATTTTTATTAACAGGTTATCCAGTCGCCTTTACTATTGCAGGTGTTCCACTATTATTTAGTTTTTTTGGACATTTAATAGGCATTTTTGATATGTCATATGTAGCCGCATTACCGAATAGAATTTATGGTATAATGACAAATGATTTATTAATATCTGTACCTTTATTCGTTTTTATGGGGGTGATGTTACAAAAATCAAAAATTGCTGAAGAATTATTAGAATCAATGGCAGTTTTAATGAGTAACGTACGATCAGGACTAACTATATCTGTAACCTTAGTTGGAGCACTTTTAGCTGCATCTACTGGTATTGTTGGGGCTACAGTTGTAACTATGGGATTACTGTCATTACCAACCATGCTTAAGAAAGGATATTCACCTATTTTATCTACCGGTACTATTTGTGCTGCAGGAACATTGGGACAAATTATACCTCCTTCAATAGTGCTAATTTTACTAAGTGATCAAATATCTGCTTCTTATCAGCAAGCCCAATTAGAACTAGGGAATTTTTCTCCAGAGTCTGTGAGTGTAACTGACTTGTTTATGGGAGCATTAATACCTGGTCTTTGTTTAGTATTTCTATATATATTTTGGCAAATAATTAATTCTTATATAAATTCAAAATCAATTCCTATTCAAAAAAAAATTATTGATAAAGATGAGGTGTTTACTGTTTATAAGAAGGTAATTATAGCTTTATTGCCACCCTTAATCTTAATAATAACAGTTCTTGGATCAATACTAGGAGGATTAGCTACTCCAACCGAGTCAGCAGGAGTTGGAGCAATGGGTGCAATTTTACTTGCATATTTAAAAAAACAATTGAATTTTAATGTTATGAAAGAGGTAGTGCAGAGCACAGCAAAGACCACCTCTATGGTTTTTATTATATTAGTAGGAGCGGCATTATTTTCTCTTGTTTTCAGAGGTTACGGTGGCGATGAAATAGTGGCACATTTTTTAAGAAACTTATCTGGAGGAGTTATAACATCAATTATTATTACAATGGTTGCTATTTTTTTATTAGGTTTTTTTCTGGAAGTTTTTGAAATTATATATGTTGTTGTTCCAATTATAGGGCCAGCGATATTGATGATGGGAGTGGACCCCTTGTGGTTTGCTATAATGATTGCTATTAACTTACAGACATCTTTTTTAACTCCCCCTTTTGGATTTGCTCTTTTTTATTTAAGGGGAGTTGCACCAAAACAGGTTTTAACAACACAAATTTATAAAGGAGCTATACCTTTTGTCTTTATTCAATTACTAATGTTAATTATTTTATGGTTCTTTCCTGAATTAGCAACTTTTTTACCAAAGGCAGTTTATAATTAATGTTTTTTATTAATAATACTTTGTAGTTTTTTTATAATTATAACTAGGAGTAATTATGGTCAAATCAGACTTGGAAGTTTGGGGGTATAAAACCTATAGACCTTTTAGAATTTATTGGATTTTACATGAGTATGGATTGAAATATACTGCTCACAAGATAGGTTCTAGAACTGGCGAAACCCAAACCATTGAATATTTAAAAATGAATGCAAAAGGGAAAATACCTATACTTCAACATAATACTAAGATCATAACTGAGAGTGCTGCTGCAGTTAATTATATTATATACAACTATAAAAAACCCTCAGATTTTTATGTACCTAATAATTCTTTTAAAAAAGCTAAAATTGATGAATGGTTATTCTTTTCTTTAATGGAATTAGATTGTCTTGTAATTTATACACTTAGGAAACATGAAATACCTGAAAACTTAGGACTGTCAAATTTATATGGAAAAGCTCCCAATGCAATTAAAGCAGCAAGAGAACATTTTGATAGAATGATCAAAGCATGTGAAAATAATGTTCCTAAGAATGGCTGGTTATTTGGGAATAGTCCTTCGGTTGCCGATATTATGTTTATTAGTTGCTTAATGCATTGTGATAAATTCAAATTAGAAATTAAAAGTAAAACAATACTTAACTATTACAAAAGAGCAAAAAAGAGAAGACAGTTTATTGATGCTTATCAAAATTGTTTTGAGTAAGTAAAATATCCTTAATGAGGAGAGAAATATGAGAGATAAGGGACCTTTAAAAGGAATAAAAGTAGTAGATTTGACTGCTATGGTATCGGGACCAACTGCTACAATGATGTTAGGAGATCAAGGAGCAGATGTAATAAAAGTTGAGCCTATAGAAGGAGAATTAATGAGAAAAGTAGGTCGGTCTATAAATGGTATGACAAATTCTTTTCTTTGTTGTAATAGAAGTAAAAGGTCATTAGTTTTAGATTTAAAAAAATCTAAAGCCTTAATGATATTGAAAAAATTAATTTCTACATCAGATGTTTTTGTTCAGAATTTTAGACCAGGAACTATTGAAAGAATGGGACTAGGTTATAATCAAATTAAAAAAATTAATAAAAATATTATATATGTATCAATAAGTGGTTTTGGTGAAAAAGGACCATATACACAGCAGAGAGTTTATGATCCAGTTATACAAGCACTTTCAGGTCTTGCAGATATTCAAAGAGACCAAAATACAGGTATTCCAAAGCAAGTAAGGACTATCATTCCAGATAAAACAACTGGTTTAGCAGCAGCACAAGCAATTAGCTCAGCATTATTTTATAGAGAAAGATATAAAATGGGACAACATATAAAAATAGCAATGTTAGATGTAATGATTGCATACTTATGGCCAGAGGGTAGTGCTTCCTTATCATTTGTTGGTAAAGAGACTGATCCTGCTGAAGCTCAATTAGGTTTGGATTTAGTGTTTATTACTAAAGATAAAAAATATATTACTGCTGGAGCAGTTACAAATAAAGAATGGATTGGCTTATGCAAAGCATTAGATAGAGAAGATCTAATAAATAATTCAAAATTTAATACTCCTAATGCAAGGGTAAAGTATAAAGTGGAGAGAAGAAAAATAATTTCAGAAGAAATAGCAAAACAGACAGCGAAAAGTGTGCTTAGAAAATTACAAAAGGAACAAGTTCCTAGCGCGCCAATTTTAAGTAGAAATGAACTTTTAAAAAATGAGCAGGTTATTGAGAATGATATAATACAATATTTTAAAAGTAAGAATTTTGGAAAAATAAGATCTCCTAGACCAGCTCCTATTTATTCTAAAACTAAAGTCAATGGAAAACAATTAGCTCCTTTATTAGGTGAAAATAGTGAGCAGATATTAAAAGAATTAAAATATTCAAAAAAAGAAATAAATTCTTTTTTTAAGGAAAAAGTGTCCAATAAATCTGTTTAGAATATTACTAATTCAAAAGTTCTATGTATAGAAAAAATCTTTTTATTTTTATTATATTTTTAGCAGGTTTTATACTTAATGTGATTAGTGTTCAAATAGTGAGTTCCTCTTTTAAAGACCTGCAAGGAGCTTTAGGAGCTAGCGTAGAGCAAATATCCTACGTAATGTCAGCATCTTTAATAGCTGAAGTTATAATCATACCCTTTTCTGGTTGGTTGGCTAGGTTACTATCTACCAGAGTATTATTTTTAATAAGTATAAGTGGATTTATTTTATCATGCTTAGGTTGTGCTCTTTCTTCAAATTACTTTTCAATGGTTTTATTTAGAGGATTACAAGGTTTTTTTGGTGGAGCAATGCTACCAATAATGACATCAAGTATTTACACACTTTTCGATAAAAAAAAAATACCTTTTATTTTGTCTATAGCAGCTACTTTTGGTGTTTCTTCAATAGCATTAGGTCCAATTTTAGGGGGCCTTTTAACTCAGTATTATGATTGGAGGTGGATGTTTTTATATAATATACCCATAGGAATAATATTGTTTATATTAGCTTTCTTTTATATAGATCTATCTGATAAAGAAAAAGGTTTATTTAAAAAAATAGATTATCAAGGCATAAGTTATTTAGCCATAGGTTTAATTTCATTATTATTATTTGTAGAAGAAGGAGAAAAGAGAGATTGGTTTAGTTCAAATTTTATACTTTTTACATTTAGTACATCTATAATTAGTCTTTTACTTTTCTTTTATAGAGAATTTACAACTAAAAACCCTGTGATAGACTTAAATATATTTACAAATAGAAATTTTTCAATTGGTTGTATAAATGTAATAGTATTTGCTATTACTTTATATGTTCCAATATTTATGTTGCCAATATTTTTAGGTGAAGTTAAAAATATGGATCCTATAGATATAGGATTAATCATATCTGCAATGGGTATATCATGGATGGTAAGTGGACCATTTGTAGGCAAATTTTTAGAAATTACTGGAGCTAGGACAGTAGTGGTCATAGGAAGTTCATTAATAGGTATTGGTACTTATTTACAGACAGTTATTACAGCTGATTATACACTAAATGAATTACTGATTTCACAAATCCTAAAAGGAATAGGTGCTCAGTTTTTGTGGATAGGAAATCAATATTTATCATTATCAGCAGTAGGAGTGAATGCAATTTACAATGCTGCTTCTTTATTTAACTTAGTACTAAGATTAGCGGCAGCTATATCTATCGGGTTTGCGAGTAGCCTCTTAATTAAATGGAAAACTCAATTTTTATCTGCTATATCTGATAACGGTATGGGTTTGATTGGTAATAATAGCTTTTCATCAAGTAATTTTTTTTTATTTAGCAATAATTTAACAAATAGCGAAAGTAATAATATGCTTTTCTTATTTTACAGTGAAAGAGAAAGTTTAATAATGGCTTTGAATAAAATATCGTACTTGAGCATGTGGACAACCTTAATACCTATAGTTCTAATGTTCTATATAAAAACTAACAAAAGGAGTATTTTATATTAAGCATTATTGCTTAGGTTAGTATAACCATGCTCATTAAAGGCTGATCTTTGTCTGGCTTTTTCTTTAAAAGTACTCCAACTTTCATATATTTCTTTATTCAATTTACCTTCGATCGCAGTTTCAGACACTACTTCCTTTGATAATGACATCATTAAACTAAATACATCTTTGGGAAAGTTTCTTATAATAACTCCATGCTCTTTAACTAACTTTTCTTGCGCATCAATATTAGCAGCAGTAAATTCAGATATCATTCTGGTATTTTCAGCTTCACATGCATTTTTAATAATACTTTTAAGATCATTATCTAATTCATTAAATGCCTTTAAATTACTTGAACACTCTAATGCAGAGCTTGGTTCGTGAAATCCTGGGCCATAATAGAATTTAGTAATTTTATGAAAACCAAAAGCTAAATCATTCCAAGGACCAACCCATTCTGTTGCGTCTATAGCTCCTGATTGAAGTGCAGGCATTATTTCTCCTCCAGGCAAAGCAACAGCGGTTCCTCCCATTCTATTTAAAACTTCAGCAGCCAGACCTGGAATTCGCATTTTTAGACCTTTAAAATCTTCTATGCTATTAATTTCTTTAAGAAACCAGCCTCCCATTTGGGTGCCTGAATTTCCGGCCATGAATGGTTTAAGTCCAAATTGTGCGTACATCTCATCCCATAATTTTTGTCCTCCTGCATAATTAACCCATGCATTATGTTCTTGTGCCGTTACTCCTCCAGGTACTCCACCAAAAAAAGGCATGGATTTATTTTTATTTATCCAGTAATAAGGTGAAGCATGAAACATTTGAGCCTTATTTTCTCTTACTGCATCAAAACATTCAAACGCAGGAACAAGTTCTCCCGCAGCAAAAAGCTTAACTGCTAGACGCCCATCTGACATAGATGTAATGTTGTCAGCAATTCTCTGGGCTCCTGTACCCAGGCCAGGAAAGTTTTTTGGCCATGTTGTAACCATTTTCCATTCTATTTTTTTTTTAATAATTTTCGCTGACTCTGCAGGCTTATCAGGAGAACCACCACTATTACAAGCAGAGATTAAACCGGCAGCAGCTGCTAGACTTGAGGCTTGCAAAATTTTTCTTCTTGAAATCTTTTTTATTGACATTGTATTCTCCTAATTAATATTTAGCTAAAATTAAAGTATCTTGGTATGAATAATATAAAAATTATCCAACTTAGCAAGGTTAAAGGTATACCACATTTTATATAATCCATAAATTTATATTGTCCTGGTGCCATTACTAGTAGGTTAGTTTGATAACCAAAAGGAGTAAGAAATGATAGATTCGCAGCAAGAATTACAGTTACTATAAAAGGAAATGTATCTACATTTAAAGCGTACGCTAAATTAATTGCTATAGGAATGAAAATAATAACAGCTGCATTGTTTGTAACTAAATTTGTAAAAAGCGAAATAAAAATAAAAAGACTACATAATACAAAAGCGATTGATTTTCCCTCTATAAAAAGTAACAAATTTTTAACTATTAGCTGAGCTGCTCCAGAGCTTTCTAATGCTGATCCATATGCCAACATACATGCTATAGTTATATAAATTCTTCTATCAATAGCATTAGATGCCCTATTTATTGACAATGTCTTCAAAGCAATCATTGCGGTAGCTCCAATAACAGAGGCTATAGCTAAACTAACTATTCCAGAAGCAGCACTTAATATAGTAATTAAAAAAATACTAATTGCACTAAATAATTTTCTCTTCTGAGGTAAGTATTTTTTTGACCAATCAATTAGCACTACGTCACTGTTATTTTTTAAGTTAGATATGCCTTTTTCGGAACCTTGAACTAGAAGTACATCTCCAGCTAATAAAGGTATTTCAGTAATCCTATCTTTTAACATTCTTGATCTTCTTAGTAGACCTAAAACAATACATCCTGTAAAATTTCTAAATCTTATTTGTTCTAAATCTTTTCCAATCATTTCAGATCTTGGAGCTATTAACACTTCAGCCAAAACTCTTTGTTCTCTCAAGAGATCAGTACCTAGTTCTTCAACTTTTTGTCCGGGTTCTTTAGTTAAGTGTGGATGTATTTGATTACCAAAATCTTGCATTGCTAGCTCTAATGATTTTCTAGTTGCTGCTAATACAATAATATCGCCAACTTTTAAAATGACTTTCTCTAATGGTGGATAAAAAGCATGTTCTCCTCTTTGGACAAATAGAATATTGCTATTATCAAGTTCTTTAATAAAATTTTCTTCAAGTTTTAAACCTAATAATTTAGAGTTAGGTTTTATTTCTATTTCAGCTAAAAATTGTCTAGCGTCTCTTGATAAGAGAGACTTGAAAGAATTTTTCTTTGGTAAAATAAGAGGAATTATATACAGCACAAACAATATACAAGGTATTGCTATAATCAAAGCAGGTATGGATATATCCAACATACCAATTGGTTTTACTCCATATTCAACGGCAATTCCTGCTCCTATTAGATTAGTACTAGATCCCATTAAAGTAGTCATTCCTCCAAGCATACTAATGTAGGATAAGGGAAGAAAACTTTTTCTAGTATCTATCCCATGTTTTTCACTCAGAGCAGCTATAAGAGGAATAAACATTACTACGATAGGAGTGTTGTTCATTACTGAACTTAAAACAGCAACACTAATAAGTATCATACTTAATAAAATAGTTTGAGGATAATTCTTATCTGTATCAAAAAAATTAACTACATACGAAATTACTCCAGTAGCAACTAAACCTTCTGCCATAACTAATAACGATATGACTGTTATCAGCCCTGGATTAGAAAAACTTAATATAAGTTCATTGAATGAGGGTAGATTGCTTTTAGGAAATAAGAGTTGTAATATTATCAGTATTGCTAATAAAGTTATAGATACCGTTTCAAGAGGATATTTATCAAATACTAAAAAACATAAAGTTATAACACCAATTACAATTACTATAAAAGAAATTAGATTTTCTTCTGCCATTAAATATCCTCAATATTAAATTCTTTTAAGATACTATTTCTATTGGCATTAAGTTCAGGAGCTTTATTTCTATGATTAGCATCTACAAAACCAGAAATTTTTATTGGGTTTCCAGAAACCTCCAATTCAGTAATATTTTTGTTCTTCACTTTTACTATCATATTTCTAGAACGAATTTGTTTCATACTAATTGCTTCCTTAATATTATTTACTTTTCCTACTGGAACACCAGATTTTTCAAGTTTTTTTATCCAATAATTAGCATTATTTTCTTTTAAAACTTTCTCGATTATAATTTTTAATTTTTCAGCATTTTTTATCCTTTTTACATTTTTATTAAAATCTTTGTTATTTAAAAGTAAATTAATATTTAGACACCTACAAAATTGTTTAAACAAATTATCATTACCAGCAGCAACAACTATGAAGTTATCTTTACATTTATATGCTTCAAAAGGAGAGATAGAAGGGTGTCTTGAACCAAGTTTCTTTGGTATTTTCTTTTCACTATAAAATCTAGATATAGCATTTTCTAATATTGCTATCTGACAATCTAGCATAGAAATATCTATGTGGGATCCTTTATTATTTTTAGTCCTGTTAAAAAGTGCTGCTTGAATTCCAATAACTGTAAAGAGACCTGCTGTAATATCTCCAATTGAACTTCCAACTCTTACAGGAGGATGTCCTTCATGTCCGGTCAAACTCATTATACCTCCGAGTGCTTGAACTATTACATCATAGGCGGGTTTCTTGTTCCAAGGTCCAGTTTGACCAAATCCTGAACAAGAAGCAATTATTAATTTAGGATATTTTTTTCTTAATGAATTAGGACTCAACCCTAACTTTGCAAGTGTTCCTGGTCTATAATTTTCTACTAAAACATCTGCATGTTTAAGAAGTTTTAAAAAGATATTTTTTTCTTTTTTATCTTTTAAATTTATAGTAATTGCTTCTTTATTTCTGTTTAATGAAGAAAAGTAAGTTGATTTTCCTTTAATAAAAGGACCAAATTGCCTTGCATCATCTCCATCAGGTGATTCTATTTTTATGATTCTGGCTCCCAAATCACTTAAAACCATTGTAGCATAGGGACCTGCAAGAACTCGAGTTAAATCTAAAATAAGTAGTCCATTTAAAGGGCCTTTTTTATTTTTTATTATTTTTTTTTCCATTTTGATAATATTTGGTATGTAGATTCTAATAAATGATATAACTCAGTCTTATTTATTATAAATGGTGGCATAAAATAAATAATATTTTTAAGTGGTCTTACCCATATATTTTTTTTAATAAATTCATTTCGTAACCATAATATATTTTTTTCTGACAAATAAAAAAATTCTATAACTCCAATTGCGCCTTTAGTTCTTACTTGTTTAACAAACTTAAGTTTTCTAAATTTTTCAAGTTCCTTATGCAAAATTTTCTCAATTATTTTTATTTTTTTTTCATAATTAACTTTTTCAAATAAATCTAATGAAGCATTAGCAGCAGCGCAAGCAAGTGGATTTGCCATATACGTAGGGCCATGCATAAGTTCTTTATTTTTTTTATTGCTCAAAAAAGCAGCAAAGACCTTCTTTGTACTTATTGTTGCTGCCAGAGACAATGTTCCTCCTGTGAGAGCTTTACCTATACATAATATATCTGGACAAGAATTAGTTTGTTGAAAAGCAAACATTGAACCAGTTCTAAAAAAACCTGTAGCAATTTCGTCATATATTAATAAAACCTTTTTTTTCTTTATTGCTTTATAAATAAACTCTAGTGTTGATGGAGAATGAAATTTCATTCCTCCTGCACTCTGAACTAATGGTTCTATAATTACTCCTGCAACCTTATCATTATATCTATTAATAAAGTTAAGAAATTTATTTTTATCTCTCTCTGATTCTGGAATACTTAACATATAATTTTTTCTTAAATAATTTTTGAATAATTTATGCATTCCTTCCTCAGGATCGCAAATTGACATAGTTCCTGATGTATCACCGTGATATCCATTTTTAAAAAAAATAAATTTATTTTTTTTTTCTTTTCCCTTATTTAACCAGTATTGAACGGCAATTTTTAAGGCTACTTCAACAGAAACAGAGCCTGAGTCAGTGAAAAATACTTTTTCTAATTTATTATTAAATATTTTGATTAATCTTTTTGATAGTAAGACACCTTGATCATGCACTAATCCTCCAAACATTACATGAGGCATCAAATTTAACTGACTAATTATTTTTTTTCTAATATGTTTATTATTGTATCCGTGGCAAGCTGTCCACCAAGATGAAATACCGTCTATTAAGCTTTTTCCGTTATCTAAAAATATTTTACTACTGTGGGTCTTTTGGGCTTTCAGAATACTATTTAGACCCTTCATTTGGGTATATGGTAACCAAAGGTTTTCTAAATCTTTATGCATTCTAATTTAAGGTTAACTCTTCTGAGACTATTCCTAGTTTATTTAGAAGTTTTGAGTCCTTTTTTTTGTTAGGATTTTCAGCTGTAAGTAATACATCTCCTTGAAAGATAGAGTTAGCTCCAGCGAAAAATGCTAGAGCCTGAGTGCTTTCAGACATTTCAGTTCTACCAGCCGATAACCGAACGTAGGAAAATGGCATTAATATTCTTGCAAGAGCTATTGTTTTTACTAATTCAATTGGATCTAAATCTTGTTCTTTTTCAAGTGGTGTTCCAGATATTTTAATCAACTGGTTTATTGGAACACTTTCTGGATGTTTTGGAAGGTTGGCAAGAGTAATTAACATTTTAATTCGATCTTCTACACTTTCTCCCATTCCTAAGATTCCACCGCAACAAACTTTAAGGTTTGCTTTCCTAACATTTTCTAAGGTGTTTAAACGATCTTGATAGGTGCGAGTAGAAATTATCTTTGAATAATATTCTTTTGATGTATCAATATTATGATTATAATAATCTAGACCTGCTTCTGCTAATTTTTTTGCCTGATAATCTTTTAACATGCCTAAAGTCACACATGTTTCAAGTCCTAAACTTGAAACTTCTTTTATCATTTCGCATACTGTATTTAAATCATTATCAGTAGGACTTCTCCATGCTGCACCTAGACAAAATCTAGTAGAACCAGCTTCTTTAGCAATGATAGCAGATTCTTTAACTTGTTGTATGCTAATTAGTTTTTCTTTTTTAAGATTTGTATTATGGTGGGCACTTTGAGGACAATAAGCGCAATCTTCTGGACATGAGCCGGTCTTAACACTTAACAGAGTGCTCATTTGAATCTCATTATTTTTAAAATTTTTACGGTGGATGGTTTGGGCTTCATATAACAAATCATTAAATGGTTTGTTATAGATGTTCATAGCTTCCTGCAAATTCCAACTAGTTTTTACTTTATCTTTTGTTTTTTTCATTATTAAATCCTATATTACAAAGATAAAGAAATTTTTTTAATATGCAAAGCAATAAAATAGATTCATATATAAATAAAAAACTTAAAGAAATATCAAAGAAAAATCAACTAAGGAAAATTAGTGATGTTCACCGAAAACCAAAGAACAATATCACATTTAAAAGTAATAATATTATTTCCTTTTCTTGTAATGATTATTTAGGTTTAAGTTTAAATAAAATTGTAATTAATGCAGCTAAGTCTGCAACAAATAAATTTGGAGTAGGGGCAGGAGCGTCCAGATTAATTACTGGCAATAATTATTTATATTCATTATTAGAAACTAAAATTAAAAACCTTAAAAAAACAGCTGCTTGTTGCGTATTTGGTAGTGGTTTTTTGGCCAATATAGGCGTTATATCCTCACTAATGAATTATAAAGATTTAATTTTACTTGATGAATTAAGTCATGCATCAACTTTTTTAGGTGCAAAACTTTCAGGCTCTAGTGTAATTCAATTCAAACATAATGATATGAAGGATTTAGAAGAGCAACTTTATAAATTTAGAAATAAGCATGATAAATGTTTAATTTTAACTGAAGGTGTATTTAGTATGGATGGAGATGTATCTCCTCAAGATAAAATTTCTGTTCTTAAAAAAAAATATTCAGCTTCTTTTATGCTTGATGACGCACACGGTTTAGGAGTTGTAGGTGATGGCTCTGGAAGTAATAGTTTATTTAGAAAAAAGCCTGATATAGATATTTATTTGGGAACTTTATCAAAAGCAGTGGGATCTTATGGCGGTTTTATATGTGGAAAAAAAAATCTTATTAATTTTATAATTAATAGATGTAGATCACAAATTTATACAACCGGCTTACCCCCAGCTGTGTTAGCTGCAAGCATAAAATCCTTAGAAATTATTAAAAATAACAAAAATTTAATAAAAAAGCCTTTAGAAAATGCTGTTCTTTTTAGTAAGATAGTGGGTTTAAAAACCCCAGTTTCCCCGATAGTTCCTATATTAATAGGAGATGAAAACAAAACACTCAATTTTTCTAAATATTTAAATAGATATGGTTATATGGTAGGAGCAATAAGACCACCTACTGTGCCAGAGGGCACCTCTAGATTAAGAGTAGCTTTTAATTCATCTCATACAAAAGAACAAATTAAAAATTTAGCTAATTTGATTAAGAATAAATTAAAAATTTATGAGTAAAAATAGAAATATTTTTATAACATCTACAGGTACAAATATTGGTAAGACTTACTGTGCTGTAGAAATACTAAAAAAAATGTTAGATAAGAAAGTGCAGTTTAATGCCTATAAACCAATTTTAAGTGGTTTTGATCCATACAATATCAAAGATAGTGACAGTTATAAAATATTAAAAGTAAATAATAAAATACCTAAACTAGAAAATATTAAGCAAATTTCTCCCTGGTTATTTGAAAGTCCAATAGCTCCATCAATTGCTGCAATAAAAGAAAATAAACGTCTAAAATATAATGAAGTATTAAAATGGTGTCTAAAAAAATCCGATAATAATAATTTAAATATTTTTGAAGGAGCAGGAGGTTTATTTGTACCGATTGAAAAAACAAAAACAATACTAGATTTAATTAGAGACCTTGATAGCAAAGTAGTATTAGTTGTAGGAAATTATTTAGGAAGTGTAAGTCATACTCTTAGTGCAGTACAAAACCTTCAACATGCAAACTTACACATTGTTAATATCATAATAAATAAAAATATTAATAATGATGATATTGATATAGAGGATACAGAAAGATTATTACGCTCATCTTTAAAGCAAAAAATTAGAATAAGAAAAGTTTATTATCGTGATCATTATAAAAGTATTTCCTTTAAAAAAGTTGTTAGAGACATTATCAGTTTTGATTGAGCTTTGGCTTAATTCTTGCTTATAAAAGCTATGTTTAAAATAGTTTTTAATTTAAGACATTGTATTTTTTTCCTTTTTTTTACTTTAAATACAAATGTATTTAGTCAGCCATTAGAAGGACTCCTAAAAAATATATTGAAAAAAGACGAAAGCATTAATTCTTCAAATATAGCAATTGATAAAGCTAACAATGATTTGTCCTCAGTTTTTTCATTATTTACACCTAAAATTGACTTATCGTTGCCAGTTGGAAATGAAAGATTAATTAATAATGACTCAGCAAATACCAACCTTGATTATTATGAGTTTTCGGCAAAAATTTCACAAAATATTTTTGATTTTGGAAACTCCACTTCTAAGTATAAAAATGCAAAAAATAAAGTAGAGATAGCAGAAATATCTAAAAATAATGTCACGAGTAATAAAATATATGAAGCCATTACTGCATATTTAGGTTATATAAAATCATATGAAGTTTTAGAATATGCTAAAAAATCAGAAAATAGAATTAGACAAGTTACTAATTTGGAAAATGAAAAAGTTGCTAGAGGAGGAGGTCTTGCCTCAAATGTTTTACAATCAAAAGCAAGATTAGCTGGTGCTAAAGCTACTAGGACAAGGTTTGAAGGAGAACTATCACTTGCTACAAATAGATTTTTTAATATTTTCAGAGAAATGCCTTCTGATATAAATACATTTAAAAGACCACAATTGCCATTAAAATATTTACCAGCAAATGAAAACGAGGCTATAAGATTAGCTAAGGAAAATAATATTTCATTAAATCTTAGTAAAATAAATTTAAAAAATTCTGAAAATAGTATAAAAGGTTCAAAGTCAAAATTTTTTCCTACCATAAAAGCGATAGCAGAATTAAAGAATAAAAGAAATATGTCTGGTATTGAAGGAACAGAAATTGACCAGTCTTACAAATTAGAAATGAAATATCCTATTTCTATAGGCGGACCATATGGACTATTTTATAAAGAAAGAGCTGATTATAAATCTTCAATGAATCAGTATATGATAGCAAAATATAATTATGATAAATTGGAAAGAAACCTAGAAGAAGTTATTAGAAATGCATGGCAAACTAGAAAAATAGCAAAAGAAAACTTCGAATTTTTAAGCAATCAAGCTAATATTTCTGGAGAGTTTTTTGATTTGGCAATGAAGGAAGTAAGATTAGGAAACAGGCAATTAATAGATATATTGTCATCTGAAACTGCCTATATTAATGCAAAAAGTTCTGCAGAAAATGCAAAAACACAATATGAATTGTCTATCTACCAGTTATTACTATCTATGGGAATTTTAAATGAGGAGATATTTTTAACTAAAACTAGTAAAATTAATAAAAATATTAAGAAAACTAAAAAAATTACTACAATAAAAGAAAACAAATTAGTTTCTAATGAAGAAAATAATAAAAAAGACAAAAAAGAAGATAAAGATAATCTTAATAATTTAGACACTAACTTAAAGAAAAAAAATATTAAAAATAAGAATACTAAAAAAGCTGAAAACATTTTAGAGGCAGACAAATTAATGAATCAGGCAGATTTGATAGCAAATAGTGATATTATTTTTGAAAGGAATGAGAAACCTATTAAAATTGATAAAATAAAACCAGAAGTTAAAAAAAGCTTAGCAAGTAATACAAATAATTTGTCCGATGAAATAAACGTTGATAAAAAAATTACTTCTAAAGAAGCTAAAAACTTTAAGATTCAATTAGGAGCATTTAGTTCATTACAGAATGCTAAAAAATTTATAACAAAGGTAAATAATCAAAATTTGAATAATGATTTATTAGTTGTAGAAGATGATAAGAAGATGAATTTCTATAGAGTCCATAGTATTAAATCCTATTCAAGAGCAGATGCTAAAAAAGTATGTGAAAAATTTATCAATAATTCTTATAATTGTATACTTTTTAAAATTTAACTATTCTATAAAATAAAATTGTTAAGTCGTTATTATATAATATATGGCTATTAAAAAAAATACAGACAACAAACCAGATATAATAAAAAAAGACGGTATTACAGAGTCTTTTGAAAAGGAAGGTTTTTTTAAAGATAATTCTGAGATTACAGAAGCAAATAATATAAAGATAGCTCAAGTTTTAGATCAAAATACAATTAATAATATACAATCTGACGCTAATCCTGATTTAATACCTCCTGAAGAAGTGCAAATCAATGAGACAGGTTTACCCTTAGAAGAAAATAATATTCAACCTGCTGAAAATGCTTCCAATGACACAGAAAACCAAGTAATTTCGCCTGAAACTTTTGAAGGCAGTCCAAATGACGGTTTACCTCAACAAGAAACAACTTTAGAAAGTAACAACCTAGTAGAGGATGTCGCTCAGACAATTGAAGGACCTATTGAAGAAGCTTTAGATGGATCTCCTGAGCAAGGCATTGAAAGTTTAGATCAAGCGACTATCGAAAGTAATGAAGATAGTATAGAAATCGCACCTGAGGAAACAGAGACTTTAAGTGTAACTGATGAAAATAATAGTGAAGTTATAGATGATCAGCCTGAAATAGGTGAGATTGAAAGCCAAGAAATAGGTCCTGAAGAAGTAGTATTAGATAGTAGTCCGTCTGAGGGAATATCTGATGAGGCGAATTTTGTTCTGACAGGCGATGATAGTATTGGCCCAGAAATATCCGAAGTGGCAGGATCTCCATTAGAAGAAGTAGGAGAAGAAATAGTTCTTGCTGATACTGACTCAGAGCAACAAGACACTGCTGAAGCACCTACATTAGAACAAATAAATGGTGTTCCACAACAGGAATTTAGTGATACTGATCAATTAGACATAGCACAAAATATCACTGCTCCTACTGAAAGTTTATCTTCAGGAAATCCTTTACAAACAAATGAACAAGAAAGTATATCAGATCAAGATGAAACTATTCTTGCAACTGCAGAGATTGGACCAGAACAATCTGAAGTACTAGGGCAACCTGAGGAAGTAACAACAGATGATACAGAAAGTGAAATACAGTTTGCAGAAATTGCCCCTGAATTAACTGAATTGCAAGGATCTCCTCAAGAAGAAGGAGTAAATATTGAAGAAAGTTTTCAGCTTGCTGATGCAGAAGAAGTAGCTCCTCAAGAAGGTACAGCACAAGATTATGTTGAAAGCGTTTTTGAAGAAAAGTTGAGTGAGGAATTACAAAAAGGGTTATCTTCAGAAGAAGCTACAATATCAGCTATAGAAGCTGGACGTGATGCTATAAAAGAAAGTGCATCTTCACCTGAAGAAATTAACGAGTTCGCTGAAAATTTAAATAGTAATATTATAGATGAAATAAATAACAAAATTGAAAAAATAGAAAATGATATACAACAAATTAAAGAAAAAAGCATTGATGAGGAAACGGCTGAAACAGAAGTAGCCCAAGCTGAAGAAGAAGTAGCTCCTCAAGAGGAAACGGCTGAAACAGAAGTAGCTCAAGCTGATATTTTTTCCCAGGACATAAATGATCAGGTTACAGATCAAGCATTAGATAGTATTGTATCAGAAAGCGCGGTATCATCTGATGATAGTTTAGAACAAATAGAAACTTTATCTTCCTTATCTGATGAAGCTGAAGATGTGGAAGTAAGTGAAACAGATGAAGTACCTGATGAAGAGACTGAAGAAACCTCTGATGAAGTTGAAGATGTAGAAACTCAAACACAAGTTGCTTCAGTTGATAATTTATCATTAGATAATACGAACGATTTAAATTCAGGAAATGTTGATGGTTTTAACTTGACTTCACCATTAACCGGAACTTCATCTCTTTTAGTAAATTCTGGTAGCACAGGAAGTGGTCTTCTAGGTGAAGTATCTTCATTAGGTTCTGTTAGTATTTTAAGTACAGCGGCGTCAATGGGTGTAGAATCATTAGGATCAGTAGAAGTATTATCTATTTTTGGAGATGAAAATACAACTTTATTAGATACGGTTGTATTAGAAGAAAGTCCAATAGAAGAAGGAGAAGTGATATTTAATGAACCAATACAGGAAGAAGTGCAAGAATTAGATTTTGATCGTGACGGTATTAGCGATAATGCAGATATTGACGACGATAATGATGGTACTCTTGATGCAAATGATGCATTTCCTTTTGATGCTACTGAATCTTCTGACTTTGATGGTGACGGTTTTGGAGATAATGCAGATATTGACGACGATAATGATGGTTCCCCAGACGCTGCTGATGCATTTCCATTTGATGACACAGAAACAGTCGACTTTGATGGTGATGGTATCGGAGA
>CACGBM010000003.1 GCA_902571315.1 Rhodospirillaceae bacterium
TTAACTGTTAAAGGCACTGACCCTATTGGCTTTTCTTTAAGTTTTCTATCAGTCATTTTATCTTCACTATTATTCGAATCTGATTCATTTTGTTTGTCATCTTTAATTACTTTTTTTCCTTTAAGTAGATCTTTAATTTCAGATGCGGTGAGAGTTTCATATTCAAGTAATCCTTTTGCAATGATATGTAAATCTTTTAGCTTAGCATTAATAATTTTTTTTGCTGTAGATTCACCTTTTTTCACTAAGACTTTAACTTCATTATCAATAATACGAGCGGTTTCATCTGATATATTAGTTTGCTGGGAAACTGAGTGGCCAAGAAAAACTTCTTCTTGATTACTTTCATATCTGAGAGGACCTAGCTTATCAGAAAAACCAAACTCTTTAACCATTCTCTTAGCCAAATTAGTTGCTTGTTGTATATCATTACCTGCTCCTGTAGTAATATTATCTTTTCCATAGATTAACTCCTCAGCAATTCTTCCACCAAAAAGCGAAGCTAATTGAGCATTCAACTCATTATAGGTATGCGCCAATTTATCTCTTTCTGGCAACCACATAGTTACTCCTAAAGCTCTTCCTCTAGGAATAATAGTTACTTTATGAAGAGGTTCATGACCTTTAGCATTTAACATTACCAAGGCATGACCTGCTTCATGGTAAGCTGTTTTCTCCTTTTCATCCTCTGTCATTACCATAGATCTTCTTTCACTACCCATCATAACTTTGTCTTTAGCTTCTTCAAATTCAACCATAGAAACATTTTTTTTATTTTTTCTGGCAGCTAGTAAAGCTGCTTCATTTACAATATTAGCTAGATCAGCTCCAGAAAATCCAGGGGTTCCTCTAGCTATTGTTCTAGGTTCAACATCTGCAGATAACGGGACTTTTTTCATGTGTACTTTGAGAATTTTTTCTCTACCAACAATATCGGGGTTGGGAACTACTACTTGTCTATCAAATCTTCCAGGTCTAAGAAGTGCGGGATCTAACACATCAGGTCTATTTGTGGCCGCTATGAGAATAACACCTTCATTAGTTTCAAACCCATCCATTTCTACTAACAATTGGTTTAAAGTTTGCTCCCTTTCATCATTGCCACCTCCTAAACCAGCGCCTCTATGTCTGCCTACTGCATCAATTTCATCAACAAATATGATGCAAGGAGCATTTTTTTTCCCTTGTTCAAACATATCTCTGACTCTAGAAGCACCAACACCAACAAACATTTCAACAAAATCTGATCCAGAAATAGTGAAAAAAGGTACATTAGCTTCTCCCGCAACAGCTCTAGCTATCAAAGTTTTACCAGTACCAGGAGGCCCTACAAGTAATACTCCTTTTGGTATTTTTCCACCCAATCTTTGAAATTTAATTGGATTTTTTAAATACTCAACAACCTCTTCTAATTCCTCTTTAGCTTCATCAACTCCAGCTACATCTTTAAATGTTACTTTACCATGCTTCTCAGTTAAAAGCTTGGCTTTGGAGCGTCCAAAGCCTAGAGAACCTCCTCCTTTTCCTTGCATTTGTCTCATAAAGAAAATCCAAACACCAATAAAGAGTAACATAGGTAACCAATTTAAAAACAGACCTAAAAGAGGAGAAACTGCTTCTTCTTCAGGTGCTGAGTTTATTACAATGTTTCTAGATGATAGTTTTTCTATGATATTTGGATCATTAGGTGGTGTATATGTAGAAAATTTACTACCGTCATCAAGATGTCCTGAAATAGTTCTTCCAACAATTGAAACATCATTTACTTTATCACTGTCTACAAGCTTTAAAAATTCTGAGTAAGGTACTTTAGTCGCTCTCGTTTGTCCTGTATTTTGATTAAAAAGATTAAAAACCAAAACCAGTACTATCGCAATGATTACCCAAATAAAAACATTTTTTCCTGAATTATTCAATTATTATCCTTCTCAAATTATATTGTCATATTTTTTATTAAAAAAATCAATAGTATGTAACCTAATATTATTTTCTAATAAATCTAGTTCACATATATTTAAATGGGGTATGTTGACCAAACCTTCAAGAGTAAATATAACAGGTAAGGTTTTTCTAACTTGAAATGGCAGAATTTTTATTTTCTTTTTATTGATTTTAAAGCTTTTTTTGTAAAAAGAGTTATTCAAAAAAGAACCTAAGGGTAAAATTTTTAATGAATGCTTTGTATTATTTTTAATTAAAAACCTATTATCCCAAATTATTTTTTTATAACTAGCAATTAGCAGGGGATCTTTCTTTAAATCATTGTATTCTCTACATATATATATTTTTTTTTTTTTTAAAATTATAATACAACCACCTATTGAATAAGTTATAATTTTATTTTGCAAGGCATGAAAATATACTTTCTCTAAAACTTCTAATTTTGAAAAATACTTTTTATTTCCTAATCTAATAATTGCTTTCTTTATAAAATTAAAAACTAAAAATTTTGGATATTTTTCTAAAATTTCTTTTCTTATTTCTAAAAAACCCTCATTTTTATAATAGAAATAACTTTTTAATTCTTTTTTTATAAATTTATCATTAAATTTTCTAATTTTACAAAAAAGCAAGGAAGCTTTAATTAGATCATATTTTAATTTTTCTTCTTTGTTAAGTATCTTTCTTACTCTTGTTCTAAAATATTTATTATTTGAATTTGAGCGATCATTAATAAACTCAATTTTTTTTATTGAATTAAGTTGTAGAATCTGATTTTTAGAGAAACGTAAAAATGGTCTAAAAAATTTTACATTAAAAATTTCTCTTAACTCAAAAATAGGACACAGTCCTTCTAGATAAGAATTATTAATAATTCTCATTGACACTGTTTCGGCAATATCATCCGCATGGTGACCCAGAAAAAGAGTTTTAATTTTTAATTCTAAACATTTTTTAGTTATGTAAGAATATCTAGCAATCCTAGCTTGTTCCATGAGCGCCGTTTTAGGTTTTCTATTCCAACTAAGTTTTATAAAATTACATTTTAATAATTTACATGCTTTTTCAACTAGTAAAAGTTCACTAATACTCTCTTTTCTCAAGTTGTGATCAAAAGAAAATACATGCAAAGATTTATCTTCAAGGCTAGCCCATCTACTTAGTACATTTAGTAGTAACATACTATCAGGTCCACCGGAAACTGCAATTCCGTAGTGTCTTTCATGTTTTATGAAATAGTATTTATTTAAAGTTTGGCGAACTTCATTTTCAAATTCTAAAAAATCTAAGTTAGCATTTTGCACGTTTTATATATTCTTTTGCTCTGTTGCTAATTCTATTTGGAGCATTTGGAAATTCCGATTCTAACTTGGAAAATGCTGCACAGGCATCTTCAATCTTACCCAAATTCATGAATGTTAGAGCTAGTTTGAACAATTGATCTATAGCTTTATTACCCTTAGGAAAATTTTGGAAACCTCTTGCAAAACTAATTGCAGCCAATTGAAATTTTTTCTGTACATAATAAGTCTCACCTAACCAATAGTAAGCATTAGATGCAAGAGGATCATCAGGATGTTCTCCTATAAATGCCTTAAAAGAATTTTCTGCTTCAATAAAGTTCTCTCTGACTAGCATATCGTATGCATAGCTATATATTTCAGAAGGATTTTTTAATAATGCAGTAATTTTATCTTCGCTAATTTCTCCCTGTTGAGGTGCTCCTCCTATAGTCTCAGGAATGTTGTTTTCTGAAAAAATTTCTTCATTTTCTTTGTTTAAATTTTCATTTACTGTACCCAAAACTTTCATGCTAGGATTTTTTTTGATGTTAGGATCTTCAATTATAGTTGTTTCTTTCTCAATTGATTGCATTTCAGAACCATTATTGTTTAACTTAAGATCATTTTCTTCTGTACTTAATTGATCTGACTGGGCCAATTCTTTTCTACTCAATAACTTATAAAGATTATCTATTTTAAAGTTTAATTCTTCCATAACTCCATTTATGCCTCTAATCTCTTCTTCTAATTCAATTAACCTCTGTTCATGACCTGCAATTGCATTTGTATACTTATCATAATTATTTAAATTACTGGGACTGCCAGTTTGAATACTTTTAAGTTCTGACTCCAACTCATTCATTCTTTGAATAACTGATTTTAAATAGTTTTCTTCTTGGCTTTTGCTGAGGTTAGTGATTAGGAGCAATAAAAAAATAAATAAAAGATATTTTGGCTTATTGTTGTTAAATTTATTCATAAATTAAGGATTTATGATAGTAATTGCTGTTCTAGATTGGGCCCATGCCTTTTCATTGTTTTCTAGAGATTGTAGTTTTTCTTTTCCAAAAGAAATAATAGATATTCTACTCTCCTCTACTCCCAGAGAAGTTAAAAAAGATTTAACTGAATAAGCTCTTCTTTCTCCTAAAGCTAAATTATATTCTCTGGTTCCTCTAGCATCGCAGTGACCTTCAATCGTTACTGTAATATTCTGGTTTGCTATTAAAAATCTAGCCTGTCTTTTGAGAGTTTCTATTCCTTCTTTTCTAAAGCTAGATTGATCATAGTCAAAAAATACTCTATCTCCGACCTCTACCAGTTTTTCATTTAAAACTTTAGTTTTTTTAGCAGTTTCTGATAAATTATCTTCTATACTAATATTTTGATTATCTTCCTGACCAACTTCAGCCTCTTCTTCTATACTAGTAGATACTTCACTACTTGCACCTTCAACCAAAATTTTTTCATTTTGAGTTGTGCACCCAATTATATTAAATATTAAAAAACATAGATAAAAAAATTTTAAGATTATTTTCATAATATTAGTATTACATAATTTTTATAAAAAATTAATAATTAATTGAAGGACCCCAATCTGGATCAGAAGCTTCGCCTTTAGTATCTAATTTTTTTTCTAGGTTTCCGGTAATATCAATTGTAAAAATAGAAGAAATTAGTTTATTATTTAATTTAAATACTTTATTAAATATTAAAGTTCGTCCATTTGGAGACCAAGAAGGGCTTTCAGTTAGATATCCAGTAGCAATAATTCTTTCACCAGAACCGTCTTTTTTAATAAGTCCAATAAAAAATTTATTTCTATATGTTTTAGTAAAAGCAATATAGTCTCCTCTAGGTGACCAAACAGGAGTTGCATAACTACCCTCACCATATGAAATTCTTTTGGCTTTTTTTGATATGTCACCATTGTTTCGTTTGATATATAAATTTTGTTTTCCGGACCTATCAGAACTAAATACTATCCATTTATTGTCCGGGGAAAATGAAGGAGAAGTATTGATGTGCCTATTATTAGTGATTTGAATAATTTCATTATTATATAATTTCTGTATGAAAATATTTGAGCTGCCTTTTTTTGTAAGAGAAAATATAATGTTTTCACCATCTGGAGAAAACCTAGGTGCAAAACTCATGCCTGAAAAATTTCCTAAAATTTTTTCCTTTTTTGTATTTATATCTAATAAATAGACTGTGGGTTTTTTATCTGAAAATGACAAGTAAGCAATTTTTTTTCCATCTGGAGAAAATCTTGGAGTAATTGCTATATCTTTGCCATCAGTTAAATACTCATGATTATTTCCATCATAATCCATGATAGCTATTCTTTTAGATACATTATTAGCTGTTTTTTCTTCAGCGATATATACTAACCTGGTATCAAAATATCCTCTTTCTCCAGTTACACGTTGGTAAACTAAATTTGATATAATATGAGCTATCACTCTTAAGTTATCATTATTTAAAACTTCAATTTTTTTACTCAGAATTAATTTTTCTCTATAGACATCCCATAGTTTAATATTAATTAGCAGTTTGTCTTCATCTATATTTATTTTTCCACTTACAATAAGGTTAGCATCTATTAAACTCCAATCTCTAAATAAAGGTTGGAAAAAAACTTCTTCTTCATTTTGTAAAAATGCGCTATTTGCTATTTGTCTGAATAAGCCTGAGTTACTTAAATCATTGGAAACGATTTCAAAAATCTTACTACTAATTATTTTTTCTTTTACTGATTTATAATTAAATTTAGTTATTGCTATCGGTAATGGTTCAATAACGCCTTTTGTTACATCAATTTCTATAGGAGTTGAATGTAGATTTTTAAATAAAAAAACAATTAAAAGTAAATATAATTTTAAGTTAATCATTACCTTGCTTCTATTGGTTTAAAATTAATAATTAATTCCTTCCATTTATTATACCTATCTTTTTTTAATCCTTCAAATGGTGAGGCTTTTTTTATTGCTCTGATGGCAGAATCAAGATATGGCTGTAAAATATTATTTCTATTAATTTCATTCATAGTACTTTTATGAATTTTTAGTTCGATAACGTTACCGTTAATATCAAGTCTTACTATCATTTTTATGATAAGATCTTTTGTAGTTTTTATTCCAGGTGGTCTTGACCAGTTTTCATCAATTTGATTAAGTATTAATTTTTCTATATTGTTTAATTCATTTTGATTAAGTATTTTTTTATTTAAATTATTGCTATTTTTTAATTTTTGTTCAGAGAGTTTTTGTAGTTTTTTATCAAAACTATCTTGTGTTTCTAAAGGTAGTTTTTTTTTAGCTAAATCCTTTAACAAATCATCAAACTCATCTTTGCTTGAACTTTTTTCTTTTTTTTCTTTAGGGGGTTTATTTGATTTTATTTCCTTTTTTGATTTTTCTATAATAGGTTTAAGCGATTTCATGTCTTTTTTTTGCTTTTCTTTTTCTTTAACGGATCTATCTGACTTTACTTTCTTTTTAGGCTTTTCTTTTTCTCTAGCGGATTTATCTGACCTTACTTTCTTTTTAGGCTTTTCTTCAATAATTTTTTTTTCCAGTGACAGATTTACATTAATTGCTTGTTGTTCATTCTTTTTAAGATCAATAATTTCAAGTTTGAAAGCTACCAGAAGTGATAAATGAAAAATAAATGAGAAAAATACAAATTTAAACAAGTAGACCTCATTTTTTAGGCAAAGTTATTAAATTCACATTTAAAATGCCACTATCGATTATTTGTTTCATTACTTTCATTAAAGTATCATAAGTAACAGATTTGTCTGCTCTAATATAAATTTGAGTTTTTGGATTTGCTTTCCTAATTTCTTTTAATTTGTCATTCAGAATATCTGAAGTAATAAGTTTCTCTGATATAAAGGTTTCGTTTTTTTTATTTATGGTGATTATAATTGGATCTTTGTTTTCAGGAATATTTGGTGTATCAACTTCCGGTAACTCAATTTCAACTCCAGTTTGAAGCAGAGGCGCAGTGATCATAAATACAATTAGAAGAACAAGCATGACGTCAACAAAAGGCGTAACATTAATATCAGAAAGGAATTTTTTTCTACCTCTATATTTAGAATAATATCTCATTATTTTTTGTTGTGAATATGTCTAGATAGAATATTTGACAGGTCATATAAAAAAATTTCTAGTGAGTTATAGTATCTATTGGTATCTGATGAAATTTTATTGTATGCCATAACTGCAGGAATTGCAGCTAAAAGACCCATTGCAGTTGCAAGAAGAGCTTCTGCAATTCCAGGAGCTACTATAGCCAAAGAGGTATTTTTAGATGTTGCGATAGACTGAAAGCTATTCATAATACCCCACACTGTTCCAAATAAGCCAATAAATGGAGCAGAAGAACCTGTGGTAGCAAGGAAATTTAAATTTTTTTCTAGTTGTTCTATTTCTCTATTTAGTGTGGAAAACATTGCCTTCTCAATTCTTTTTTCTAAAACAATATTTTCATCATGATTTATGTTTTTTCTATTTGCAGCGGTGAGTTCTTTCATACCAGTGACAAAAATTGCTTCCATTGGATGGCTGGGAGAACTTTCTATACTTTTATGAAGTTTTTCTATATTAATACCGGACCAAAAATCATCTTCAAAATTTTTAGACATTTTTCTAAGTTTTCTTAATTTAGTAATTTTTTCAAATATAATACCCCAGCTAAAAATTGACAAAAAAAGTAGTGATAACATAACCAATCTTACAACTAAATCAGCCTCTAAGATCAGCCCCCAAATGCTCATATCTAAATCATTTATTATATTAATATCATCGTTCATAACTTTAACCAAAATTTAAAATTTTATGATATAAGGATTTTGGCATTCTAGCAACTTTTCCTGTGTTTGATACACAACATAATGTAACTAGAATTTCTGAAATTTCCTTTTTATCTTTATAAAATGTATGCCTAAAGCAGAGTTTTGCTCTATTAATACTTTCTAAATCAGTAACTAATTTTATTTTATCATCTAATTTACAAGCTAGAATGTAACTAACTTTGAGACTTTTTACTAAAAATTGTACGTTATATTTTTCTTTAATAAAAGTTTGTTCTAGTGAGAGGTTCCTTAAAAATTCTGCTCTAGCTCTTTCCGCGAAGTTTAAATATTTTGAATGATAAACAACTCCTCCAGCATCAGTATCTTCATAATAAATGCGTATATTAATAGAAGAACTTAAATTGTATAAAGACATATTAATTAGAATTAAATTTTTCTAACCAGAATAAAGTCAATAAAGCTGCTTCTGCAATACCGTCATTACTTTTAATATTCCAAAGGTCAGATTCCCCGAATTTTAATCTAGCTAGATCTAAACTTTCTTTTTTAGAAGGACCTAATCCCATTGATTTTTTCCAAATAGCAGGTGCTACATAATCTACTCTTTTAGAATAAATATATGCTAGTGTCTCTATTCCTCCGAAGTTTCTTCCAAACTGAAAGCTTGAGGTTACTCCTTGTCTTGGCATAGCATGAACTTTTTCGATAATACTTACATCAATAGAATATGTTTGTAATCCTTCAACTACTTTCTTTGTATCTACTACTTTTTTTCCATAAATTTTAACTATTGGCATTCTTAAAGCAGTAATAATCTTTGGCAAAGAATTTAGACTATTCTTTACAATTGCTAATCCTCCAGAACTTCCAGGATCTATACCTAAAACTATCATTTTATTTTAACTAACAAACTGTTTTTACTCTTTCATGCTAGCGTTTAAATTAACATTAGAATATACACTTTGTACATCATCATTTTCTTCTAATAACTCTATTAAAGACAATATTTTTTTTTCAATATCGGGATTTAATTGTAAAGGGTTTTTTGCTTGCCATATTAATTCTGATTTCTCTGGATCTCCAAATTCTATCTCTAACTCATCTCTAAACTTACCGAAGTTTTCTGGAAGACAAGTTGAAATTATATAAGTGTTTTCTTCAACGACATCTAGTGCGTTTTTATCAATAGAAAAATCAAAAAATTTATCTTTGGAAATATTTTTAGAATTGTATTTTATTGATCCTATCTTATCAAAATTAAAACTTGCAGAACCTGTTTCTCCTAACATTCCGCCATTTTTATTTAAGATAGTTCTAATTTCAGAAGCAGTTCTGTTTTTATTATCAGTAAGGGTTTCAATAATGAAAAAAACTCCATTGCTCGCCACGCCCTCATACCTAATTTCATCATATTGAGTGCTATCTTCATTAGAGTTTGCTTTTTGCAAAGCCTTATTAATTTTATCATTGGGCATATTTTCATGTCTAGCATTAATTATTGCATTTCTAAGTCTTGGGTTTTGTTTAGGATCAGGCATGCCAGTTTTTCCTGCTACCGTAATTTCTCTAGCTAACTTAGCAAATAGTTTTGCTCTTTTTGCGTCTTGAGCGCCTTTTCTATGCATTATATTTTTAAACTGTGAATGTCCTGCCATTTAATTATCATAAAAATAATTTTTCATTAGGTATTTTATTTTCTAAAATATCACCTAATATTAATTGTTTCGCAACACTTGACAAGCCTGTATCTTCAAAAACCTTAATGATTACTCCGCACATAGTATGGTTAGTGCAGGCTGGTTTAATTTTTTTATAACCCGGCTTTTTTAAAAAATTTTCTATCCACTCATTCTTTTCTCCTCCTATCACTGAATCATAATCTCCACACATTCCAGCATCTGTTTGATATGCAGTGCCATTAGGTAATATTCTGAGGTCTGAAGTAGGAACATGTGTGTGTGTTCCAATTATAGCTGTAACTTTTCCGTCTAAGTAATTAGCAAATGCTTGTTTTTCAGAAGCAGCTTCACCATGAATATCTATTATAATAGCATCACAATTTTTTTTTAATTTAAAATTTTTCATTATATTTTTAATTGATTCGAAAAGATTATCTGACTTTCTCATAAATAGATTACATAGTAGGTTTATAACTAATATTTTTTTATTTTTTTTTGTTTCAAATAGAAAAAAACCTTGTCCTACTGACTGGTTTGTTAAATTATTAGGTTTCAATAAATTATTATTTTTTGCAATGTATGGGATTATTTCATTTTTATCCCAAATATGATTGCCTGTACTAATGACATTTACTCCGGCCTTAAAGAGATTTTCGCTAATTTTTGGTGTAATACCATAGCCCTCGGCAACATTTTCAGCATTTGCTATAACAAAGTTAATATTATATTTAGTACAAATATTTCTTAAATTTTTTTTTAAGAAATAAAAACTGTTCTTTCCAACTAAATCGCCCAAAAATAATATATTCATAATTTCATAATATTTATAGATTTATTAGTAATAATAGCATCTAATTTAAGGTCAAAACTTTCAACAGGTAGACTGCTTACTTCCTGAAAATCATAACCATAACCTAAATACTTCAAATCTCTATTTTTTTCAAAAAATTTATCATAATATCCTTTTCCATAACCAAGCCTATAACCTCTATGATCAAAAGCTAGCATTGGCACTAAAATTAGTTCTGGTTTTCTTTGAATTAATTTCTGTGCAGGTTCATAAAACTTTAGTCTGTTAAATATGAGATCATCATTTAATTTCCATTGTAAAAATTTTAATTGACCTGAAAAAACTGAGGGTAAAAAAATATCAAATTTTTTTTCTAATAATAATTTTATTAATGGTCTAGTATCTAGTTCATACAAAATAGGCCAATATAGACCAATTGATTTAATATTTTTTTTTAAATTAAAAAAAAAATTCTTAGATGCTGCCCATGCAGCGTTTTCATCTATCGAATAATTTCGTTTTCTTTGAAGCATCATTTTTTTTCGTATACTATTTTTACTATTGTGCATTAGAAAATTTTTTAGCTAATCCTTCTATTTTCTCAGCAGCAATACTTATAATCTTTTCTGCTTCTTTCTCAACTTCATCTGATTTGTCTAATAAAACTAAAGAAGCTAGTAATATCATTCTTGCTTCTCCTAATTGTCCAATTTTTTCTGAAAGTTTTTTTACTTGACTATTTATCAAAGTTGCCAAAGATTTTATTCTTTCTTCCTCACCGTCTTTGCAAGAGATTCTGTATGACCTTCCATTAATAGTTATGTCAACTTCAGCCATTATTACCTTTATCTTTAATTACATTCTTTCTTAATAATTTTATTTCTTGTAAGGCTTGATCAATTAATTCTAGAGAAGTAATTTTTTCTTTTTTTAATATAACTATTGTATTCTCTAAATCTTTTTTTAATTTAACATTTTCCTCTGCTTCTAATAATTTATTATAATTTCCTTCTATGCTTTTGATTGCAATCTCAATTTTTTCAAAATATTTCTTTAAATTGTTCATATTATATAATTAAAATTTATGTTATTAAATTATTTATTTTAAACTATATACGTAAAAATTTAAAATAAATTAAAAATATAGAAAAAACTTTTGCTTTTTAAGCAAGAAATTATCATAGTTATTTTAATTTTGGATTAATATGAAGTTAACTGAAGATGAAATAAAAAAATATTTAGCAATGGCTAATGCTATTAGGTTTTTGTCTGCGGATGCTGTTGAAAATGCTAAATCAGGACATCCAGGAATGCCAATGGGAATAGCAGAAGCAGCTACTGTACTTTTTGCTAAACATTTAAAATTTAACCCAAAAAATCCTGATTGGGAAAATAGAGATCGTTTTATTTTGTCTGCAGGACATGGCTCTATGTTAATTTATTCTTTATTATATTTCTTGGGATATCCCAAAATTTCAATGACACATATTAAAAACTTTAGAAAAGTAAATTCACCAGCAGCAGGACATCCTGAATACGGTGAATTACCAGGAATAGAAACTACTACGGGACCATTAGGCCAAGGGTTAGGAAATAGCCTTGGTATGGCTATATCTGAGAAAATTATGAGAACTAGGTATGGAAAAAACATATTTAACCATTATACTTATGTTCTAGCAGGAGATGGATGTCTTATGGAAGGTATTAGTCACGAATTTGCTTCTTTAGCCGGACATCTGAGTTTGTCAAACTTAATTTTAATTTACGATGATAATAGAGTTTCGATTGACGGACCGACCTCATTAACCATGTCTGATAACACTTTAGAAAGATTTAATTCTATGGGTTGGCATACTACAAGTATTAATGGTTATAATTTAGAAGAAATAAATAATGCCATCTCTAATGCAAAATTAGATCCTAGACCATCCTTAATTTCTTGTAAAACCACAATAGGGTATGGATCTCCAAATAAACAAAATACTGCTGGTAGTCATGGGGCACCTCTTGGTGAAGAAGAAATTCAATTGTCTAAAAAAAATATGAAGTGGAACTACGACAAATTTGAACTTCCAAATAAAGTTTTACAAGATTGGAAAGATGTAGGAAAAAGAAATATAAAATTATCTGAAGATTGGGAAAACAAAAATTCCTCTACCTTAAAAAAGCTTAAAAAAATCAAAGATGAATTGCTAGAAAATATTGAGAAAGGAAAAAAAGAAAGTATTAATTTTTTTTTAAATAATAAAGAAAATTTAGCTACCAGAAAGTCTAGCGAGATTGTTTTAGAGTTCATGAATAAATATAATCTCAATCTAATTGGCGGTTCAGCAGATTTAACAGGTTCTAATAATACTTTTGTCAAGGGTATGAATAAAATTTCAAAAATCAATTTTAAAGGTGACTACTTACATTGGGGAGTTAGAGAGCATTGTATGGCAGCTGCTATGAATGGAATTGCCTTGCATGGTTTCTTTATTCCATACGGAGGCACTTTTCTGGTATTTAGTGACTATTGCAGACCCTCAATAAGACTTTCAGCACTTATGAAACAAAGAGTTATTTATGTGTTTACACATGACTCTATTGGTTTAGGCGAAGATGGTCCTACACATCAACCTATTGAACATTTATCCTCATTAAGAGATATTCCAAATTTGAAGGTTTTTAGACCCTGTGACTCAATAGAGACTGCTGAATGTTGGGCATTAGCATTGGCGAATAAAAAAGGTCCGTCTGTATTAGCATTATCAAGACAAAACCTTAAATTTATTAGAGATGAAAAATTTAACATTGAAGAAAATTATTCACATAAAGGTGCTTATATAATTTTAGACTATGATATTCCTGACTTAAATATTATAGCTAGTGGCTCAGAAGTTGAAATAGCAGTAAATGCATCTAAAAAGCTACAAGAAAAAAATATTAAGGCTAGAGTTATATCTATGCCATGTATGGAGTTATTTAATGAAAAAAATATTGATTATAAAAATAAAATTTTAAACGCCTCAATAAATATTTTTATTGAGGCTGCAACTATGCAATCATGGACGCGGTATATGAATCCTAAAGATGTTTTTATTGGATTAAAAAGTTTTGGTTTGTCTGGGCCTGCTAAAGATGTTTATGAGAATTTTCAAATTACTGAAGATAGAGTTTTAGAAGAAGCAATGAAAGTTTTAAATATTTAATAGGAGATAGGAGTTGTTAAAAATAGGTATTAATGGTTTTGGTAGAATAGGTAGATTAGTTTTAAGAGCACTTTTAGAAAAAAATGAAAATAATATAAAAGTTCTAGCAATTAATGATTTAGGGAATTTAGAACAAAATATCCACTTGCTAAGATATGACACTATACATGGAAAATTTCAATTTGAAACTTCTTTCAAAGATCAAATGGCATTTATAGGTGGTGAAGAAATAAAGTTTTACAATAAGAGGTCTCCAAATGAAATACCTTGGGATGACCACGGCATTGATATTGTTTTAGAATGTACAGGTATATTTACTAAAGCTGAAGATGCTAGAAAGCATCTTAAAGGAAGTGTGAAAAAAGTTTTGATATCTGCTCCTGCTAGCAATGCAGATATTACCGTCGTGTATGGTGTAAATGATAAGTTATTAGAAAAAAAGCATGAAATAGTGTCAAATGCTTCCTGCACTACAAATTGTTTAGCACCAATTGCTAAAGTTATTAACGATAATTTTGAAATAGAAGCAGGTTTTATGACAACCGTTCATTCATTTACATCTGATCAACGTATACTTGATGGATTGCATAACGATTTGAGAAGGGCAAGAACTGCAAGTTCTTCTATGATACCTACTTCTACGGGCGCAGCAAAAGCTGTAGGTTTGGTTTTACCAGAACTTTCAGGAAAACTGGACGGAACGGCAATTAGAATACCTACTCCTAATGTATCCATGATTGACTTTACATTTAACACTAAAAAAACCATTAGCGCAGAAAATATTAACGAAAAAATGAAACAAGCATGTCTTAGCTCATTTAAAGATATTATCGAATACAATGAATTACCACTAGTTTCAATAGATTTTAATCATAATCCTGCAAGTTCTATTTTTGACTCAACACAAACACAAACTACGGGAGTAAATTTTGGTAGAATTCTATCATGGTATGATAATGAATGGGGTTTTTCTAATAGGATGGTTGATGTATGTAAAAGTCTTGGGCAATTATTATGAATCTAAAAACATTAGATAACTTAGAATTAGAAGGAAAAACTGTAATTTTAAGATGCGATCTCAATGTTCCTTTAGACAACAATGGTAAAGTTACAGATTTAACCAAAATCAAAAGACATAAAACCACCATTGATGAGTTGCTGGATAAAAAAGCAAAAGTTTTGGTTATATCTCACTTAGGTAGACCTAAAGGTAAAGAGATAAAAAAGCTTTCCTTGAATAATATTTCTGATGAATTTGTTAAAGTAATGAATATAAAAGAAATTACTGTTTTGCCTTATTGTGGGCCAGAAGTAATTGATAGTGTTTTAAAAGATAAAAAATCAGGTTCGATTACTCTTATGGAAAATATTAGGTTTTATCCAGAGGAAGAAGAAAATAATCAGGAATTTGCAAAAAAACTTTCTAAAATAGCTGATTATTTTGTAAATGATGCTTTTTCAGTTTCTCATAGAAAACATATATCAACTTATACTCTATCAAATTTACTACCTAGTTATCTAGGAAGATCGTTGGAACTTGAGTTAAACATGTTGAACAAAATCAATGAAAATATTGATAAGCCTGTAATGGCAATAATAGGAGGATCAAAAATATCAACAAAAATAAACCTTTTGTCTAACCTTGTTAAAAAAGTAGATTACCTAGTAGTTGGGGGAGCAATGGCAAATACCTTTTTATTAGAAAAAGGATTTAACATTGGTGGTTCTTTAGTAGAAAAAGATAAATTAGATATAGTCAAAAATGTCTTACAAAAAGCTAAAGAAAATAATTGTTCGATAATATTACCAAAAGAAGTAGTTGTTAGTAAAAGTATAAATAGTGATGAAGAAGCAAAAAATATAGATATTTCAAAAATGGTACATGATTTGGCCATTTTTGACGTAGGTGAAAAGACTATTGAAGAGATTTGTAACACAGCGTCAATTTGTAAAACAATTTTTTGGAATGGGCCGCTGGGAGTTTATGAAACTCCTCCTTTTGATAATTCAACTAATATGATTGGTAGAACTATTGCTATTTTAACAAAAGCTAACTTAGTTACTTCAGTTGTGGGAGGTGGAGATACGGTGGCAGCTTTAAACAATGCAGAACTTACTGGCGGATTTTCATACGTTTCAATAGCTGGAGGAGCATTGGTAGAATGGTTAGAAGGTAAGAAATTACCAGGTTTATTATTTTTAGAAAATTAATAGGAGATAAAATGGTTTACACTGATAACATTAAACAAATACTAAGAAATTATGAAAATACTAATGCTGGCGTAAAATCTAACTTAGTAAATATTCTTATGAATGGAAAGCTCGGAGGGACTGGTCGGTTATTAATTCTTCCTGTAGATCAAGGTCATGAACATGGACCTGATAAGTCCTTTATGATTAACCCCGATGCTTATGACCCTTTATATCATTATAGTTTAGCAATAGAGGCAGGATTAAGTGCATATGCAGCTCCTTTGGGTTTTCTTGAGGCAGGAGCCGAAACTTTTGCTGGTCTAATACCTACAATTTTAAAAATTAATAGCTCAAATTCGCTTTTAGACATTAAAAATCAATCTAAAAATGGCTCAGTAAAAGAAGCTTTGAGACTTGGCTGTTCTGCCGTTGGCTTTACTATTTATCCAGGATCAGACTATCAATATGAAATGATAGAAGAGTTTAAAGAAATATCCTTAGAAGCAACAGAACATGGATTACCTTCAGTTTTGTGGTCATATCCAAGGGGGCCTAAGATAAGTAAGGAATCAGAAACCAGCATTGATACTATAAGTTATGCTACCCATATAGCAGCTTTATTAGGTGCACATATTATTAAAGTAAAACCACCTACTTCTTTGGTAGCAGAAAGTAATTTGAAAGAAAAATACAATAAGTTAATTAATTTAAATTCTTTATCTGATAGAATAAAACATATCAAGAAGTGTGCGTTTAATTCTAAAAGAATAGTAGTTTTTTCAGGTGGGAATGCCAAGGGTGATAAGGAAATTTTAGAGGAAATAAAACAAATTAAAGAAGGAAGAGGTAACGGTTCTATAATAGGTAGAAATACTTTTCAAAGACCTAGAAAAGAAGCTCTAAATCTTTTAAATAATATAATTGAAATCTATAAAAATTAAAAATTGTATAATATTTTTTATAAAGAACAATTTAGAAAACCTCTAATTTATTTAATTTCTCCAACAAAAGTAAATATAAAAACTTTTCCTTATATCCTTTCAAATGTTTTGGATACCCGAATGGTAAAAGTTTTTCAGTTAAGGCTTAAAAATTATAATGATGTAGATTTAATAAAAATAGCTTCTTTATTAAATAAAATTTGTATAAAAAAAAATGTAACTTTTATTTTAAATGATAGAGCTGATATAGCAAAAATATTAAATTTAGACGGAGTACATATTGGTAAGGAAGACGGTAGTATAAAAGAAGCTAGAAGTATCCTTGGAAATCTTAAAATTATTGGAAGCAGTTGTTATAATAACAAAAATTTATCTATTAAATCTCAAAATTTAGGAGCAAATTATATCGCTTTTGGCGCATTCTTTGATACTTCAACAAAAGAAAAAACAACCAAAATAGTAATATCAGACTTTAAAAATATAAGAAAAAATATTAATATACCAATAGTAGGGATTGGCGGCTTGAATGAACATAATATAAAAAAACTAATTTATTTTAAACCTGATTTTTTAGCTTTTTGTTCAGCTATTTGGAATACAAAAAATAAACCTCAGCATCAAATAAAAAGAATAAAAAATGTATTAGACAATTTTTAACTAGAAACTAAAATGAGATAAAAGAGTAACAAAAATGAAGGTAAATGGAAATAATTTAAAGGCAGGTATGATTATTAATCATAAAGGTGGTATGTGGAAAGTAGTAACAACGCAATCTGTCAAACCTGGAAAAGGTGGAGCATTTGCTCAAGTAGAATTAAAAAATTTAAAAGATTCCTCCAAACTTAATGAAAGGTTTAGGTCTAGTGAAGTAGTTGAAAGATTATACGTAGAAACCAAAAGCTTTCAGTATTCTTATAACGACGGAGATGCCTATCATTTTATGGATACCAATACTTATGAACAGATCAGTTTAGATAAAAATATTATCAGTGAATTAAATATTTTTCTTCAAGATAATATGATAGTTTCTGTAGAGTTTATAGAAAATAATCCAGTGTCTATTAAATTGCCTGAACATATTGTTGAAGAAGTTACTGAAACCGAGGCAGTAATCAAAGGTCAAACAGCAGCATCTTCTTTTAAACCTGCTGTATTATCTAATGGTTTTAAAATTATGGTTCCTCCTCATATTGAAAATGGTACAAAAATAGTTATTTCTACAACAAATTTTTCCTATGTAGAAAAAGCTAAAAATTAAATGACTCAGTCTTCTAATATTCGTGTGATGTCTTCAGCTCTGTTGAAAGTAGCTAAAATACTTAGAAGAGATTTTAGTGAATTAGAAAAAATACAAAATTCTAAACAAAATATAGAAAAATTTGTCTTTAAATCTATTGAAAATATTAAAGAATCTCTCAAAGTTGATCTTCTTAAGGCTAGATCAGATGCAGAATTATTTTTTGTAGAGGAGAATGTAAAAATTCAACAAAATACTTTTTTTTTTTTAGTAGATCCAGTCTCAGGAGTTAAAAACTATTCACACGGTATTAGTTATTTTGCTTCTTCTATTGTTTTAATAACAGAAGGTAGAGCAATTGCATCTGTTATATATGATCCAATCAGGGATGAAATGTTTTTTGCAGAAAAAGGTAAAGGCGCATATTTAAATAACTCTAGAATAAGAGTTTCTTCCAATAATAAAAGAAACAGAGCCTTATTAGTTTTAGAGAGTATAGATCTAATAAATTTCTTCAACATACGAAATGAAGTGTATGAAAGTTTTAGAGTATTTGGCAGTAGCTCACTAGATCTAGCAAATACTGCAAATGGAAAAATAGATTGTTATTATTCAAAAAATTTTAATCTGCAAAATTCAGCAGCAGGTTTATTTTTAGTAAAGGAAGCTGGAGGAGTATTACATGAGGATAAATATAAAAGGTATAGCATGATTACAAATAATAATATGATTGCTAACTATTAAAAATATATGTTTTATGCTTTTACAATTCTTTTTTTTTTACTTATTGGGGCACCAAAAATAAAATCAGCAGACAATGAGTTAGACTATTTTACTTCAGCAGAAAATAAATTACCTGAGTCAAGGTTATTAATAGATAGGCAGCAAGAAAATACAGAAAAAAATACATACATAGAAAAAGAAAAAAATAACAATGAAATTATAAAAAAAGAAAAAATTAAAATTATAAAAAAGCTGGATCCTAAAAAAAACTATAAGTTTAAAATTAATTTTATACCGGAAGAAGAGAAACCCAGTGCTGAGGAAATAAAAATTTTTTATGATAATTTAGTAAAACTTGACAAAAACTCAAGTATTACAATCAAAGGTTATGCTAAGAAACGAGATAATGATAGCACTAGTAAGGTAAGGAGACTTTCTTTAAAAAGAGCTTTATTTTTGAGATCATTACTTATTCAAGAAAACTATAAGATTTCTCAAATTTATATAAAGGCCTTAGGAAATGATAGTAATTTGCAAGGCAATAAAGATGTTGTAATCATATCTATTAACTAAGATAAATAATTATTTTTTTTAGTATGTTTATATAGTATTATAGTTCATGTTTAATTATAGAAAGTACGTTGCAAGAATTACACTGCTCTTATTTATAATTACATTATTGTGTTTTTTTTTACAAGAGGAGTTAAAAAAAACTTTTATACATAATATTGAGCTAAACAGTACGATCCTTTTAATGTTTTTAATAGGAACAATAATAGCATTGAAAAATATAATTAGTTTAAATAAAGAACAACTCTGGCTCACACACTTTTTAAATGAGAAGAAATTAAGCATTAATTATGAACCAAGAATACTAAATAATTTTAAGGACTTACGAAAAGATGATTTTTTTTTCGAAGATAAAATTAAAGAATGTATCTATAAAGTTATAGAAAAGTTAGATAATGATAGAGAACTTTTAAAGTATATAATATCTTTGCTAATTTTTTTAGGTCTTATAGGCACCTTTTGGGGCTTATTGAAAACTATAGACTCTGTAGGTCTTACAATAAAAAATTTGAGCATAGATGAGGTTAATATTGTGAGTAATTTTATGAATCTTAAAAATGGCTTGAATGAACCTTTAGCTGGTATGGGCACAGCATTCTCCTCATCACTTTTTGGTTTAACAGGATCATTATGTCTAGGTTTTATTGATTTATTAACAGGAAGAGCACAAAATGATTTTATTGCATTTCTTGAAAAAAAGGTTGTAATAAAAAAACCTAATTTAAGCGTTGATAATAGCAAAGAAATTGGTAAAGAATATATTCAAGCTCTTCTTTTGCAAACAATAGAATCTCTGAATAATCTAGAAAAATTTATAATGAAAAGTGAGCTAAGTAGAAATAACTTTGAAAATTTGATAGTCGAGTCCAGTAAGGTTATGGTAAAGATAAACAATGAAATTAGTTTAAGAGTAGGACAATATAATAAAAATGAATTAACAAATATTGATGCATTAAATAAAATAGAAATGCAATTAAGAGAGCTAAAAAACCAAATTGATAAAAAGAATGAATATAACAATGATGAATTAGCAAAAGAAATTCAAGTGCTTGCAAAAACTATTTCCTTAATGAATAAAACTTAATGAGAAGAAAAAAAATAGGTTTAATAAATATTTGGCCTGGTTTTGTTGATGCAATTTCAACACTTTTATTAGTTTTTGTTTTTTTATTAGTTGTGTTAATGATTTCAGAAAACTTTTTAACACAATCTTTAACTGGTAAAAATACAGCATTAGATAATTTAAGAATTAAGCTTAAATCTCTTGAATTGAATATAAAAGATAGTTCTGAAAAAAATAAAAATTTATCTAGTTTATTGCTTCAATTAAATGAAGAGTTAGAAAAACTTAAAATAAATAAAATGGATCTAGAAAAAAATTTAGAAACAGAGAATATTCAAAATAAGAATTTAAAATTAAATATTTCAGAGCTAGAAAATAAAGTAATTACTTTAGTTGATCAATTAGGAATAGAAAAATTAAAAACTACAAAACAACAATCCATAAACTCAGATTTAAATTTTACTATTGAGGATTTAAATAATAATATTATTTCATTGAATGACGAGTTACTAAAAGTTCAGGCCATGCTAAAAAAATCCAATAAAAATATTGAAGCAAAGGATTTAGAGATTACCAATTTAGGTGAAAAACTTAATTTAGCTCTAAAGGAAAAAGTAGGAGAATTACAAGAATTTAGATCAGAGTTTTTTGGAAAATTAAAAAAAATAATAGGGGAAGAAAAAGAGATAAATATAGTAGGTGATAGATTTGTTCTACAATCTGAGATTTTTTTTAAATCTGGGTCTGCAAAAATAGGTAATAAAGGCATTGAAAAGGTTGAAGAAATTACAGAAATTTTGATTTCCATTACTAATAAAATTCCTAAAAATATTAATTGGCTTATTCAGGTAGAAGGTCATACAGATAATATTCCTATAGCAACCAAAGAATTCCCATCAAATTGGGAACTATCCACTGCCAGAGCTATTGCAGTTGCTAAGATTATGATGAAAAATGGCTTACCTTCAAATAAAATTAATGTAGCAGGATACGGAGAATACAAACCTCTTTTAGAAAATAATAATTCTTCTAATAGAGAAAAAAATCGTAGAATTGAATTAAAACTTACCCAACCATAAAATATATAAGGAGAATATATGACTATAAAAAAAAACGATATAAGTTTTGAAGAAGCTTTAAAAGATTTAGAAAAAATTGTTGAGGAATTAAATCATGGAGATATGGAATTAGAAAAAGCAATTACTGCCTATGAGAAAGGTATTAAACTTAAAAATATTTGTGAGGAGAGGTTGAAGAATGCACAAGAAAGAATAGAGTTAATACAAAATAAAAAACAGGAGAATTAGATTAATTAATTTAAAATGCAATTATATAATAAAAAGTCTATTTTGATAGATTTAAAAAAACATAAAGATTTTTTAGATAAAAATATGAAGAGATATATAAAAAGTCTTAACGCTCCAAAAGAAATAAAAGATATTATGGCTTATGCTGTTTTAGGAGGAGGTAAAAGGATCAGACCATTCTTACTTGCAGAAACTGCTAAATTATATGGAATTAGTTCTGAAATTTATAAGTATCCTTGTATGGCAGTTGAACTAGCACATAGTTTTTCATTGGTTTATGATGACTTGCCTTGTATGGATAATGATGATTTAAGAAGAGGAAAGGCTGCAGTTCACAAAGCGTTCAATGAAGCTAATGCATTACTTGGAGGAGCATCATTATTGGTTTATTCATATAAGCTTTTGAGTCTTAATTCCTTTAAAATTGATTTAGAGGATAAGTTAAAAGTGATAAGTTTTTTTTCTGATGTTACTGGTGCGGAAGGAGTATTAGCTGGTCAATACTTAGATCTGTTGGCCGAGGATGAAAAATTTAGATTAACTTTAAATAATTTTAAAGAAATTCAAAAAAAGAAAACTAGTTTGTTAATAGCATTCTGTACTTTAACTGGTTCTATATTGGGTAAAGCAAGTGAAAATGAGCAAAATGATATGTTTGAGATAGGTCTCTTACTAGGTGCTTTATTTCAAATTCAAGATGATATCCTTGACCAAGTAGGTAATCAAGAAGAGATGGGAAAAAAAGTACGTAAGGATAAAGATCTTAATAAAGCTACTATAATAAGACTTAAAGATATTAACTATGCAAAAAAAGAAGTCACAAAAGTAGGTTTAAAAATTAAGAGTAAGTTATCATCAATAAATAAAAACACAGAAAGATTAGTAATGTTTACAAATTTTTTAATGCATAGAACTAGCTAATGAAAATCAAGGAAAGATTAGATAAATTATTAGTTATTAAAGGTTGTGTTGAAAGTGCTAGTAAAGCAAAAGCACTGATAATGGCAGGAAAAATTATAGTTAATGGAAAAAAAATAGAAAAAGCTGGAGCTAAGTTTTCAGAAAATATTGATATTAGAGTTTTAAATAAGGATCATCAATGGGTTTCACGTGGAGGTATAAAGTTGTCAGATGCTATCAAAAAATTCGATGTAGATATTAATGAAAAAGTCTGTGTTGATGTTGGGGCCTCTACAGGAGGGTTCACACAAGTACTTCTTAAAAATAATGCGCGGCATGTATACTGTATAGATGTTGGTAGAGGGCAGTTAGATTGGAAACTAAGTACTAATAAAAAAGTAACTATATTAGACAGAACAAATGCCAGAAATATTGATCTTGCAGAAATTGACAAAAATATAGAAGTAATAACTTGTGATCTTTCTTTTATAAGCGCTAAAAAGGGCCTATCAAAAATTATTGAATTCGAAAAAAACAATCTAGGTCTTATAGTATTGGTTAAGCCACAGTTTGAATTATCTAAAGACAAAATTGGTAAAAATGGTATTGTACTTGAACCTAGTTATAGAAATGAAGCAGTCAAAGCAGTAAGTGATTGGTTAGTTTCCAAAAATTGGGAAGTGGTTAGCATTATAGAAAGTTGCATAACTGGTATCAAAGGAAACCAAGAGTTCTTTATTTATAGTGTAAAAAAAAAGCTATTTAAAAATAATATTCTGCATTAGGTACCATATTACTACCAGAAGCAATTCTATTGGTCATATTAAAAAAAGCAGCAACCTCTATTATTTCTAAAATCTGAAATTCATTAAATCGTATTTTTCTAAGTTTATTTCTATCATCTTCATTTATTTTGTGAGAATTTTGGGTTAGCTTAGAAGCAAAATCAAGCATCATTTTATGTTTTTTTGAAATTTTCGCTACTTCATAATTAATTAAAATATTTTTTGCTTTTACTGAATCTTTTAGAAGTTTTCCTAGAGAATAGCTATGAGAAACACAGCAATATAGACATCTATTTGTAGAAGATACTACTACCGCTATCATCTCTTTTTCAATTTTTGATAAATAATTATCTTCTTGCATTAATCTGTTATAAAAAAAATTAAAAGCATCAAATTTTTTTTTATCAATAGTATTAGTTTTTAAAATATTAGGAATTAAGCCTAACTTTTCTTTGCAAATTCTCAAATAATTTTGTATGTCTTTATCTTTAAAATTATTTTTAATAGGAATTTTTAGAGACCATAATTTTTCATTTTTCATATAAATACCTTTGATTTAGACTTGAGTTTTTCTTCTTAATAAATGATCAGCTAATACTAAGGCAACCATTGCTTCTGCTATTGGAACACACCTTATGCCGACACACGGATCGTGTCTACCTTTCGTTTTTATTGTAGTATTTTTATTTTTTGTATTTATTGTTTTCTGAGTTTTTAATATAGAAGAGGTAGGTTTTACAGCGATGGAACACACTATATCTTGTCCTGAGGAAATACCTCCTAAAATACCTCCTGCGTTATTAGATAAAAAAGTTACTTTTCCTTTTTTATCTATTACCATTTCATCTGAGTTTTGTTCTCCTTGCATATTAACCACCTCAAACCCTGAGCCAATTTCTACACCTTTAACAGCATTAATCCCCATTAAGGCTGAGGCGAGTTCAGCATCTAATTTACCATATATAGGTTCTCCTAATCCCACTGGAACACCTTTCACAATAACTTTAATCAAAGCACCACAGGACGACCCAGATTTTCTTATTGATAATAAATAATTTTCCCAATCGTTTAATACAGAGGAGTCTGGACAAAATAGATGATTTTTTTTTTGAAAATCTTTTTCCCATTTTTCTTTTTTTATTTTTTTATTTCCTATTTGAATTACAGCTCCCGTAATAGATATTTTTTTTCCTAGGATAAGTCTAGCAATTGCACCTGCGGCTACTCTCATAGCAGTTTCTCTTGCACTGGATCTCCCACCTCCTCTGTAGTCTCTTATTCCATATTTTTTAAAATATGTGTAATCTGCATGAGCAGGCCTATACTTTTCTTTAATTTCTGAATAGTCTTTACTTTTGTGGTCAGTATTCTTTATTATTAAACTTATTGGTGTTCCAGTCGAATACCCATTGAATACACCTGATACAATATTTATTTTGTCTTTTTCTTTTCTCTGAGTAACAAATTTAGATTGACCGGGTGCTCGCATATTTAAAAATTTTTGAATGTAGCTTTCACTTATTTTGATATTTGACGGAACTCCATCCAGTACGGCTCCTATCTCTGTTCCGTGACTTTCTCCCCAAGTAGTTAATTTTAATATTTTACCTATGCTATTATAGGACATTCTAAACTTTACTTATATCAGGAGCATTAACATTTTTCATACCTATTACATTATATCCAGCATCCACATGAAGTATTTCACCGGTAGTTCCACTGCTTAATTCAGATAATAAATATATTGATGCACCGCCAACATCGTCTAGTGTGATATTTCTTTCGAGTGGAGAATTATATTCATTCCATTTTAAAATATACCTAAAGTCTGATATGCCAGAGGCAGCTAGCGTTCTTACAGGTCCGGCAGATATAGCATTTACTCTAAATCCTTTTTTCCCTAAGTCAACGGCTAGATACTTTACGCTAGTTTCTAATGCTGATTTAGCTATTCCCATTACATTATAATGAGGAATCACTTTTTCAGCGCCAAAATATGATAAAGTTAAAAAATTTGCATGTTCATTCATAAATGGGAGAGACTCTCTGATTAGCGCAGTAAAAGAATAGCAGGAAATTTCCATGGTATTTAAAAAATTATTTTTTGAGGTATCAACATAATCTCCCTTTAATTCTTCTTTATCTGAAAAAGCTACTGCATGAACTATAAAATCTAGCTTACCAAAATCTTGACTTATATTTTTAAAAAAACTATGAGTTGTTTCATAGTTTTGAATATCAAATTCATAAACGTTTTTAGAATTAATTTTTTCCGCTAATGGAATAATTCTTTTTTTAAGTGCATCATTTTGATAGGTTAGGGCTAATCTTCCTCCATGCTGGTTAATACATTTTGCTATTCCCCATGCAAGTGATCTTTCATTTGCAATACCGACGATTAATCCTTTTTTATCTTTTAGGATAGAACTTTTTTTCTCTTCCATAATTTATATTAATATATTTTAATTATATATTACAATAAATAATTTAATAAGTTATTTTTAAGATGAAAGCTTTATTTTTCGATATATTTGGAACATTAGTAGATTGGAGATCATCTATTATGGAGGGGCTAAAAGAACTAGAGTTTTTTAAAAAAAAAAACCCTGAACAATTAGAAAAATTAGTAATAAATTGGAGAAAAGAATATCAACCTATAATAAATAAGGTAAACAATAACACTTTGCCATGGCAAACATTAGACGAACTTCATACCCGTACATTAAAAAAAGTTCTAAAGAAAATGGGCTTTGATAAAATGAAAGAAACAGAAAAAAAATATTTAGTATTACTTTGGCATCAAATTAGACCATGGAAAGATAGTTGTGCAGCTATTAATCAATTAAATAAAAATTACATAACTGCCAGTCTTTCAAATGGAAATGTTTTGCTGCAAAAAAATCTTCTTAAGTATGCAAAATTAAATTTTGATTTTATCTTTTCTGCCGAACATTTTAAAAAATATAAACCAAACAAGCTAGTATATATGGGAGCAATAGATATGCTTAATTTAAAAGTAAGTCAATGTGCTTTAGTAGCATCTCATAAAAATGATTTATATGCTGCTAGTAAAATAGGAATGAAGACCATCTATATTCATAGAGAAAAAGAATATGGAAATTATAAAAGTTCTTTTAAAGAAAAAAATTTTCAAGCAGATTTAGAATTATCTAGCTTAAAAAATATAACTAACAGTATCAAAAAAATAAAATTTTAAGAGAATAGTAAGCTTAAGGTTTGAGCAGACAAAGCAGGCTTTTTAGAATTTTTAATTTCAATATTTATATCACTAGTTAATAAAACACCTCCCTTATAATCTTTTGCATCTAATACTGAAATAGCTGCTCTTATTTGATTATTACATATTACAGGAGATATAAATCTTATTTTTTCAGTTCCGTAGTTTAATACTAATTTTAGATTTTTACATTCCCATACTTCATAGACAAACATTGGTATTAAAGATAAAGAATAATATCCATGAGCAATTGTTTTTTTGAAAGGACTTTGTTTCTCTGCTTTTTCCTCGTTTACATGTATCCACTGAAAATCTCCAGTGGCCTCAGCAAATTTATTTATTTCTTTTTGGGTAACTAAAATCCATTCGCTATAACCTAAAAACTCTCCTTTCATGCTTTTGAATATTTCAGGGTTTTCAATGATTTTTTTTTGCATAATTAAAGTTAACATTTTATAAAAAAGATGTTAATTAATATTTATGTTTAGTAAAAAAAATTTAATACATCAAGTCACTAGAGAAGGGCATACCGAGCCACCTTTTTCAGGAGAATATGTTAATAATAAAAAAATAGGAAACTACTCATGCATTAATTGTGATACGGTGATATTTTCCTCAGAGCACAAATTTGACTCAGGAACAGGCTGGCCGTCTTTCTACAGTGCCTTAGATAACAAAGCCGTAATAGAAACAGAAGATAATAGCTATGGCATGAAAAGAGTAGAAGTTAAGTGTAGCAAATGTAACTCTCACTTGGGACATGTATTTCCAGATGGGCCACCTCCTAGCGGTTTAAGATATTGCATTAATTCCGTTGCATTAAATTTTACAGAAAAAAAGGATTAATTTGAGTATATTAATGTTTTTTTAAATTATTCAATATTAGCCACTTTGCCCATCTTTTTTCAATGGACATTCCAACATTGGGTTCACAGATTGAACTTTCGAAAACTATCGAAAGAATTGCATTATATGCAGGTTTCTTATTTTTATAAATGCTATGTATTTTAGAATTAAAATATATAAAAGTATTAGTAAACTCTTGATCCCAATAAGGTTTTTTATTATCAATATTATTATCTCTTTCATTATTAATAACTTTTAATCTAGTGGCTTCGTCTAAGTCTAGTTTGTCGTTTGACAAAAGAACTTGAAGAGCTTTTTTATAACCCAATATTTTAATAATTCTTTGTACGGTTCCAAAAAAAGGTATTTGATCTTTATTTGTAAAACTAAAATCTAATAAAGTATTAGATACAGCTTTGATAAAATTACATGACAATGCTAATTCTAGTGCAGGACCCCTCATAATTCCATTTACATGCGAGGTAAAAATAATATTACTTCTCTCGATAGTTTCGGTAATGCTATGTAAAGAAGATAAAGACTCATCTATCATACTAGAATTATCAAAAATACAATTAAATTCTAGCTCAGTATTAAAATTTCCTATTAAATTGATTTTTTTAATTTTATTTTCTTTAGTTATTTTTTGTAAAATAGTATTAAGAGTTTTTAGCGAGTTCAAATCAAAAGAACTACCTTGAATTTTAACAGAGTTAGAGTCTGATAATTCAAAGTTTACTTTGGTCAACTTAGACTCTTTCTATAATAGTCGCAGTACCCATACCTGCTCCTACACATAAAGTTACAAGTCCAGTATTTAAATCTCTTCTTTCTAATTCATCTAAAAGTGTTCCCAATAACATTGACCCTGTTGCTCCAAGAGGATGTCCCATCGCGATTGACCCCCCATTTACATTAACCTTATTTTCATTAATATTTAGAGCTTCCAAATATCTTAACACCACTGCCGCGAAGGCCTCATTAACTTCAAATAAATCGATATCTTTTGAGTCCATTTTGGCTCTCTTAAAAACTTTCTCTGTAGCATGCTCAGGTCCTGTTAACATTATAGTGGGTTCAGTTCCTATAGAGGAGAATGCTTTTATTTTAGCTCTAGGTTTTAAATTAAGTTTTTTACCGATTTCTTTGTTACCAATTAAAATAGCAGCAGCACCGTCAACTATACCAGAAGAGTTACCAGCATGGTGTACGTGATTTATATGATTATTTTTCGGATATTTCATTAACGCAATTTCATCTAAGCCAGAATTCTTTCCTATTTTTGCAAAAGATGGCTCTAGAGAAGCTAAACTTTGCATAGTTGTTTCCTTCCTTATTAGCTCGTCATGATTGAGCATTAAGTCACCATTTTGATCATATATGTCTATTATACTATTTTTGAAATATTTTTTTTCCCAGGCTTCATTGGCTTTTTTTTGCGAGTTTACTGCAAATAGATCAACATCATCTCTACTGTAATTATATTTAGTAGCTAAAAGATCTGCAGAAATTCCTTGTGGTACAAAATAAGTTTTAAATGCTATAGAGGGATCTGTCATCCATGCTCCTCCAGCACTACCCATTGGAACTCTAGACATTGATTCAACACCTCCTCCAATGGTAAGATCAGATTGACCACTCATTATTTGAGCTGCAGCAATATTACATGCTTCTAAACCAGAAGCACAAAATCGATCAATTTGTGTACCAGGTACTGATTGATTATAATCTGCATCCAAAACAGCGATTCTAGCTATATCAGACCCTTGTTCATTTACTGGGTGAACGCACCCTAGAACCACATCGTCTATAAACTTTGTATTAAGATTATTTCTTTCCTTTAGTTTTTTCAATGTTTTTGAGGCTAGTTTTATAGGTGTTATTTGGTGTAAAGATCCATTACTTTTTCCTTTACCTCTTGGAGTTCTAATTGCATCATAAATGTAAGCTTCAGTCATATATTTTCCTATAGATTTCTACTAATTATCTCTTTCATAATTTCACTTGTTCCACCATATATTCTTTGTACTCTGGCATCCATGAATGCTTTAGCTATAGGATATTCATTCATATAGCCATAGCCGCCAAATAATTGAAGACATTCATCAATTACTTTGAATTGTAATTCAGTACACCAAAGTTTCGCTATAGCTCCATCTTCAGCAGAAAAATTATTATTTATGTGTTCAAAGATACATCTATCTATATATGCTCTTGCTACTGATAGCTCAGATTTTAATTTTGCTAAGGTAAATTTTGTATTTTGAAAATCAATAATTTTAGTATCAAAAGCAGTTCTCTCTTTGGTATATGAAATTGTCCATTCTAAAGCTGATTCAGCAGCAGCAACAGCAGTAACTGCAATTGATAATCTCTCTTGGGGTAACTCATCCATTAATTGAGAAAAACCTTGACCTGATTGTCCTAAAATATTTTCAATGGGAAGTTCTACATCATGAAAAAAAAGCTCAGAAGTATCTTGGGCTTGCATTCCTATTTTTTTCAAATTCTTTCCTTTTTCAAATCCTTTTCTATAATCTTCACATAAAACTATTGAGATACCTTTAGCTTTTTTTGTACTATCTGTTTTAGCGACTACTAAAACTAAGTTTGCATTTTGTCCATTTGTTATAAAAGTTTTAGAACCATTTAAAATTATATTATTTTCTTTAACAGTTGCCTTTGTTTTTATATTTTGAAGATCCGAACCAGTTCCAGGTTCTGTCATAGCTATTGCTGTAATAATTTCTCCTTTTACCATTTTTGGCAAATACTCCTTTTTTTGAGTATCAGAGCTATAGTTAATCAAGTAAGGGGCTACAATATCAGAGTGTACTGCAAATCCTGGTCCACTAGCACCAACTTTTGCAAGCTCCTCAATAACAATAACATTAAATCTAAAGTCACCACCTATACCACCATATTCTTTTTGTATATTTGGACAGAGGATCCCTAAATCACCAGCTTTTAACCATATCTCTTTTGGAACAATTCCTTCTTTTTCCCACAAGCTATGATGAGGTAATACTTCTTTACTAACAAATTTAGCTACTGTCTCCCTAAAGTAATTTTGTTCATCATTGAATACAGTTCGTTGAAACATATCTAAATTTTATAGTAAAAAAAAAGTTTGTAAATATTATCTTAAACTACAAATTTGTTATATAACTTACGCATACCCAATATCCACTTATCAGTGTCTTCAGATTTTATTTTAATATATTTCTTTACTATCTCATGAGGAGTAATTAAAAACTTACCTACAGCCATTTGATCCAGACTAATTTTAGCAACATCTTCAGCTTCTAACATTCCATTAATTCCTGCAACTCCACCATCTTTAATTTTTTCTGTCATTGGAGTATTTACGCCTTGAGGACATAATAAACTTACACCGATATTTTTTTCACCATACGTAATAGATAACCATTCTGCAAAACCAACTGTAGCATGCTTGGTTGTAGAATAAGTAGCAGATCCTACCTGTGATAATAAGCCTGCAGCCGAAGCTGTTATAAGAAACCATCCACTTTTATTTTCTAACATTTTTGAGATAGTATGCCTTACTATATTAGTATGCTGTAAAACGTTAATTTTCCAAATACTATCCCAATGTTTAGCAGATGCAAGCCCATCATCATCAACTGCTACACCTGCATTACTACAAAACAAATCAATTATTTTATGCTTTTTATATATTTCGTTTATAGTTTTTTCTACTTCACTATCATTAGCAACATCACATTGAAAAAAATCTGTATTTTTTTCATTGCCTTGTTTTATATCTATATTAATTATAGTTTTTGCTTTTCTTGATTTTAACTCTTTTATAAGAGCTGCTCCAATTCCGCTAGAGCCACCAGTAACAACACATATCTTGTCTAATGGATTAAAATTAATTTTATTAGCATAGGTAATGTTTTCATTCATAAAAAAACTCTTCAAAAAAAACTTATTATGGCACAATATTAAATTAAAAAAAATGCTTATTAATAATGAATCATATAGAACAATTTGGTTTGATAGAAAAAAAGAAGAAGTTAAGATAATTGATCAAACAAAACTACCTTTTTATTTAGAAATAGTTTCTTTAAATAATTTAGAAGATGTAATTAATGCTATAAATTTTATGCAAGTTAGAGGAGCACCATTAATAGGAGCGACAGCTGCTTATGGCGTTTATCTGGCTTATAGAAATTTAAAAGATAAAAATAAAATAATTGATCAAGCAAATAAAATTAAAAATACTAGACCTACGGCAATAAATCTTTTTTGGGCTGTTGATAATATGCTTTCAGTAATAAAAGATAATTTGTCGTCTTCTGAAATAGAGAAAAGTCTTTTAGATCAGGCTAATAAAATTTGTGAGGATGATATAAATAGATGCAAGAAAATTGGAGAACTTGGTTTTAAAATTATAGAGTCATTACATAATAAAAAGGGAAAAGTAAATATTCTTACTCATTGTAATGCAGGATGGCTAGCAACTATTGATTGGGGAACTGCTACGGCACCAATTTATTTTGCTAAAAAAAATAATTTAAATATTCATGTTTGGGTCGATGAGACAAGGCCTAGAAACCAAGGAGCCTCTTTAACAAGTTATGAATTAAATAATGAAAATATAGCAAATACGATCATTACTGATAATGCTGCCGGTATTTTGATGCAAAGAGGGGAAATAGATATATGTATTGTTGGAGCTGATAGGGTAATAGTTTCTGGAGATGTTATTAATAAAATAGGAACATTTTTAAAAGCTATAGCAGCAAAAGAATTTAATATTCCATTCTATGTAACCATACCTTTGAATACTATAGATTGGAAAATAAAAAATTTTAGAGATGTAGAAATAGAAGAGAGAAGTAGTAATGAATTAAGAAAAATTAAAGGTCTAGATGAAAAAAATAATTTAAGAACAGTTGATGTTTATCCAAAAGATAGTAAAGCGTATAATCCTGCTTTTGATATTACGCCTAAGCAATTTGTAACAAAACTTATTACAAATAAAGGAATTATAAATGCAAATATTAATGAAATCCTAAACTTAAAAAATGAACAATATTAATAAAAAAAAAGAGATAGTAAAATATTCTAAATTATTTTCAACTGAAAGTTTTTCACCAATTAGATCTGGTAATATCTCAATAAGAAGTAAACTCAATGATAAGGAAGGTTTTTTTATTTCACCGTCTGGAAAAAAAAATTTAGAACTAACTATTAAAGATATAGTATTTGTATCATTAAAAGGAGATATAGAAAAAAATAAGAAACCTTCTTCAGAGTGGAGATTCCATTTAGATTTATATAATTCTACTGAATGTAATGCTATTGTTCATGCTCATTCAAAGTTTGCTGTAATTTGTTCATGCTTATATAAAAAAATACCATCTTTTCATTACATGATTGCTTTGACTGGAAAAAAAACTGTCAAAGTTGCAAATTACGCTTTATTTGGTAGTAAAAAATTATCTATTAATATATTGAATGCTATAAAAGGCTCAAAAAGCTGTCTGATATCTAATCATGGTCAAATTTCAATAGGAAATAATTTATCAGATGCATATGAATTGGCTAATGAAGTTGAACTATTATGTGAGTATTATTATTATTGTAGGTTACAAAAACAACCTAAAATTTTAAATAATAAAGAGATGCAGAGTGTGCTTAACAAAATAAAAAGTTATAAAAGTAAGAATGGTGCCCTCAGGTAGAATTGAACTACCATCTGACCCTTACCAAGGGTCTGTAATAACCATTATACTATGAGGGCTCTATGGAACTAATATAACAAATTTTTATCTTTAATAAATGTTTATATGATAAAAGAAAAGAAAGAATTCAAAGTTTCCGTTGTTATTCCAACTTATAACAGAGTACCTTATTTGGGTAGAGCTATAACTTCAGTATTAAAACAATCTTATCCAGTAAATGAAATTATAGTAATAGATAATGGTTCTACTGATCAAACTTTAAGTTTCATTAAAAAAAAATTTAATAATATCAGAGTAATTATCGAAAAAAAAAGAGGAGTAAGTTTTGCTAGAAACTTAGGTATAAAAAATTGCAAATATAATTGGATAGCTTTTCTTGACTCTGATGACGAATGGATAGCTGATAAAATAGAGAAACAATTTGTATTATTAAAAAAAAGTAATTTTAAATATCAGTTTGTTCATACTAATGAAATATGGATTAAAAATGGAATATTAAAAAATCAAAAAAAAAAACACTTAAAGAGAGGTGGCAATATTTTTGAAGATTGTTTAGATATTTGTAAGATATCTCCTTCTAGTGTTTTGATTAAGAAAGAATTATTTGATAAATACGGACTATTTGATTATAAGTTTAAAGTTTGTGAGGATTATGAACTTTGGTTGAGGGTTACTAGTAAAATAAAAATTGGTTATTTAGATAAACCTTTGATTAAAAAGTATGGAGGACATAAGGGTCAGCTTTCTGATAAGTATTGGGGTATTGATAGATATAGAATTAAAGCTCTAGAAAAGATATTAATAAATGATAGTTTAAATAAGCAACAAAAATTAAAAGTTTTAGAGCATTTGTTAAAGAAAATTAATATTATACTTTTAGGTGCAATTAATAGAAATAATAAAAGAATATTTAATATGTATACTAAAAAAAAATTTTTATGGCTGAATTATAATTATAATGTCAAAAACAAAAATAATTAATTTCTTAGTAGCTTTAAAACATGAAGCACTTCCAATAATAGATTATTTTGGATTAAACCTTAATGACAAAAAACATAGAAATATCTATAGTAATGTGGAACAGAATGTTTTTCTTATTATTTCAGGCATTGGAATAGAAAATGCTAAAAAAGCTGTTATTAAATTAAAAAAACTAAATAATAATAAGGATGATATTTGGATTAATATAGGTATAGCAGGTCATAAAACACTTAAGGTAGGATCTATTTATGAGGTAAAAAAAGTAATTTCTAGCAATAATGAAAACACTTTTTTCACAAACTCTTTTTATAACAAAGTACCAACAAGCACTGTATGTTGTGTTAATAAAGAAGAAAAAAAATATAATAATAAATATCTTTATGATATGGAGAGTTATGGTTTTTTAGAGGCTTTAGATAGTCCAACGATAAAAGAAAATATTTTTATGTTTAAGATAGTTTCAGATAATTTACAATTTAAGCCAAAGAGTTATAAAAATTTTTCTGTATCTTTTATTTCAAAACACATTAGGAAAATTAATACTATTCTTGATAAATATAGAAATAAACCTCCAGAAAGTTTTTATGATATATCCTTAATACTAAATATAATAAAAAATAAATATCACGTAACATTTTATAACAAAAAAAAATTGGAAAAAATCTTAACAAAAATTTTTATAATAAAAAGTCAAAAAGAAATTAAAAATGACGTCTTGGTTTCAAAGTCATTAAATGGCTTAATAAAAAAATATGAAAGCTACTTAACAAAATATATCTTGAAAATCTAAAATGACTAAAATTATATATATAGAACGTGAAATAAAGGATCATTTTAGAACCAAATTAATATGCAGTAAAATTAGTAATCCAGAAATTATTGTAATTGATAGGTTTAGTGAGATCTTTAATAAAAAAAACCAAAGTTTTAAACTTCAAAAGAATGATCCAGCATTAATAATAGCAAAAAAATATAAAAATCTGATTCATAAAACACCCGAGAATTACGGAATAGGAAATAAATATAATTATTATTTTTCTTATATGTATAATTGCCTTTTTGATTGCAAATATTGTTTTTTACAAGGCATGTATTCTTCTGCAAACTACGTAATATTTGTTAACTATGAAGATTATTATGATGAAATAAAAAAAATTTCTATTACTAATAAAAAAAAGAATATTACAATATTTTCAGGGTATGATTGCGACTCTTTAGCTTTTGAAGCAATTTCAAATTTTATGTCTTGTTTAATAAAAAAAATGCCAGAATATGAAAACATAGAATTAGAAATAAGAACCAAAAGCACATACTCTAAACTCTTTTCAAAAAATATAATTAAAAATGTTATAATTGCTTATAGTTTTACCCCTGATAGATTTTCAAATAAATATGAAAAAGGTGTTCCTAGTGTAGATAAAAGATTAAAGGTAATAAAAAGACTTTCAAATTTAGGTTGGAAATTAGGCTTTCGTTTTGATCCTGTGATTATTTATGAAGGATGGCAAGAAGATTATAAAGAGTTGTTTATTAAAATTTTTCAAAATATTGATATTGATAATGTGCATTCCATAACATTTGGCAAATTAAGGTTTCCAGATACTATTTATAAAAAGTTAATCAAAGAAAATATGACAGAAAGTCTTTTTTTTAATTTAGAAAAGAAAAAAAATTCCTATGAAAGTAGTAATGAAAATAATATTGAGGGCTTTTTGATTGAAAATCTAACTAAATTTATTGATGAAAGAAAAATTTTTTTTAATAATTAATTATGAATAAAGTTATTATTACAGGTACATCTACAGGTATAGGGAATGCTATTGCTAAAAATCTTCTGAAACAAAATGTTACAGTCATTGGCATATCAAGAAAACACACCATAAAACATAAAAATTATTTTGCAATATTTTTTGACTTAAATGATGTCAGAAATATTAAAAAAATTTTAGATGATATTATTTATAATCATAAAAAAATAGATGCTATTATAAGTAGTGCAGGTTACGGAGTTTTTGAAAACTTAGAAAATTTAAAGGAAAAAGAAGTTATAGATTTTTTTAATGTGAATTTATTAGCTCATATATTAATTTCAAAGATTTTAGTTTCACATTTTAAGAAAAAGAAAACTGGATATTTTATTTTTATGGGTTCAGAGGCTTCTCTGAAAGGTAACCAAAAGTCCACTCTTTATGCTACAGCTAAACATGGTTTGTTGGGTTTTGTTAAATCCTTTAGAGAAGAATGTAATAAGTCTGAAATTAGAGTTACAATTATAAATCCAGGGATGGTAAATAGCTCCTTTTTTAAAAAATTAAAATTTTCTCCAGGGAAAAGCGTTAAAAATTCAATTAAATTAGCTGACATTGCAGAACTAGTTTTTTTTATATTAAAAAGCAATCGAAATATTAACTACAATGATATTTACTTGAGCCCAATAAAAAAAGTTATAAATTTTAAAAATAATTAAAAATCTGGCATAAAGATTGCGTTATTTATAAAAGTAATAACTAAATGTTAATATTTTGACATTTGAAAGGATGTGCTATAATGGCAAATACTAATATGGCAGAGGAACAAAATACAGATGCTCAAGAAGTGTTTGAGTCACTTAGTGGTACTCAAAAATGTGCTATTTTAATGTTGCTGATAGGTGAGGAAGAAGCTGCTAACATTATGACAAATTTAAACCCTGATGAAGTTAAATCATTGGGAACAGCTATGTATCAAGTTCAAGATATAGACCAAGATACTGTAAATATGGTATTAGATGAGTTTTTGTCCATAATTAAAGCTAATACAGCACTAGGGTTTGGAGCAACTAATTATATTTCTACAGTCATGTCAAAAGCACTAGGTCAAGAAAAAGCTCAATCAGTATTATCTAAAATAACTCCACAAGATGCACAAAAGCCTATAGACATTCTCCAATGGATGGATGCTAAATCAATTTCAGAATTAATAAATGATGAACATCCGCAAATTATTGCTGTTATATTGTCGTACCTTGAATCAGCGGTAGCTTCAGATGTTTTAAGTCAATTAGACCCTAAAATACAGCCTGATATTATTTATAGACTATCCACATTAGAAAATATTCAGCCTGAAGCTTTAAAAGAGTTAGAATCAGTAATGGAAAGAAAGTTTAATTCCAATGCTTCTTTAAGAGCTACTCAAGCAGGTGGAATAAGAGCCGCTGCTAATGTAATGAATTATCTTAAATCAAATGTTGAAGCTACTGTTATGAAAGAATTGACTAAAAGAGATAAAGATGTTGCAAAAGAAATTCAAGAAAATATGTTTGACTTCGAGAACTTAGCTGGAATTGATGATAAGAGCATGCAGTTCTTAATTAGGAGTTTAGATAATGAATTAATAGTTGTAGCCTTAAAAGGAGCAGATGACTCATTGTCAGAAAAGTTTTTTGCTAGTATGTCTCAAAGAGCTGCGGCAAACATAAAGGATGAAATGGAAGCCTTAGGTCCTATGAGGTTAACTGATGTTCAAGAAGCGCAAAAACAAGTGATAGCAGTAGCTAGGCAATTAGCTGACGAAGGACAAATAGTGCTTTCTGGTAGAGGTGGAGACGAATATTTATAGTCCAATGAATGAAAGTAAACTAGAACATTATACTGAAAGATTTTTACTATTATTTTTTTTATTTCTTATAGTAAGCAAGTCTTGGGCTCCAGCAAGAATGCATAAAAATACGATAATTTATCCTACTGGACATAAGTATGAACAAAAAGAAAAATATGAAGTTTGTAGGTTAAAAAAGGAATTAAGAAAACCAACAGAAATTAAGTGCTTCTATACAAGGCAAGATAAATTAGGCTCTGAATTAATTATTACTAATGATCAACCCACTTTTTCTTGTTTAAAAGAGATGAAGTGTAAGAGAGAATAATAGCTTTTTTATTGACCTATAGATTTTGTAGTATTATTGTATAAATATGGCTGGTAGAGGGAAAGAAGAAGAAGGTTATTCAGTAGAAGCTCAAGAAAATATGGGCGTTGCTATAGAAGAATTTAAAGAGTCTCTAATTCCAATTGGATCAGAAGAAGCAAACAAAAATGTCTTCGCAACAATAAAAATAATGGTTAAGGGTGTCAGAAGAAGGCTAGTTGATTTAGGAAATGTTGATGCTCCGGAGGGTCCATTAAAAATCCAACTAATGATTTTTAATAAAGAGCATATACCTCTAATCATAGAACAATTAAAAGAAGAGGGGTTCAAACCTCGTACTGATGCAGGATCTCAATATGTTAAAGTTGATGTTCCTCCACCAACAAGATTACAATTAATGGATGTAGCTTCTGATGTAGATAGAAGAACTAAGTCTTGTATAGGTAAAATAAATAAAATACGAAGCAATACTGCCATAAGAATTACAAAGGCTGTAGAAAATGAATTTATAGACCCAAGAACAGCAGGTATTGCTAATAAAAAAATAGAGAAAAACTTTATTAAATATGAAACAGATGCTATCAAAGCTGGAATGTTAAAAAAAATTGATATCTTGGGAAAGTGGTTCTCTCCTGAGAATGAAAGAGAAAAAAATTTAATGGCACAAATTAATAAAAAAAAAAAGCAGGAATAGTAGAAGATTAACCTTTATTAATATCTTTTTTAATAGAAGAAAGAAGATGCAGTTGCCTCCATATTTCCTCAGACTTTTTGTTACTATCGTGAAGCCTTAAAGATAATGTTCTTATTATCGCCTTTAATATAGGATCGGCATTTTCTACTTTACTAAAAAAAAGTTCTTTTTCTATTATTAGTAAACGACTATCTTTTGCAGCTTTAGCAGAAACACTATGGTCTTTATTAAAGAGGCTACTTATTTCTCCAAAAAGTTCTCCTTCTTTAACACTTCCTATCACATAATCACTAGCACTAATGATTTCAACTTCTCCGGTATAAATATAATATGCAAATTTTGGTTTTTCATTTACTTTATAAATGAAGGAGTCTTTTTTATAGTTTATTTGCTCTAATCCGGAATTAGTGATATTTGTTGTTATATTACTCATAATTAAGTGTACCAAATATTTGACTGTTTTATTATAAAATTATGTTTCCTTTAAAAGATGATAACCCTACTCAAACTAAACCTATAGTTACAATAGCCCTGATAGCTATTTGTGTTTGTATATTTCTATACCAATTCTCCTTATTACATTCAGAGAATACCTTTATTATTAATAGTTTTGGTATGAAACCAAAAGAGCTTTTTCTTAATCCAGGTTTAACTAATTATTCTACAGTTTTTTCTAGTATGTTTTTGCACGGAGGATTTATGCATTTAATAGGGAATATGCTTTTTCTATGGATTTATGGAAATAATATCGAAGATGCTATGGGGCATACTAAATTTTTACTATTCTATTTTGCGTGTGGATTAGCAGCGGCTCTTTCACAAGCTCTAGTAACACCCAACTCAGATATTCCAATGATCGGTGCCTCTGGTGCCGTATCGGGAGTTTTAAGCGCTTACTTGCTGCTCTATCCTAAAGCCAGAGTATCAACTTTAATTTTTATCTTTTTCTTTATTACCGTTATTAGAATACCAGCAGGTATACTGATATTAATTTGGTTTGCTACTCAGCTCGTTAATGCTAATTTGACTGATCCTAATAGCCCTGGAGTAGCATGGTTTGCTCATATAGGAGGTTTTTTGATGGGAATATTATTATTACCTTTTCTAAAGAAAAAAAATATAAAATATTTTGCCTCAGGTAATAAACATAGTCTTGTACAAAAAAATATAAGATTGCGTTTTAGGAAATAAAATTATTCATAAAATTCTTTTATATCAGGAATCCTTGTAAAAGCTACTTTAGTACCAGAAAAGTCAGATATATTTTTAGGTAAGCTGCCTATTGTTATACTATCTCTACCAAATTTTGAATTTATCATATCTATAGTATCGGATAAACTCTTTCTCTTTTTTATAGTGTTTTCAAAGTTATTATTTAGATATTGAAAAAAGTTAGTTTGAGCTGACTCTAGAGGCTCTAAATCATATAAAACAACACTAACTTGTTTAATTCTTTTTATTTTATTTGATATTAGTATTTCTTTCCATGTTAAATCTGATTGTTCCAATAAAGTAATACTGTCATTTATTTTATTAAACTTTTTTTTTCCTTCTATAGAGTAACCACTTTTTATTTTGATATATATTTTTATTTTTTTACAAAAATACCTTTTTCTTCTTAATCTACTCGCTGCTTTTAGTACAAGTCTATTTAGTATGTGCTTTGCTAAATTAGGCCTTCTCCAATTTGGATGTAACACATGACTGTGACCAATAGTACTTGTCTTAGTAGTTATTTCTTCAATGTCATTACCTCTTAACATATTCCAAAATCTTTCTCCTTGTACACTGCCCCATATCGTCCGCATATTTTTAGGAGATAATTTATACAGGTCATTAATAGTTTGTACATTGGCTAGTATTAACCTTCTCTCCATTCTTTTTCCTATGCCTGTTAGATCAGAAAGTTTAAGTTTTTTTATTTTGTGAGGTAGTGCGTCTCTAAAAAGTATTTTTAACCCATTAGGTTTTTTTAAATTACTTGCTGTTTTTGCTAAAAATTTATTAGTTGATATGCCTATGGAACAGCTTATGTAATCTCCCACATTCTTTTTAATACCTGACTTTATATTAATAGCTAAAGAGACAGCATTTTTAGGTTTACATTCTTTTCCTATTAATTTACAAGCTACCTCATCTATAGAGCAAACACGTTCTATGGGAATGTGCTTGTTAATCTCATTGATCAACTTATGATGATAAGCTATATATTTTTCATGATTTGCTTGAATACAAATAATATCAGGGCAAAGCTTTTTTGCTTCTGCTATCATGGTACCAGTTTTTATACCCTTTTTTTTAGCTTCATAACTTGCAGCAATAGCACAAGTATAATCTGTAATAGATGGAACTATAGCAATAGGGCGATTTCTAAGAGGTGGATTTATTTGTTGTTCAATAGTAGCAAAGTAACTATTGAAGTCTAAATATAACCATTTCAGATTTTTGTTCATTATTTGTTCACTTTATGTTCTTATATAAAAATGTCAATAACGTATTCTAAGATTCTTAAAAAATAAAGTCCTTAATAATATAATTTGGAAAAGCTGAATATTTTTTGCAAAGTTTATCAATACTATTTTTATATACTTCATAATTATTACTGTTAGTTAATTCATGTTTATGAATGCCATTAGTAATTAATAAAGAATTAAGTTTATTGTTATTAGCACCTAGTATGTCTGTTTCAAGAGAGTCACCTATAACTAAAACTTTATCTAAAGCTAACTTAGTATTGAAACTTTTTAAAATATTAAAAGATTTTTCATACATAGCCTGAAAAGGCTTTCCATATCTAAACACTTCACCTCCATTATTATGATAATAATCTGCTAATATGCCAGCACAAGTAATTAATTGTCCATTTTGTCTAATCACTACTTTATCAGGGTTAGCACATACTAAAGGTAAATTATATTTTAATGCCTCATTAAGCTCTTTTTTATAATTGTTGAGTGTATGATCAAAATCTCTGGTTCCACAGACTAATACGAAAGAGCTTTTACTTATAGAAGAGACTTCTTTGATTTCAAGATTTTTTGCTATACCCTTATCAAGTTCTTGACCAATGAAGTAATAATTTTTACCTAGTAAAGATAATCTTTTCTTATTAGAAAGACAATCTTCACGGCAGACTTCACCTGATGAAACAATATTATCATATAAATTGTTATTAATTCCTATGGAACTCAACTTATCAGATACTATTTTAGCTCTTCTAGGAGCATTGGAAAGAAGAATGATATTTTTATTTTTTTCTTTTAATTTTTTTAAAGTTAATTTTGCATATTTATAAGCTTCTATGCCGTCCCATAGGACTCCCCAAATATCAATAATAAAGGCATCATAGTTATTGATGATTTGATTTATATTATTTAATGATTTATAGCTTTGCATGAAATTACTTATTTAGTTTAGATAATTTAATGAAATCAAGAACCATATTATCTACTATGCTTATTCCATTATATATTAAAGAACTATAAACTTGAACAGCGTTGGCCCCTAGTTTAATTTTTTTAAAAACTTTTTCACCGCTATCAATGCCTCCAACTCCTATTAAAGTAATATTGCCTTTAGAAAATTTTTGTAATTTTTTTAAAATATTATTCGAATTTTTATATAGGGCATTTCCTGATATACCACCTTGTAATTTAGTATATTTTTTATTTTGAATAATTTTTTTATTTATAGAAGTGTTAGTAGCAATAATACCTTCAATTTGAAAGCTTTTTATAAGTTTAACAATACTTTTTAAATCAGAGTCTACTAGATCGGGAGCAATTTTTAATACTAGAGGAATTTTTCTTTTATTTTTTTTAAAATATTCTTCTCTTTTATTACTAAGGGTTTTTAATAAGGGAGCTAAGTTATTTTGCAGTTGAAGTTTTCGTAAGCCTGGAGTGTTAGGAGATGAAACGTTTATAGTAATGTAATCAGCAACTGAACAAAAAATTTCAAAGCATTTCTCATAGTCTTTTAGTGGATTTTTAGTATTTTTATTACAGCCAATGTTAACGCCTATTAGAGGTTCTAAGCCTAAGGTGTGATATTTTCTAATTTTACATAGATTGTTAAATATTTTTGAAGCTCCTAAGTTGGGAAAACCTAATTTATTAATTATAGATTTTTCTTCTGGTACTCTAAAAACTCTTGGTTTACTATTTCCAACTTGAGGAAGTGGTGTCACTGTACCAATTTCTATAAAACTAAAGTTTTGCTTTAATAAGCCAGGCAATGCCTCTGCATTTTTGTCAAAACCTGCTGCAAGTCCTACAGGATGTGTTAATTTAAAGTTTAAAAATTTAATTTTTGTTATAGATTTTATAATTTTTTTTTTTGTGGGAACTAAATTATATTTCAATAAGAATATTGCAATTCTATGTGATATTTCCTCAGGTAACCTAAGTAAAAGCGATAAAAAGTATTTTTCTAACATAATACATTTATTATCATTTAATTGAATTAAATAAAAGCAAAGTTATAATACTAACTTAATTATATTTCTTTTTGGAGTTAAATATGAAAAAAGATAAGGTAAGTATTATAATGGGAAGTCAGTCTGACTGGAAAACATTACAATTAGCAGAAAATATATTAAATGATTTTAACATTTCTAATGAAGTTAAAATAGTTTCGGCTCATAGAACTCCAGAGAGACTGTATAGATATGCTAAAAATGCTCATAAAAATAATATTAAAGTTATAATAGCAGGAGCTGGAGGAGCAGCCCATCTGCCAGGAATGGTAGCCTCGTTAACTAAAATTCCAGTATTAGGTGTCCCAATAGAAAGTAAGCTAATGAACGGACTTGATAGTTTATTATCTATAGTACAAATGCCTTATGGTATACCTACTGCAACTTTTGCGATTGGTGAATCAGGAGCTAAAAATGCTGCTTTATTTGCTGTATCCCTATTCGCAAATACTGACAAAAATATTTCAAAAAAATTAAGTAAGTGGAGAGACGATTTAACAAAGGCTGTAAGTGTAATTCCTAAAAGAAAATGAAAAACGATGTTATTAAAAATATAACTAATAAGACATTAGGGATTTTAGGAGGAGGACAACTTGGTAAAATGATTGCTATTGAAGCCTCCCGTCTTGGAATTAAAACTTGTATATTTGATCCAAATAAAAACGCACCAGCTTTTCAAAATGCAAATATAATAATTAATAGTGATTACACGAATAAAAAAGCTCTAGGACAATTTGTTAAATGCTCAGATAAGATTACTTATGAGTTTGAAAATATTCCTTTAGAAAGCTTGAATTTTTTAGAAAAAAATAGTCAAATTTTTCCTGGCATAAAAGCATTAAAGTATTCTCAAGATAGATTGTTAGAAAAAGAATTTATTTCTAGCTTAGGTATTTCTGTAGCTCCTTTTTATCAAATAAAAAAGTACGTTGATGTTAAAGGTGCTTTAGAAAAGTTAAAAGGTACTGCTATTTTAAAAACAAGAAAGTTTGGTTATGACGGTAAAGGGCAACATATAATAAAAAAATATAGCATTCCAAATATAAAAAATAATATTGAAAAAAATAAATATATCATTGAAGGAATTATAAAGTTTAAAAAAGAAATTTCAGTAATAGTAATAATAAAAAAAGATGGATCTGCAATATGTTATGAACCATCTGAAAATAAGCATATAAATGGAATATTAAGGGAAACTGTATTTCCTGCAAAGATAAGTATAAAAACTAAAAATAAAGCAAAAGCTATTGCTGTACAATTAGCCAGATCTTTGAATATTATTGGCATCATTGCAATAGAAATGTTTGTTGATAAGAGCAATGAAATTATTGTAAATGAAGTTGCTCCTAGACCTCATAACTCTGGTCATTGGACTATGGATGCGTGTAATGTTTCTCAATTTGAAGCCTTAGTAAGAGTTATTTTTGACCTGCCAATTCCAAATATTATATACCATCATAAATGTAAGATGATAAATATTTTGGGCGAAAATTATAATGTTATAGGGCAATCCTTACATAAAAAAAATCATAAAGTTTATATATATGGAAAAGATGAAATTAAAGAAGGTAGAAAACTAGGTCACATTAATATTTTGTTTTAATGTAAAAAATCAAATTTAGTAAGAAAATTCTTAGGTGCTACTTCAGAGATAACCTTTTTAAAATTACTTTTATAATACCCAAACTTTCCTAATAAAAATATTTGTTTTTCTATAAAAATTTCTGTTTTGTTAAGATTATTAGAACCTCTCCAGTACAATATAGAATTAATTAATATTTGTGATAATATCATACGTTTAGTGTAATAATTAAAATCAACTGACTTATCTTCTAAAAGACGCCAGACTCTATCTGCAAATTTAATAGTCATTTTTTTCAAATATATTGGTTTTCTAGAAATATAGTTTAGAAAAAATAAACTTACTTCTTTGTCCTCATTCAAAAGCTTAATTAATTCAAATAATATAAAGTTTACTCTCTTACTAATGCTTTTTTCATTTTTAATTTTACTTTTAATTTTTTTTTCTAGCTTTAACTGTAAATCGATGAAGAAATAACTACATAAGCTTTTGGTTTTGAGAGGAAAAAAGTAATAAAAATCCTCTTCAGAAATTGAATTTTTTTTTAAAATAGCCTTTATATTAAGATCAATAAAAGTCTCATTTTTAAATTCTGAGTTAAGCTTAGTAAAAATCTCTTTTTCTTTTTTTTTGCTTACCATATTTTTATTTTAATTATTCTCTTCACTTTATCAATAGCTTATGTTATTAAATAAATCTTTATATAGGAGAAAATATTGGAAGTTATAGTTAGAGATAATAATATTGATCATGCCTTAAGAACATTGAAGAAAAAAATGCAGAGAGAAGGCATGTATAGAGAAATGAAAAAAAGAAGAGCTTATGAAAAACCTTCTGAGAAAAAAGCAAGAGAAAAGGCTGAGTCCGTAAGAAGGTGGAGAAAATTGCAAAGAAAAGGTAGTAGAGGATACTAAAGTTTCTTTACGACATTTATTAAGCTTTTTTTAGTATATAGCCTATTTATATTATTACTTATTACTTTAGATCTCCTTTCTATCATATTTTCTGACCAAGCAGATATATGAGGTGACATTACAACATTTTTCATTTTATTAAATAAAAATTTAGAAGGTTTAAACCCATTCTGTTCTTTACTCTGAGGATATCTAAACCAAGTATCTATTATTGCTCCACCTATTAATTTCTTTTTAAGGGCATTGTACAAGTCACTTTCATTAATAATACCACCTCTAGCTATATTTATAATTACGGCATTCTTTTTCATGGATTTAAATATATTAGCATTTATCATATCTTTCGTTTTGTTGGTTAAGGGACAAGAAATTATTAAATAATCTAACTTATTAACTGTTTTTTTTAAGTCCTTGCTTAAATATAAATTATTTAGATATTTATCTCTCTTTTTAAAACTTCTAGTATAACCTACTAAACTTGTTCCGAATGGTTTTATTCTTTTAGCTATTTCTTTACCTATTTTTCCATATCCTAATATTCCAATATTTTTTTGAAATAATTCACTGTGTGTTGGACCGTCAAATATCATACAATCGCTCCAATCTAGATTTTTAAATCTATTTAATTTTTGTACTAAATTCATTTCCCAATTTAATATATTGGCTAAACAGTATTCTGCTATAGGTATTTCATGTTCATAGACATTACAAATCTTACAGTTTCTAGGTAACTCAGAAAAATTTATAGCATCTGTACCCGCACCAGGTAAATGTATTAATTTTAAATTCTCTACTTTTGGTATCTTTAAATTATCTGTACCCCCCCCACATAGTTTTACCCCAACTCATTGTTATGACTACATCAGCTTTTTGAAGTTTTTTAAAATAGTTTTCATTTTGTTTTGCAAAATAATATATTTTATAAGGTATTTTTATAAAATAATTAAGGTAAGTAACAATTTTTCTTGTTCCTTGTACTACTATTATGTATTCTTTCATATATATCTCTTAGTAAATTTATAATGATAATAAAACAAATTTATACATATAACAATTATAGAAACTTTAATTATTTAATCGGATGTGAAAATACCAGAGAAGCAATAGCTGTGGATCCTCTTGCTTATGAATTATGTTTAAATGAAGCTAAAAAAAGTAATTTAAAAATTGTTTCGGTTATAAATACTCATGAACATTTGGATCATACGGGAGGTAATGAAAAAATTATTCAACATACTGGTGCTAAATTATATGCACATTATAATGCTAAAAACTCAATTAAAGGAGTCGATATTGGACTTAAGGCAGGAGATAAAATCAAAGTTGGTAATACTGTATCTTTAGATATTTTAGACACTCCAGGGCATACTATGTCTCACATTTCATTACTTTCAAGTGGCCCAGAAAAATCTTTATTTTGTGGTGATACACTTTTTAATGCTGGCGTAGGAAATTGTCATAATGGTGGTAATCCATTAAGTCTATATAATACTTTTTATAACCAACTGATAAAACTAGATAAAAAAACAAAAATTTATCCAGGACATGATTATTTAATAACTAACTTACAATTTACCTTGTCCTTGGAACCTGATAATAAAAGCGCCTATGATTTATTACAAAAGTGTAAAATGGAAGACTTTAGTACGAGCTTTATATCTTGCCTTGAGACAGAATTAAAAGTAAATGTTTTTTTTAGATTAAAAGAAAGAAGTATTTTGGAATCGTTAAAAAATAAAAACTTATTATCTGCAAGCGAAAGTCCTCAGGAGGTTTTTTTAGCTTTAAGAGAATTAAGAAACGAGTGGTAAATTAATCTAACTCTTTTACTATTTCTTCAGATATTTTTTTTGCGTCACCAAATAACATTAAGGTATTTTCATTATAAAAGACTTTATTGTCTATGCCTGCGTAACCTGGAGATAGACTTCTTTTTACAAATAATACAGTTTTGGCGTTTTCAACGTCTAAAATTGGCATACCTGCTATTGGACTTCCAGGATCTGTTTTAGCGGCCGGATTAGTAATATCATTAGCTCCTATTACAAAAGCTACATCACAACTGCTAAAGTCTGAATTTATCTCCTCTAATTCAAAAACTTCATCATACGATACGTTAGCTTCAGCTAATAGCACATTCATGTGACCGGGCATTCTTCCGGCAACTGGATGAATCGCAAAAGAGACTTTTACTCCATTTTTCTTTAATAAGTCTGCCATTTCTTTTATTACATGCTGCGCTTGTGAAACTGCCATGCCATATCCAGGTACTATTATTACATGTTCGGAATTTTTCATAATAAAAGAACCATCAGTTGCTCCTCCTGATTTGACCGTTTTATCTTTTTGCGTGATCTCGCTTGAGGAAGGATCTTCTCCAAAGCCTCCTAAAATGACACTAATGAACGATCTATTCATTGCCTTACACATTATATAAGAAAGAATTGCTCCTGAACTTCCTACCAATGCACCAACAATAATTAATGAGATATTTTCTAAAGTAAAACCAATCCCAGCTGCTGCCCAACCAGAATAAGAATTTAACATTGAAACAACTACTGGCATGTCTGCTCCACCGATTGGTATTATTATAAGTATGCCAATGGTTAATGCCATAATAGAAAGTAATATAAACAATTCATTACTTTGTATTTTAACAAACAAAAAAATGCTAACAATAATCATAATTCCTAACGAAGCATTCAATATATGTTGAAGTTTAAATGTTACAGGGTTTCCAGACATTAGTGACTGCAGTTTTAAAAAAGCTATTATTGATCCAGAAAAGGTAATAGCACCAACAACTAAACCAATTGACATCTCAATAGCACTAATTAATTTTATTTCATTGCCGGATGAAATACCAAATTTTTCTGGAGCATAGAAGGCTCCTGCAGCAACAAAAACTGCTGCTAAACCAACTAGACTATGAAATCCTGCTACTAATTGAGGCATTGCTGTCATTTTAATTTTTAAACCTAAAGTTGTACCAATAGCACCACCTAACAAGATACAAATTATAACTGGAATAAAATTAGAAGTATTAGGTTGAAGAATTAACGTAGTAACTGCTGTTAGCATACCTAATATGCCAAAGATATTACCTCTTCTTGCAGTTTCTGGCGATGATAATCCCTTTAAGGCCAATATAAAAAAAACGGAAGAAATTAAATAAAGTATTGCTGAAAAGTTTGCATTAATCATTTTTATTTTTTTTCTTGTACATTGCTAACATTCTTTGTGTAACTACAAAACCACCAAATACGTTTATACTTGCTAAAATAGTAGCTAAGTAACCCATTAATGATGATATGTCTAAAAAGTTTTGAAGATCATTATTTTCGGGACTTAGAATAATTAACGTTAAACTTCCTACTATAATTATTCCTGAAATGGCATTTGTAACACTCATTAAAGGTGTATGTAGAGCGGGAGTAACAGCCCATACCACGAAGTAACCAACAAATATAGCCAAAATAAATACTATAAAATTAATTACAAAAGGATCAATGTTTTCCATACTCAACCATCAAAAAAATTTTCTGTTTTATTTCCATTTTTTATTAATATGGTTTTCAATAATAATTCATCTTTAGACTCAATATCAAATGTTTTATTTTCAGTAATAAAGTTAGTAATAAAATTAAAAACATTTTTTGAAAATAAAAGACTTGAATCATAGGAAATAAGACTGGGTAGATTTTGCGGAGCATATATTACGCAATTATTAATATTAATTTTTCTTCCAACTTTTGAACCTTCAATATTTCCTCCGGAACTTGCAGCTAAATCAATTAATACGCTTCCACTTTTCATTTCCATTATGGTATCAGATTTTATAAGTAAGGGTGCATCTTTTCCAGGAATTAAGGCAGTAGATATTATAATATCCATATTAATAGCAATATCATGGATAGCTTTTAATTGTTTCTTTTTATAATCTTCGCTCATTTCTTTTGCATAAACCATTTCATTATCTTTTGTGTTGGTCTCAGATTCTACTTTAATAAATTTCGCTCCTAAACTATTCACTTGTTCTTCTACCTCTGGTCTTACGTCAAAAGCTGAAACAACGCACCCCAATCTTTTCGCTGTAGCAATGGCTTGTAGTCCTGCTACCCCTGCTCCAAGTATTAAACATTTAGCGGGTATAATTGTTCCTGCTGCAGTCATCATCATAGGAAGAGCTTTTTTAAAAATACTACTGGCTTCAATTACTGCTTTATATCCTGCTAAATTAGCTTGAGATGATAGTATATCCATAGATTGAGCTCTACTAATTCTAGGAAGAAAGTCTAAAGAAATTAAACTAATATCTTTACCTATAATTTTTTTTATTTTGTTACTATTTTCATATGGATTAAACCCACCTATGATCACAGAGTTTTTTTTTAAAATTTCCATGTCTGAATTTTCAGGAATAGTGCTTACACTGATTAAAATATCAGCTTTTTTTAAAACTTCTTCTCTTTCTAAAACCTGAGCTCCAGAATCTTTATAGACAGTATCCAAAAAGCTAGAATTTAGTCCTGAGTTTTTTTCTATAATGACATCCAGCCCAGCTTTAACATAGCTTTTACATGTATCAGGAGTAATAGATACTCTATTTTCTGATTCATTTTTCTCTTTTATTGTAGCGACAATCATAATTCAAAATAAATTTTAGTTACTCACCAGGTATTTTCAGGTCAGGTATTTGATTCATGCTTTCTAATGTCATTATCAACCCGTCTATACCTTGACTGTCTAAAACCATTTTAAAATCATTTCTTTTTGTTCTTAGCAAGCTAACACCTTCTACTTGCATATCTATAACTTTTAGTCCTTCACCAAGATCTCTCACTCTCCAAACAATATTTGTATTAGGAAAGTCAGGAGACTCAATGCTAGAATAGACAAAAGCATCCTTTTTTTTAATTTCTGTATTTTTAACATTAAACTTTTGTCCCTTATATGTTCCTAATTGTGATGAATAAATTTTGACAATATGAATCTCAAATATATTAGAAAATTTTCTAAATTTTTCTTCTGAAGTATTTTTATAAATTTCTTTCCCAAGTATTATCTTCGCAATAAATGGCATATCAAACTTTTCTTGAAGTAAATTTTGAAGTTCTTTTTTTCTTTTTTCCTTATCATCAACGGGTATCTTCAGAATTTTTATAGCTTGATTTCCAATATCCACCACAAATTGATTGGCATCTTCTTTATTAATTGCAATTACATTATTAGATAAAACACAAATGATTAAAGTTATAATAATTCCTATTTTTTTCATAAAAAACCTCTATTCTATATCAAATTCCTGAAAAGGATCTTGTTGGTCAGCTGATTGATTTCGTATCATTCTATTTCTTCTCTCTAGATAAAGACTTCTAATGGTTGCATAGAAATCAACTGAGGTAGCTTCTAAATTATCAATTTTTTCTAGATTTTGTTCTCTAAAATCTATTCCATTTACAGCGGTACCAATCCATATCCAGTTTTCTTTTCCATCTTGATTTAAGGCAATTGTAACAGGATCAGCTATGAAACCTGTTACTTTTCCTATTGCATCTCTGACTGTACTAGGGCCTAATAATGGTAATACCAAATAGGGCCCTGGATCAACTCCATATACAGCAAGAGTCTGTCCAAAATCTTCTTTTTGTTTCTTATAACCTAAACTTGTTGCTACATCAAATATTCCTAATAAACCTACAGTAGTATTCAAACCAAATCTAACAATGGATGTCCCAGAATTTTTGAAATCGCCCTGTAAAGCTGCATTAATAGATGTCCATGGTTCTTTTAAATTACTCAAAAAATTTCTTATGCCTTTTCTTACTTCACCAGGAAGTACTATTCGGTAGCCTTTTGCCAATGGAGCTAATAGATACTTATCAAAAACCTTGTTAAAGGCAAAAGTTCCTCTATTAAAATTCTCCCAAGGGTCCTGCGTCTGAGGTGTTTTATCCATTATATTTTGTGAATTATTATTAACTGCACAGTTAGCTAAAAGAAAGAAAGTGGATACTATTAAAAATTTAAATAAAAATCTCATCATTACTCTCTACAAAAAGTTTATAATATATATACATTATTACAACAACTAAAATTTTACTTTTAAAATTAGTCATATCCTGCTCCTCCAGGTGTTTTTATAACAATTGTATCCCCTTTGGATACTTTTATTTGACACGCATGAGTAAGTTTAACAGATTTATTTTTTTTAATAATTATATTCTCTCCTTTTTTAGCCTTATTAGAATCACTTAAACCAAAAGGATTTACAACTCTTCTATTAGATAAAATAGTTAAATATAGAGGTTTTAAAAAAACTATTTTTCTTATAACTCCATTACCTCCAATCCATTTTCCTTTACCGCCACTATTTTTTCTAATAGAAAACTCATTTAATCTAACAGGATAAAACCACTCTAAGATTTCAGGGTCCGTTATACTTGTATTTGTCATATGACAATGAACAGCATCCGTACCGTTGTTTCCAAAAGACGCACCCTCTCCTCCGCAAATAGTTTCGTAATATCCAAAACTTTTATCTCCAAATGTTATATTATTCATTGTTCCATAACATGCTGATTGAACTTTTAGCGCGACATTTAAAATATCTATGAGATGTTGAGATGTTTCAACATTTCCAGCTACAACTGGAGAAGGATAACTAGGATTCAGCATCGAATTTTCAGGAATTACTATTTTAATATCACTAAGAAAACCTTCATTTAATGGAATATTCTTAGTAATTAAAGTTCTTAAAAAATAAATTATTACCGATTTTGTAACAGCTAAAGGAGCATTAAAATTATTTTTTAATTGTTTAGAAGAGCCATTAAAATTTATAACAAGTTTTTTTATTTTATTATCGAAGTAAATTTGTATTTTTATAATGGCACCATTATCCATTTTTGATGAAAATTCAGAATAAGAGATTTTCTTTATTTCCTTAAATATACTTTCACTACAGTTTTCTTTTATAAAATTTACATAGTTGCTGACTGTAGTCTTTCCATAATAAGATATAATTCTCTTCAATTCTAAAATACCTCTTTGATTAGATGCTAACTGAGCCTTAATATCATATAAATTTTGTTCTGAATCTCTGGAACCATATATTTTATTCTTCAATTTTTTTAATATTTGTTTTTCTTTAATTTTACCTTTTTCTAAAATGGGAAATCCTTCAAATATTATACCTTCTTCATTTATATTTTTTGAAAAAGCAGGCATTGAGCCTGGGGTAATTCCTCCAATATCTGAGTGGTGAGCTCTATTTGCTAAATAATAAATAATCTTATTTTTATCTAATAGTGGAGTAATTACTGTCAAGTCTGGAAGATGGGTACCTCCTGAAAATGGATTATTGTGAAGAAGACTTATACCTTTTTTGAATAAATGGAGATATTTTCTTATTAAAAACTTTACAGTATCACTCATAGCTCCTAGGTGTATAGGTATGTGTGGAGCATTTGCAATTAATTCTCCATTGCTATTGAATAATGCACAACTAAAATCCATTCTTTCTTTAATATTAATTGATTGTGCGGTATTTTTTAAAACTATACCCATCTGTTCTGCAACGGAAAAAAACAAATTATTGAAAATTTCAAGCATTTCGGGTGAAGCTTTTTTATTTGATAATAATAATCTTTCTTTTGAGATTGATGTTTTTTTTCTTAATATAAAATCTCCGGATTTCATTTTTTCCATTATCCAATTTTTCTCTATAAATATTGTAGTATTAAAATCAGAGAAAATTGCCGGACCTTTAATAAGCTTTTCTATTGATAAAGAGTAATTATTAAATTTTTTTACTTTTTCCCATTTTCCTTTAATATAAACTTTAAATAATTTTGAGGTACTTATTGTTTGTTTAAACCCTTTATTATTAGATAAATACAAGGCCTTTTTTTTTTTTAAAAAAAGCTCTATTTCGATTGAATCTATATAAATTTTTCTATTTTGATAGTTAAAGCCAAAAAGTTTTTTATGTTTTTTAAAAAACTCTTCTTTAATATTTTTAATTTTTTTATTTTTTAATTTAATTGGAATTATAGTATTACATCCAAAGTATTTTATTCTTAATGTATATATTTCCTCATAAGTATTTTTTTTTAATCTTAAAATTCTTTTTATTTTATTTATATTTTGTCTTATTATGTTCCTTTTTAGTAATGATTCTATGGAAAACTGATGTACAGATCCATATTTAGCTATTCCAATCCCATGAGCTGATAGTACGCTAGAATATGGACTAAAAAGTATTTTTTTTACTCCTATTTTTTCTGCTATGTTACAACAGTATTGACCAGAAGCTGATCCAAAAATTAACAGAGCATGATTTCTAATATCTATACCTTTTTGTATAGTTATTTTTTTAATCGCAGCGGCCATGTTTTCTATTGATACATTTAAAAAGGAATCTGCCAATTGATAGATGTTTTTAAAGGTAGAAAAATCTTTATTTACTTTTAAAAATATTTTTTTTAATTTTTTATTTGTTTCATTAATGCTAATACTAGATTTTTTATTCTTCCCAAAAAATTTAGGAAAATCTTCCTTAAAAATTCTGCCAAGAATTAAATTACAATCAGTTAGTGTAATAGGTCCATTATTTCTATAACAAGCTGGACCAGGAAAAGAACCGGCGCTCTCGGGTCCTACTACAAATCTTTTATTTTGATATTTTGTAATAGACCCACCACCTGCAGCAATAGTATCTATTTTAAGTAAAGGTGTTTTAATAAAAATATCTGATATTTTTGTCTGCGTTTGTTTCTCAATCTCTCCGTCATAATGCCATATATCTGCAGAAGTACCACCCATATCAAACCCAATAATATTTTTAATTTTATTTTTTTTCGCTATTTGTATACCTCCCACTACGCCTCCTGCTGGTCCAGATAGAATAGCATTCTTTCCATTGAAGTTTATTTTTTTTGCTAAGAACCCACTTGATTGCATGTAGTTTGTATTTTTTGCTTTTAAATTTTTTTCTAGTTTTTTGATATATGTTTGTATGATTGGGTTTAAATAAGCATCAACTAATGTAGTAAATCCTCTTGAAGTAAAATTAATAGTAGGACTGACCTCAGAACTGCAAGATATATTTTCAAAACCTATTTTTTCAGCTATTTCTTTAATCTTTTTTTCATGATCAGGGTAAAGAAAACTATTTATTAAAGTTATCGCGATAGATTTAATTCCATTTGTAAAAAATTTTTTTAATGATCTAAAAATTTTTTTCTCATTTAAATTGACAATTACTTTGCCCTTTGAAGTAATTCTCTCTTCAACTTCTAATATTGAAGAATAAATATTTTTTTTTCTAATATGATGTCTACCAAAAATTTTATTTCTTTGTTGAGTGCCTATTACAAAATTATCTCTAAAACCTTTAGTTACAACTAATAATACTTTGTAGCCTTTTCTTTCTAAAAGAGCATTAGTAGCAATAGTTGTTCCAATACTAATTTGGTTAATTGGCGAATTAGAAAATATACTATATTCTTTTCTTATTTCTTTTATACCTTCAATTACTGGATTATAGGATACATTATTTTTACTGCTAAGAACCTTTTTAATAATTAATTTTTTATCAGGAGCAACGCCTATTATGTCTGTAAAAGTTCCTCCCTGATCAATATTAAAATTCCAATATCCAGAAAATTTCATAATATTATTTACCTTATCTTACCATCAATATATATTAACTTTAATTAGTATAATATAAATTTTATGAGTATTTGGGGAAAATTAATAGGAGGGGCAGCCGGGATGGCTTTAGGAGGACCAATTGGAGCAATCTTAGGTCTTGCCGCGGGTCATGGAGTTGATAAAGTAAGAAAATTTGATGCTATTGAAAGTAACAATAATTTTAGTAAGGATGAAAAAGAACAAATTTTTGCTACCAGTGTTATAGCATTAGCTGCTAAACTTGCAAAAGTAGATGGAAAAATTACTGATAGTGAGATTTTAGTATTTAAAAAAATATTTGCATTTCCAGCAGAAGATGAAAAAGCTATTAGTGATATATTTAATTCAGCAAAAAAAAATATTAATGATTATAAAGATATTGCAGAACAAGTCTTTGAAGTTTTTAAATTTGAAAAAGAGCTACTCTTTGAGTTATTAAATTCGTTATTTTCTATTGCTTATGCAGATGGAGAACTGCATCCGAAAGAGCAGCTTATGTTGTCTGAAATTTCCAATATATTCAAATTTTCTAATAACGAATTTGAAAGCATAAGAAATATTTTTGAGTCAAAGGTATCTAAGAATAATACTATGTTAAATAAGCATTATAAAATCTTAGGTTTGCAAGAAAATGCAAATTTAGAGGAAGTATCAAACCAATACAGAAAGCTCGTTAAGGAATATCATCCCGATAGATTGCAGGGAATGGGATTGCCAAAAGAATTTATAGAACTTGCTAATCAAAAATTAACAGCTATTAATAAAGCTTACAATGAAATTAAAAATGAAAAAAAAAAAAGTGAATTATAGTGAAGTATTATCACCTAATTTTTCGAGAAGAAATAAAAAAATTAAATATATAATAATTCATTATACGGGAACCAAATCTCTTATAGAGACCTTGAATATCTTCAAGGATAAGAGTTCTCAGGTCAGTTGTCACTGGTTAATTTCTAAAAGAGGCAAGCTCTATAAAATAGTAGATGAAGAAAATATTGCATGGCACGCGGGAACTTCTTTTTGGAAGGGAGAAAATAATTTAAATGATAGTTCCATAGGAATTGAATTAGATAATATTGGTCACGGTATCCATTATAAAACATTTTCAAATATACAAATGAAAGTTCTAGAAAAACTTTTAAATATTTTAATCAAAAAATATAATATTAAAAAACAAAATGTATTAGGTCATTCCGATATAGCTCCAGATAGAAAACTAGATCCAGGAGAGCTATTTAATTGGAGTAGATTAGAAAAAAAAAATTTAGCTTATTATCCAGAAATAAAAAAATATAAATACAGAAATATTTTTTTTAAATTAGGTGATAAAAATATAGAAATAAAAATAATTAAGAAAAAGCTCAATAAAATTGGGTATAAATGTTCACAAAACAATTGCTTTGACACGGGTCTGAAGTTAGTAGTAGAAGCATTTCAAAGAAGGTTTTTGCCAGAAAAAATCAATGGGATTATTGACTCAAAAGTTTACAGTAGAATTATACATGTATCTAAAAATACTTGACAAATTGTTCTAAAATTAAATGATTATCTATGAAGATAGTCGAGCGGCTACTTTGCATGTAAGTTGTAAAGAGGAAAGTCCGGTCTCCAGGAGTAACGGTGCCGGGTAACACCCGGCAAAGGTGACTTTAGGGAAAGTGCCACAGAAAATATACCGCTAGTGAGCTAGTAAGGGTGAAAAGGTGTGGTAAGAGCACACCGCATTTATGGTAACATGAATGGCATGGCAAACCCCACCGGGAGCAAAACCAAATAGAGGCTATACCACTCCAATCTTAGTCTGGGTAGGTTGCTTGAAATTAATAGTAATATTGATTCTAGATAGATAGCTGCATAACACAGAAACCGGCTTATAGACTATCTTCATAAGATGTAAAACAAAAGTAGAACATAAATAATATATATATAGAACAAAGCAATTTTTTTGATTTGTGTCATTGACGACCATAAATTCCCATGATAGCACTATAATTTACCATATTAGGGGATATTTTTTTGATTGAATTTGTAGGAAAGTTTCTTAATAAGATTGATAAAAAAGGTAGGGTAAGTGTTCCTGCCTTTTGGCGTCCCAAATTATTGGGAAAAGAATTTTCAGGTATAGTTGTTCAAAATGCTGAAGGTTATAAAGCAATAGACGGTTATTCTCAAAAATATTTAGAGAGATATCAGGAATGGCTTGATTCCAAGGATCCTTTATTAGAAACAAATGAATTTGAGGCTACTTTAATATTTGGATCTTCTATGTTGCCGTTTGATCAAGAAGGAAGAGTTTTGTTACCAGAACATTTGCGAAAATCGGCTTTGTTAAATACTGAAGCTTTATTTGTTGGCATGGGCCGAAGGTTTAGAATATGGGAACCATTAGCCTTTAACAATTATGAAAGTAAAGCTAGAGAATATATGAAAAAAAGAAAACAAAATTAGTAAAATGGTTATAAATTCACATACACCTGTTATGATGAAACAAGCTATAGAGGCATTAAATGTCCGTAATAAACTAGACTATATTGATGCAACATTTGGTGGTGGTGGTTACTCAGAAGAAATTCTTAAAAAAGCTGACTGCAACCTATTATCCATAGACAAAGATCCTAAGGTAAAAAATTATGCGCATAAATTAAAAATCAAATATAAAAAAAGATTTAAATTTATTAACAGTGACTTTGAAAATTTAGAAAGTATACTTAAAAAAAATAATAAGACTTCAGTTAGTGGCGGAATAGTAGCCGATTTAGGAGTATCCTCATTTCAACTTGATGACTCAAATAGAGGTTTTTCATTTAACAAAGACGGGCCATTGGATATGAGGATGAGTGGTGAAGGAATTACAGCAAAAGAACTTATTTATAGCTTAGACGAGAAAGAGTTAGCTAAAATATTATGGGAATATGGAGACGAGGAAAAGAGTAGATCAATCGCTAGAGTGATAGTCAAGGAACGTAGCAGAGAGGAAATAAATACTACGTTTAAACTAGTAAAATTAATAAAAAGAGTAAAAAAAGGTTATAAAAGAAAAAAGCATCCAGCAACAAAATCTTTTCAAGCATTAAGAATTGCAACGAATAAAGAACTTGTTTCATTAAAAAAATTGCTAATGATTTCAGAAAAAATTTTATTGCCCGGATCAAGATTAGTAGTAGTAACATTTCATTCTGTAGAAGATAGAATAGTAAAATTATTTTTCAAGGATATATCAGGTAAAACAGAAAATTTAAATAGACATCTTCCACAAGTAATAAAAGATAAAAAAGTAAAATTTAAGTTTATCAATAAAAAACCATTACTACCTAGTATTGATGAAGTTGAGTCAAATAAAAGAGCAAGATCTGCAAAATTAAGAGTAGTAGAAAGAATGGCAATTTAAACTATGAAAAAAGTTTTATTTTTAACATTTTTATTTTCTATCTTATTTATTTTATTGACTTTCTTAAACTATAAAATAGAGGTTATTGAAACAGAAATTAGAGATTTAGAAATCATCAATAAAAAATTAGAAAAAGATTTAGTTTTTTATAAGAGTGAATGGGAATATATAAATTCCCCAGAAAATATAAGTTCTTTATCTAATAAATATTTAGATCACAAACCTGCAGAGTTAATTAAATTTCAGTATTTTATAAAATTATTTTCAAATGAAAGACTCAATAATGAATAAACTATTTATTTCAGATCTCTTAGAGTCTAACAAAAAAGAAAAAAAACATAATAAAATACTTTTGATAATTTCTTTTTTAATAGGAATTTTAGGTTTGGTAATAATGATGAGGCTAGTTGAGATTTCATTTCCAAAAAAAAAATTCAGTATGATAAAAAAAGAAGAAATTAAAAAAATGCATGAAGAAAATAGAGGTATGTTATTAGACAGAAATAACAGAATATTAGCTTCTAATATTTATATTTATAATTTGAAGGCATATCCTAAAAAAATTAAGGATTCTGTAAATACTTTAAATATACTTAGCAATCAAATAAGCTTGTATGACAGCACAGCATTATTAAAAAAACTAAATAATAAAGATAAGTATGAAGTTCTAATAAAAAAAAATATTACTGCACCGGAGGCAAAAAAAATTAATGATCTCGGTATTCCAGGAGTTGAGTTCGTTCCTGTAATTAAAAGGTTTTACCCTCACAGAGAAATTACTTCTCATTTTGTAGGGCATGTAAATGGTAATATGGTTGGACAATTAGGAGCAGAAAGAACTTTTCATAATAGGTTGCATTTGGGAGAGAATATAAATCTAAGTTTAGACATAAGATTACAATTTATAGTTAGAGATGAGTTGCAAAAAGCTAGAACTAAATATAATTCAAAAAGCGCTGCTGCAATTATAGCTGATTTAAGTAATGGTGAAATTCTGTCATTGGTTAGCTTGCCTGATTTTAATCCTAATCAGAGTATTAATCCTAAACTAACTAGTTATACAAATACTGCAACACTAAACCTATATGAAATGGGATCCACATTCAAATTATTTACCATTGCGGCGGCTATAGATTTGGCACAAGTAGATTTAGAAACTAAGTTTGACGCCAGTAAGCCAATTGAAATAGCAAACTATAAAATAAAAGATTACAAACCACAAAATAGAATATTATCTACAAAAGAAATTTTTTTAAATTCTTCTAATATTGGAAGCAGTCTTATTGCTTTAGAGTTAGGTAAATTAAAATTAAAAACCTTTTATGAAAAGATAGGTCTTTTGAAAAAATCTTATATTAATTTAACTGAAAAAACAAAACCAATTATTCCTAAAAAGTGGGGTAAAATACAAACAGCAACTTTATCTTATGGACATGGTCTTTCTGTGTCGCCAATTCAAATGATAGAGGTTTCATCCAAATTATTTAATAATAATTTAAAATTCAAAACCCAAATTCACAAAGAGGAGGAAGGTAAAATTATAGAACAAAAAAGATTTTTATCAGTTAACACTATTAATACACTGAAATATCTTATGCATGAAAACACAATAAATGGCACAGCTAAAAAAGCAAAATTAAACGGATTTAATATTGGAGGCAAAACAGCTACAGGCGAGAAAGCAGAAAAAGGAAAATATGACAAAACTAAGTTAATTTCATCATTTTTGTCTATATTTCCAATTGAAAAACCAAAATATATAAGTTTAGTATTATTTGATGAACCTTCTTTAGATAATGTAAGAAATCAGAGACAAGGTGCTACGGGTGGAAAAACAGCAGCACCAGTAACAGCAAATATTTATAAAAGGATATTTCCTATTTTGGGAATTACTAAAAATTTTAACTTAGACCAAGAGTTATTAGTTGATAATGAAGGTGAGGTAAACTTTGTATCTTACTAAATTAACAGACCAAACTATTGAAGTTTATAAAACTGAAAATAAAAGATTAGTAGTATCAGGTATATCTTCTGATTCTAGAAAAATTAAAAAAGGAATGCTATTCGCAGCTATAAAAGAAAATAAAAAACATATATCGGACGCATTAAAACTTGGAGCTAGTGCAGTGTTATGTAAAAAAAGATATGTAAATAATTTAAATAAAAAAATAAAAAATATTCTTGTAACTGATGATATTAGATTAGCTGTTGCTAAAATAGCAAAATATTTTTTTCCTTATGAACCTAAATATATTTCAGTTGTAACGGGAACAAATGGAAAAACCTCTGTCGTAAATTTTTTATATCAAATATGGAAAAAAAATAATATTAGTGCAGCTAGTTTTGGTACTTTAGGTATTAAATATAAAAATTTTTACAAAAGTACTAAATTAACGACATTAGATGCAGTAAATCTTCACAAAGAATTGGATTGCTTAAAAAGAAAAAAAATTAACTACTTGGCAATGGAGGCTTCAAGTCATGCATTGGTTCAAAAGAGAATAGATAAAGTAAAAGTTAAATTTGCATTATTTACAAACCTAAGTAGAGACCATCTTGATTATCATAAAGATATGAAAGGGTATTTTTTTAGCAAAAAAAGGTTATTCGAAAGCTTATTAGATAAAAAGGGTACAGCAGTAATTTGTATTAATGATAAGTACGGAAAAAAAATAAAGAATATTTGCGAAAAAAAACAAATCAATAATATTACATATGGATTTGAAGAGCAATGTGATTGGAGAATATTAAATACTGACAGACTTTCAAATTACACTAATGTCACTTTAAGTAATAACAAGAAAAAATATAGTTTTAAATGCAAATTAATTGCTGATTATGAAATTGAAAACTTGTTAGGAGCTATCATTTTAGCAATGCTAAATGGTTTAAAAATTAATAAAATTTTAGATGTTACCCGAGATATTAAGCAGGCAAAAGGAAGACTTAAAAAGATATCAATGAAGAAAAAAACTTTATCCATTTACATTGATTATGCACATACTCCTGAAGCTCTTAAAAAAAGCTTATGTGCTCTCAGATTAATTTTAAAATCTAAAGCAAGGCTAATATTAGTTTTTGGATGTGGGGGAGATAGAGATAAAGGCAAGCGAAAAATGATGGGTAAAGTAGCAGAAAAATTTGCTGACATAGTTTTTATAACTGATGATAACCCCCGATATGAGGATCCAAATACTATTAGAAATGAAATTGCTTCTAACTGTACAAAATCAATAAATATAAAGGATAGAAAAAATGCAATTGCAAAAGCTATTAATATAATGTCAAAAAACGACATTCTTCTAATAGCTGGTAAAGGCCATGAGAAAACTCAAGAGATAAATGGTAAAATTTTATTTTTTGATGATGAGATAATAGCAAAGGAATATTTATATAAGAGGTTTTGCCAATGAGTATTTTATGGAGTTCTTCATTATTGAAAGAATTGGTTAATGCCAATTCTAATCATGAATGGGAAGCCTCAGGAGTAGAAATTGATAGTAGAAAAATTAAAAAAGGTGATCTATTTTGTGCTTTAAATGGAGTTAATCATAATGGCCATGATTATGTTAATTCTGCGTTTGAAAAAGGAGCAACCGCTTGTCTGGTAACTGAAAATTTACAAAATACTAAAAATATTGCTCTGGCAAAAGTTGATAATGTTTTAGATGCCTTAGAAAAAATGGCTAAAAATGCTCGTATGAGATCAAAAGCTAAATTTATAGCTATTACTGGAAGTGTTGGTAAGACAGGGACAAAGGATATGATGCAATTAGCTTTATCAAAAATAGCTAATACATACTCAAATGAAAGTAGTTATAATAACTTTTTAGGAGTTCCTTTATCATTAGCAAGAGTACCTCCAAATATAAATTTTTGTGTTCTGGAACTTGGGATGAATAAAAAAGGAGAGATTAGGAAACTTGTAAAATTAGTTAAGCCTGAAGTTGCTGTATTAACAGCGATAGAAAAATCACATTTAAAAGGTCTTAAGTCACTTAAAAATATTGCTGAGGCAAAAAGTGAAATCCTAGAAAGCGTAGATAAAAATGGCTGTTTAATAATTAATAATGATACGAATTTTAGCCAATATATTAAAACCAAAGCAAAAAAAATTGGCATACACAATATCATTACTTACGGCTGTAGAAGTGAGAATAATATTAGACTTCTAAATTACTCTTTGAGTAATAAAAAATACCTTGTAAAGGCTACATGCTATGGAAAAAAAATATCATGGTTTATGCCTTTATTAGGAGAGCATTGGATCTACAATAGTTTATCTATTGTAGGACTAGCAAGCTATTTTAAAATAGATATTGCAAAAGTACTTGATGGATTATCTTGTTTCAAAGTACCTGAGGGTAGAGGTAATATAATTAATTTAAGATATAAGAATAAATATTTTCTTTTAATTGATGATACTTATAACTCTAATCCTGCATCATTAAATGCTTCTTTAAAAAACTTTTCAAACTTAAAAGTAAAAGGAAAAAAATATCTAGTATTAGGAGACATGTTAGAATTGGGTAAGGAAAGTATAGAAATTCATATAGGCTTCAGAGAAAAAATAGAAAAATTTGAATTTAATGTTTTGTACACTGTAGGAAGAAATATGTTTGAAATGAGTAAAGGATTAAAAAATATTAAGTATAAATACCATAATAATAACTTACAGCAGATAGCAGAAGAAATTTTAAAGTCTTTAAAAAATGGGGATGCTATTTTATTAAAAGGTTCTAATTCGATAAATTTAAAAGAAATTATCAGTAAGATAATAAAAGAGTGTGAAATACTATGATTTATTATATTTCTTTATTATTTATAGATCAGTTTAGCTTTTTAAATGTTTTTAAATATCTAACCTTTAGAGCAAGCGGAGCTTTCATTACTTCTATTTTAATAAGTTTTTTTGTAGGACCAAAACTTATAGAATACTTTAAAACTAAACAAAAATTAGGACAACCAATTAGAGATGATGGACCAAAATGGCATATAGAAGCAAAAAAAGGTACTCCTACTATGGGGGGAGCTTTGATCTTATTCGCTTTAACCGTATCTATAATACTTTGGACAGACTTATTTAATATTTATTTATGGCTAATATTATTCATAACACTTAGTTTTGGTCTAATAGGGTTTGTAGATGATTATTTAAAGCTTAAAAATTTTTCATTTAAAGGGTTATCTGGAAAAATTAAAATAATTATACAAAGTGTTATAACATTAATATTTTGTTACCTGCTATTACAGTTTTCAGAACAGAGTAATACTCAACTTTTATTTCCGATATTTAAAAATCTTTATTTAGATTTAGGCTATTTCTGGTTCATTTTTGGTATGCTAGTAATAGTAGGCTCATCAAACTCTGTAAACTTAACTGATGGATTAGATGGTTTGGCTATCGTACCTATCATGATAGTTTTGTCGACTTTTTCAATAATTGCATATCTAGTAGGAAATGCAATTTATTCAGATTACTTAAATTTGACTTATATCAGTGGAGTAGGTGAGATAGCTGTATTTTGTGCAGCTTTTATAGGTGCAGGTCTTGGTTTTTTATGGTTTAATGCACCGCCTGCAAAGATATTTATGGGAGATACTGGTTCATTATCAGCTGGAGCAGCTATAGGAGCAATAAGTGTAATTACAAAAAATGAATTAATTTTATTGGTTGCAGGAGGATTATTCGTTTTAGAAGCAATTTCAGTAATTGTTCAGGTGATTTCGTTTAAACTTACAGGAAAAAGAGTTTTTAGAATGGCTCCCTTACATCATCATTTCGAGCAAAAGGGCTGGTCTGAGTCGACAATAGTGATTAGATTTTGGATTATATCAATACTTTTAGCAATGATTAGTTTAATAACATTTAAAATTAGATAATATGCAAATTAAAAAAAAATATTTTAAAAAAGATATATTAATATTGGGGTTTGGTAAGACTGGTAAGTCAATTGCAAGATTTTTAAAAAATCAAAAAGCTAATATCTTTATCTATGACGATAATTTAGATGTTACTAAAAATAAAATCAAAATTAAAAATTTTTATGATCCACAACAAAAAAAAATATCTGATTTTTTCATTATATTTGTATCTCCAGGTATAAGTAAAAATCACTATTTGGTAAGAAAAGCTAATAAGAAAAAAATACCCATTTCTAGCGATATAGAATTATTTTGGGAAAATAAAATTGTAAGCAGTAATTATAGTTCTAATATATTAGGAATTACAGGTACTAATGGTAAATCTACAATAGCACTAATGATTTCAAATGTTTTAAAAACTAAACCATTAGGAAATTTTGGGAATGTAATATTAGATTATATAGATAAAAAAAACAAAAATTTTGTTATAGAACTTTCATCCTTTCAATTAGATTATATTAATGATTTTAAACCTAATATCAGTATTATTAGTAATATAAATAATGATCATCTAAATTATCATAAAAAATTTCTTAATTATTTTAACGCTAAGATTAATATATCTAAGAATCAAGAAAAAGAAGATTTTTTAATTGTAAATTACGATGATGAAAATATTAAAAAATTCTTTTCGAAAAAAAATAATATTAAGGCTAAAATTATAAAAATTAGTAACAAGAAGAGTTTGACCAGAGGTATTTACTATAAAGAAAATAAGATTTATGATAATTATTTTACTAATAAAAACTATATTTTAAAAGAAAATAGCTTTTTAAATTTACGGCATAATCAATTAAATTATACCCTAGCATTTTCTGCGTTACTGGCACTAGATTTAAAACCAAATAAAATTATAAAAGGTCTAGATAAGTTTCAAGGATTACCTCATAGATTAGAGTTTTTAGGAAAAATTAAAAAAATTGGTTTTTATAATGACTCAAAAGCAACTAACCTAGCAGCAACTTGCTCTGCAATAAGCTCTTTTAAAAAAGTAATTTTAATAGTTGGAGGATTTGATAAAGGGGAGAGTTTTAAAGAGTTAAATAAATTTTCTAACATAATTATTGAGGCCTATCTGGTAGGTGAGAATGCTGGTAAAATAAGAAAATATATTGATAGAAAACTAACAAATAAAGTTTGTGAAAATTTAAAGGATGCTTTAGAACAGTCTTATAAAAAAAGTTTATCTTCAGGAAAATATTATCCAATTTTATTTTCGCCTGCTTCTGCATCTTTTGACAGTTATAAAAATTTTGAGCAGAGAGGAAATTATTTTAGGAAATTATTTCATAATATTAGAAAGAAAGTTGCTTAATGGAAAGTAGAAGTGCATTACTTAATTTTTTTGAAAAATGGCTGAAATCTGTAGATTTGATAAGCATAACTTTTGTACTATTTCTAATAACATTAGGTCTATTATTCGTTACTACAGCAAGTCCTAATGTTGCAAAACTAAAAAATTTAAATGAGTTTTATTTTATAAAAAAGCATTATTTGTTTGCTTTTTTTTCTATAATCACAATGTTAACTTTTTCATTATTTTCTACCAAGGGTTTGATAAATATTTCTTATATAGGTTTAATAATAAGTATTTTTTTAATAATTATTTTACTCATGATTAGCAGAGAAAATAACGGATCAATAAGGTGGTTTAATTTTATTGGTTATTCCTTTCAGCCATCAGAGTTTTTAAAACCCTTTGTCATTATAATATTTTCAGTTTTATTAAACCTAAAAGCAAGAATTAAATTTTTAGGATACAGCATTAGTGGAAAAACCTTAGCATTTTTACTCTTACTTTTTATTAGTATTTTAATTCTTGCACAGCCAAATTTTAGTATGTTTGTAATATTATTTTTAGTATTTATATTTCAATATTTAACAGTAGGAATGAGTATTAAGTTTTTATTTTTTATAAGTATGATTACTTTATTAATTTCCAGTATTGCTTATATGAATTTATCTCATGTTCAGCAAAGAATAGATAATTTTTTAAATACTAACTCTATAAATTTTCAAGTCGAAAAATCTTTGGAAGCATATCAAGCAGGAGGACTATTAGGTAAAGGACCAGGAGGAGGAACAATAAAAAATAATATTCCTGATTCACATACTGATTTTATTTTTCCAGTGATTGCTGAAGAATACGGAACTTTAGTTTGTATTTTTTTAGTATTTATATTGCTAGTTATATTTTTCAGAGGTGTTAAAAAAATAAGTAATAGTCATAACCAGTTTAAAGTTACCAGCTGCGTCGGCCTATTAATATTATTTATTATTCAGGCGTTTATTAATATTGCAGTATCAATACAGCTAATACCAACAACAGGTGTTACCTTTCCATTTTTGTCTTACGGGGGTTCCTCTATTATCTCTATGGGAATACTGATGGGTATGGTGTTGTCTTTGACTAAGAAAAAATTTAAAGAAAAAGGTCTTATATATGAGTATTAGACTAAGAAATAATATTTTATTCGTAGCAGGAGGAACAGGAGGGCATATTTTCCCAGCATTGTCAGTTTATAATCTTTTTAAAAATATTAATAATAATTTATATTTTGCTACTGATCAGCGAGGAATGAAATTTGATGAAGTTTCAAGTATCAATCCTTTTTTGATAAATGCAATAGGCTTTGAAAAAAAAATACTCATAAAAAAAATAGCATCTTTAGTTTTGTTATTTATAAGTACAATAAAGGCTGTTTTTTTTATAAAAAAAAATCAGATAAAAATAATAGTGGGTTTTGGTTCTTATGTTCAAGTTCCATTTGTATTAGCTGCATTAGTGATGAAAAAAAATGTAATTCTTCATGAAGGTAATGCCGTAATTGGAAAAGCTAACAGGTTATTTTGGAAATATATCAAAGTAAGAACATCAGCATTTAATTTAAAAGAGCATTTTCCCGACACTATCCATATAGGTATGCCAATTAGAAATCAACTTTTACATCTCTCTCATAATAAATATAAACCACTATCTAATTCAGGATTATTTACATTATTAATTTTAGGCGGTAGTCAAGGTTCCAGCATTTTATCTTATAGGCTAGCCAAAGTGATAGTTAGATTGCCAATAAAATTAAGAAAAAAACTTATAATCTTTCATCAGGTAAGAAAAGAAGACTTATTAAATGTAAAAAATCTTTATAATAGTAAAAACTTAAAATCAAATGTTGTTAGTTTTTTTACGAATATAAAAGACTATTTAAGCAGGGCAAGCTTAATTGTTTCTAGAGCTGGTTCCTCAACTATTCACGAGAATGTTACTGCTGGAGTACCAGCTATCTATTTTCCTATTAAAAACTCAGTAGGTAATCATCAGTATGAGAACGCTTTAGTTTTTAAAAATAATAATGCAGCATGGCTTTTGAAAGAAGACGACATTGACAATGGTTTATTTTTTAATTCTCTAATTAATATAATTAGTCAACCAGACATATTAAAAGAATTGTCATTCAATAATAGAAGACTAAGAAAACCATTAGCAGCAAAGAATCTAAAAAAACTTATTTTAGACTTAAAGGACAATAATGTTTGACACTGAAATAGGTAAAATATTTTTTATTGGAATTGGCGGCATAGGGATGAGCGGTATTGCTGAGGTACTTGTTAATCAGGGTTTTGATATAGCAGGAAGCGATATAACTGAGAACGCCAATACAGCAAGGTTAAGAAAACTAGGAGTGAATATTAGAATTGGACATTGCGCTGAGAATATAAATAGCTCAGCAATAATTGTAATTTCTTCAGCTATTGAAAGGAATAATATTGAACTTATTGAAGCACGAAAAAAAAGAATACCCATAGTAAAGAGAGCTGAGATGCTTGCGGAATTAATGAGATTTAAAAAAACTATAGCAGTGGCAGGAACTCATGGAAAAACGACTACTACTTCACTAATGGCAACTATACTTGAAAAAGCTAAATATGATCCGACCGTTATAAATGGCGGTGTAATTAATTCTTATAATAGTAATGCAAAATTAGGAAGAAGTGATTGGATGGTAGTAGAAGCCGATGAATCAGATGGTAGTTTTTTAAAACTTCCTGCTAGTTCTGTAATTGTTACAAATATTGATGCTGAACATATAGATTTTTATAAAAATTTTAAAGAATTAAAAGATGCTTTTAAAAGATTTATAAATAATATTCCCTTTTATGGAGCAGCAATTATTTGCATAGATGATCCAACAATTCAAAGTATTATATCAGAAATTGAAGATAAAAAAATTATTACATATGGACTAAGTCCTCAAGCTGACTTCAGAGCAACCAATATTGTATTTAAAAATTTTAAAACATCTTTTTCTTTAGAAATTAGTCCTAAGAAAGATGCCCCAGCAAAAAAAATTGATAGTATGATGTCTAATATTCCTGGTATTCATAATGTTCAAAATATTTTAGCAGTTTGTTCGATGGCTGTAGAACTAGGTATAGATTTAGACTTAATTAAACTAGCTTTACTAGAGTTTGAAGGGGTAAACAGAAGATTTTCATTAATTAAAAATTATAAAGGAATTCAAATTTTCGATGATTATGGACATCATCCAGTCGAAATTAAAGCAACACTTACTGCATCTAGAGAAATCACAAAAGATAAAGTAGTTGCAATAATTCAACCTCATAGATATACAAGATTGAAATTATTATTTGAAGATTTTACATCTGCATTTAATGATGCAGATATAGTTTTCATTACTGATATATATTCAGCAGGAGAGTTAAATACCTTTGACTTAACAAAAGATAGTTTAATAAATGCCTTAATATCAGCAGGTCATAAGGATGTTAGAGCATTTAGCGAACAGGATTTAAAAAGATTAATAGAAGAAAAATTAAATTTTGGAGACATAGTAGTATTTCTTGGAGCTGGTGATATTTCATCAAAGGCAAGATTATTTGTAGAAAACGAATTAGGTTCACATAATGGATAGTAAGAACAGAATGTATAAAAAATTACAAAGCTTATTATTAAATAGAAAAATATTTTATAATTTAAATTTAGCATCCTACACTTGGCTTAAGACAGGAGGAAAAGCAGATATATTTTTTATACCTGAGGATGTAAATGATTTAAGAAAATTTTTAAAAATCATTAATAGAAATCTATCATTTTATATTTTAGGAGCAGGTTCTAATACACTATTTAGAGACTTAGGCTTTGACGGTGCTGTAATAAAGTTAGGTAAGAAATTTGACTATATCAAATTTATTAGTAACAAGGAGTTTAGAGTAGGAGCGGCTACTAATTGTATAAAGTTAGCTAGATTTTTGGCTAAAAATTGTGCAGCTGGTTTAGAGTTCTTTTCAGGCATACCAGGTTCAATTGGTGGTGCAATAAAGATGAATGCAGGAGCATATGGTAATGAAACATCAAATTTTCTGATTAAGGTTAAATTTTTAGATAGTAAAGACGGAAGTGTTAAAGAGATTTTAGCCAAAGACTACATAATGAAATATAGACATACTAGTTTTCCAGATGAATATATTTTTTTAGAAGCTACTTTTAAGTATATAGAAGATAAAAATATATCAGAAAATTTAAAAAGGATTAATGAACTTATATTACAAAGAGAATCTACGCAACCAATAAAAGAAAAAACTAGTGGGTCAACATTTAAAAACCCTAGACATAAAAAAGCATGGGAATTAATTCAAGATAGTGGTTGTAAAAATTACAAACTAGGTAATGCTCATTTATCTCAAATTCACTCAAACTTCATAATCAATAGAGGTGGAGCAACTAGTAACGATATAGAAAAACTAGGTGAGAAAATTATTGATAAAGTCCAGAAAAAATCTGGAATAAAATTGTTATGGGAAATTAAAATTATTGGAAGAAAAGGTAAATGTCAAAATGACTAAAAATATTTTAATAGTCAAAGGAGGTAAGTATGCTGAAGCAGAAGTATCTAGAAAAACAGCGGATAATGTAGAAATGGCTTTAAAGGCTAAAGGCTACAACACTAAATCTATAGAGCCACAAGATAATTTAATAAGTTTTTTAAATGACAATAAAAAAAATATTGATGTAATATTTAATGCCCTACATGGGTCTTGGGGAGAGGATGGAAAAATTCAAGGCTTATTTGAATATTTTGAAATACCGTACACTCATTCTGGCGTAAGTTCATCAGCTATAGGCATGAATAAGTTTTTATCTAAAAATATATTTTTCAATAATAATATCGTAGTACCTAAAGGAAAAATTTTTAAAAATACAAAACTAAATTACGAGGAGGAATTTAAAAGACCTTACATACTTAAGCCAATTAATGAGGGTTCAAGCGTTGGTGTAAAATTAATTAAAGAAGAAACAGATATAAATATTTTTCTTAATGACCAATATTTAGACTATTTAATAGAAGAGTATATTCCTGGTACAGACCTTACAGTCGGACTGATGAATGGTAAGGTAATTGGTATGCTTGAAGTAATAACAGAAAAAGAAATTTATGATTATGAATTTAAATATAATAATAATAATACAAAATACAACTCTCCTGAAAATATAGCTTTGGATTTAATAAAGGAAATTAATACTTACTCAGAAAATTCTTTCAAACTATTAAATTGTAAAGGTATAGCTCGAATAGATTTTCGAATAAATTTAAAATCAGAGAATAATAAAGTTTTTCTTTTAGAAATTAATACACAACCAGGTCTAACTAAAAATTCACTTTTTCCTAAAATTGCTAGGAATTCTGGTCTTGAATTTCCAGATTTAGTTGAGTGGATAATTAATGATGCAGGGATAAATAGATGAGAAAAATATATACTATTTTAGAGAATAATTTTAAAAAAATATTATTTATTTCATTTTTACTACTAGTGTCTGCGATATTATTTTTTCCAGATAATTTCTTACAATTTAGTAAGGTGAATAAACTAATTAAAGATTTAGGATTTGAATTAAATCATATTCAAGTAGTAGGTAGTAAAAGAGTACCAAAAGAAGAAATTATTAAGAAAATAGTCTTTAAAGATTGTGATAATTTATTTTGTATAAATCTTAAACAAAGCAAAAATGAAATAGAAAAAGATAATTGGGTTAGATCAGCTAAACTAAAATATAGTTTGCCTTCTAAATTATCTGTGGTTATAGAAGAGGAAGAACCAACTTTTTTATTAAAAGAAACAGAAAATATTGCTTTATTAAATTTTGAAGGAAAAAAAATACAAGATATTGAAATAATATCTAATGACTACAAAAATTTATTAGTATTAAGTGGGGATGGAGTTAAAAATCAAATTATTAATTTGTTAGATATATTTTCTATCAGTACTTTAGTTTCAGAAAATATAAAGGAGGCAACTTTTGTTTCGAGTAGAAGATGGTCTTTAAAACATTCTTCAAATATTATTATAGAACTACCAGAAGATAATCCAAGTGAGGCTTTTTATAAAATAGCAGAATTAGAAAAAAAATATGGTTTTTTAAATGAAAGACTAAAAAAAATAGACCTTAGAATATCGGACAGAATGATTATTCAGCTAAAAAATGAAAAAGATCTATTGAATGAGAATGATGTATGAATAAAAGAAAAAATTTATTAGCTGTAATGGATATAGGTTCTAGTAAAGTAAATTGTTTACAATGTTATACTGATAATAATGATATAACTAAAGTTATTGGTCTCAGTACTATTGCTTCAAGAGGCATAGTTTCAGGTGTTATAACTGATTTTAATCTAGCATATGATAGTATTTCTAGGGCAATAAGAGAATGTGAAAAACAATCAAATGAAAAAATACTTGAGTGTTCTATATCAATTTCATCTCATAAATGCTTTACTAAAACTATTAGATCAAATATTCAGATTAAGGATGAAACAATATCAACCCAAGATATTAAATTATCAATGGATAAAGTATTGGAGGAAGGTTATTTTTTTGATAAAAAAGTCATAAATATATCACCTACTGATTACATCATTGATAACGCCAAAGGTATCATAAACCCTATAAATATGTATGGTAATAAGCTAGAGGTTGATTTTTTAACTACTTACATAGGTATAAATCAATATAAAAATTATGCGCATTCAATTACTAAATGCAACGTAGATATTCATAGAATTGTATTTTCAAATTACGCAGCAGGCTTTTCAGTATTAAATGAAAATGAATTAGAACTTGGTTCAATAGTTGTAGATATCGGGGCAAGAACGACATCAATAGGAATGTTTATAAAAAATAACTTTATTTTTTCAAATGTCCTTTCTTTTGGAGGAAGTGATATTACTGAAGCAGTTGCAAGAAAATTAAGTATTACTTATGAGGAAGCAGAAAAATTAAAAGTGCTATATGCCTCTGTTATTGATGCTAGTCAAGAGGAGGACATACCATATGAAGTTCCTTCAATTAACTTTGAAAACGAAGACAATTATATTCAGGTTTCTAGAAGAAAATTACATGAATTAGTACTGCCTTTTTATGAACAAATTTTAAAATGGATTCATACTTCGATTGAAAATTCAGGTTATAAAAATTTAATAGGAAAAGTTTTAGTTTTTACGGGAGGAGCTTCCCAAATAGACGGTTTAACTACAATGGTTAATAACAACTATAATTATAATTCCAGAATAGGAACTCCTAAAAATATAAGATTTAATAATAATGAGATATTAGATGCATCTCATACAGTAGCAGCTGGGTTAATTCAAAATGAAATTAATATTAATAATAAAAATAGATCTAAATATACATTTAGAGATGATAAAAGAGATTTGGAAAAGAAAAAAAACTTTTCTTTTCTAAAGCAGTGGGTAGGAGACAATTTTTTTTAACTTATTAAGGAGTAATTTATGACTATAAATCTTATAGAACCTACTAATGAACAACTAAAGCCAAGAATAACTGTTATAGGCGTAGGAGGAGCAGGTTGTAATGCAGTAAATAATATGATAGAAGCTCATCTTGAAGGTGTAGAATTTCTAGTGGCCAACACAGATGCACAATCATTGGCAAATTCGAAAACAGATAGAAAAGTTCAATTAGGAGCAAAGTTAACAAAAGGATTAGGAGCTGGAGCCAAACCAGAAATTGGACGTCAAGCTGCAGATGAGTCCTTGTCAAATGTTTTAGATCAGTTGGAAGGAACTCACATGTTATTTGTTACTGCTGGAATGGGAGGAGGCACAGGTACAGGTGCTGCTCCTGTTATTGCAGAAGCAGCTAGAGAGAGGAATATATTAACTGTTGGAGTAGTTACAAAACCCTTTGAGTATGAAGGCATCAGAAGAACTAGGATTGCTGAACAAGGAATAAAAGATTTAACTAATGCAGTCGATACACTAATCATAATTCCAAATCAAAATTTATTTAGAATAGCAAACAAAGACACAACATTCACCGAGGCTTTTAGAATGGCTGATGAAGTTTTATATAATGGTGTTAAAGGAGTCACAGATTTAATTGTAAAGCAAGGTAGAATAAATCTTGATTTCGCAGACATACAAACGGTTATGCTTGAAATGGGTAAAGCTATGATGGGTACGGGAGAAGCTGATGGAGAGGATAGAGCAATAAAAGCAGCTGAATTAGCTATTTCTAACCCCTTACTAGATGATACTTCAATATCGAATGCAAAAGGTGTGATAATAAATATTTCAGGAGGTGAAGATGTTAAATTATACGAAATTGATGAAATAGCAGCTCATATCAAAAAACAATGTAAAGAGGATGTTAATCTAATTGTTGGTAATACTATAGAGAATATAGAAGACGGTAAAATTAGAGTATCTTTACTGGCTTCAGGTATAGCATCACAAGTAGAGGAGGATATTATAAATAGTGAGAGCAAATTTGTAAAACCTAGATTAGTTTCAAATTCTGAAAATAAAAATATGAATACCAATTCTTCAAAGCAATCAAAGACTAAACAAGCTGATTTAGAAGATTTTCTATCTAATGAAGTAAACGAGGCACTATCTGAAAGAAATGATCAGTCCGCTCCAAATAATAAAGCCAACAATAGTGATTTTTTTATACCTAAAGAAGAAATTATACCTCATAAAGAAAAAACTTTAACAACAAATCCATTTAAGGAAGCTGATTTATTGAATGCAAATGTTAGTAAAACTGAAGAGAATGATGGAAATATTAGTTTAATCTCTAGACTTTCCTCAAATGTAAAGGAAAAAGCTATTAATGTTGGATCTAAGGCCATGTCTATGGTTAGCGAGGTAGCAAATAAATCTTTAGAAAATAAATTTTTGAAAAAAGATCAAATAGAAGAAAATAAAGCCTCTGAGTTTAACTCAAAAGAAAGAGTCGAACCTTCTTTTATGGGTCTTGAACAAAATGACGATAGTGTTCTTAATACTATAGACAATAATAATACAACTATTCATGAAACTAATTATAATAATATCCCATCTTTTTTAAAAAGAAACAGAGATTAGGTGAATTAAATAAACTTGTAATAATTGTAATAAAAAATTAATAGATTAAATTTTTTTTCTTGTATAAAATTTATCTACTATGAATAATGTTATGCAAAAAACTATAGCAAAAGAAGTAACCTTTGAGGGAAAGGGCTTACACTCTGGTCAGAACTGTAAAGTAAGATTAATTCCTTATCATGAAGACTCAGGTATTCTTTTTAAAAGAGTTGATATTTTAGAGGATAATATAATACCAGCTGATTTTAAATACATTTCTAACAGTAATCTTTGCACTACTCTTAAAAATTATAATAGTGAAGCAAATATTTTTACAGTAGAACACCTCTTAGCAGCTATTAAAGGAAACGATATAGACAATATTTTAATTGAATGTAATTCAGCTGAAATTCCTGCATTGGATGGGTCAGCTCTAGAGTTTGACTCAATTATTAAAAAAGCAGGTATTCATCATCAAGCTAATAGTTTTAAAAAATACATAATAGTAAAAAAGAAAGTAACAGTAAACAATAAATATGGAAGTAAAATTACTCTAAATCCTTCGAGTGAATTTAAACTGAAATGTTTAATAAAGTTTCCTGAGCCCATAGGTCAGCAAAGTTTAGAATTCAATAAACCGCTAACTGAAATCTATAAAGATGTTTTTAACTCTAGAACCTTCTGTTTTTTTAAAGATATAGAAAAAATGAAAAAAAATGGTTTAGCTAAAGGAGGAAGTTTAAAAAATGCAATTGTAATCAGGAATAAAGAAATCTTAAATGAAAATGGCCTCAGAGATAAAAATGAATTTGTTAAACATAAAGTTTTAGATCTCATAGGTGACTTAGCATTAGGTAATTATAACTTGATTGGTGCTATTGATGCAATTTGTCCAGGTCATGAAATTAATAAATCTATTTTAGAGAAACTATTTTCTAGTTATGATAATTATAAAATACTAGATGAAAAACAATATGACTTAGTTTCTAAAATTGGAACTGGTCTGGTTACTAGTAATATATAACCTACATATTTGAATATCTAGGTCCTTCTCCACCTTCAGGAGGAGTCCAATTTATATTTTGAAGAGGATCTTTAATATCACATGTCTTGCAGTGGAGACAGTTCTGAAAATTAATCTGCAAGCTTGGTCCTTCGTTGTCTATATTTACTATTTCATAAACTCCAGCCGGGCAATATCTTGTTTCTGGAGAAAAATATTGCTTATGATTGTGTTCAATAGGAATGGAATCTTGCAAAATTTTTAGATGATTAGGTTGATTTTCTTTATGATTAGTTCCAGAATAAGATACATTTGTAAGTCTATCAAAACTAAAAATATTATCTTTTTTTGAAGAGTATAATAACTTCTTAGATTCTTTTATATTATTTAGAGAGTTATTATCTTTTTTGTGATGAGTCAAAGTCCAAGGAGCATTTCCTCTAAATATCTTTTGATCAACAAAAGTATTTAATGTACCTAACAGTAACCCTTTATTAAATCCTGGCCTTACATTCCTTGACTTGTAAAGTTCTTTATGTATGAAACTATTTTTAAATTTTGTATTATAATCACAAAGTTCTAGAGATTTTGTATTCGTTACCGAGTCTTCATAAAAACTCTCAGCAGCCATAATACCAGATTTCATAGCGTTATGTGTTCCTTTTATTTTTAGTACATTTAATGTTCCAGCATCGCATCCTATTATTAAACCACCAGGAAAAGAGAACTTTGGTAAGGATTGAAAACCTCCTTCATTTAACGCTCTAGCACCATAAGAAATTCTTTTACCTTTATTGAGTATAGTTTTTATTTTTTTATGTGTTTTAAATTTTTGAAATTCCTCATAAGGATTTAAGTAAGGATTTTTGTAATCTAATCCTACCACAAAACCTATAGATAAAAGTGTATCTGACAACTTATAAACAAAAGAACCACCATAAGCATTATTATAAAGCGGCCAGCCAATAGAATGAAAAACATCTCCTTTATTTAAAGTACTATTATTTACTTCCCATAATTCTTTTAAACCTAGAGCATAGGTTTGAAATTGATTACTTTCGTATAAACCAAATTTTTTTATGAGTTTTTTTCCTAAATGACCCCTACAACCCTCAGCAAAAATTGTTTGTCTCCCTTTTAATGCGATTGCTGGTTCATATAGGTCTGACTTATTACCATTTTTATCTACACCTTTTTCTCCAGTAATAATTCCTTTTACAGCATTATTCTCAAACAGGATGTCTTTGGCAACAAAACCAGGAAAAATGTCAACTCCAAGATTTTCTGCATATTTTCCAAGCCATTTACAGAGGTTACCTAAACTTATAATAAAGTTTCCTTCATTTTTTGTATCTTTAGGCAATAGTAGTTTAGGAATATTAAAATAATTATTTTCAGTTAAAAATGCAAAAG
>CACGBM010000004.1 GCA_902571315.1 Rhodospirillaceae bacterium
ATCTTTAGATATTTTTATTTTTTCTAATTCAACTATTTTTTCCAAATAGTTAGTAAGTTCTATTGCAATAACTCTATTCAAATTATATTTTTGACACCTTGATACTATGGTAATAGGAATTTTTTGCATTTCAGTAGTACAAAATATAAATTTAACAAAGCTGGGTGGTTCTTCTATGGTCTTCAATAATGCGTTGAATGCTGAATTTGAGAGCATATGAACTTCGTCTATGATAAAAACTTTATAATTACCTTTGGACGGTCTATATTTTAATGAACTTATTATTTCTCTTACGTCATCTATTCCAGTATTAGAAGCAGCATCTATTTCTAAAACATCTTCGTATCTATCTTTAAGAATTGCCTTGCAATTAGAACAAACACCACAGGGATTAGCTATTGGTTTATTTTCTTTTTCACAATTCAATCCCATTGCTATTATTCGCGCAATCGTAGTTTTGCCTACACCTCTGATGCCCGTGAATAAAAAAGCATGAGCTAATTTTTCTTGCACAAATGCATTAGTTAAAGTTTTTATAGTAAAATCCTGCCCAACAACATCTTCTAACTTTTTTGGTCTATATTTTCTTGATAATACTTTATATTCTATCATTTTTTTTCCTAAGGAAAGCTTAGCTGACCTATCTTAAAATACCTCAGCTGCTTCTTTTCAGACCTGACTGGTTAAGTATTTGAAAATATCCAACTAAACCTTCCAATTAAAATAATATCATGTAAATTAATTAAATAATAGTTAGTATTAAAAATGCAGAATTTGCACTTATTTTCAGTTAAAAACAGGATTGATTTTGAAAGCAATCTAAATTTTTTCAAATCCAGCTTGTTTTACAAATGCTCTTTTATATTGGATAATAAAATAGTTTTATTCAACAATAAAGATTGCTTTTTAAGGTTTAAAGGATTTAAGAATTTACAAATAAAGAAAGAAAACCTTTATCTTCTAGGAAAAAAAGGGAATACTATTTTTGTAGGGGCATCTATATCATTAACAAAACTCAAGAGTTTATCTAAGGATAAGAGTTTCTCTTTAGTAAATCTGAGAGACTGTATAAATTTAGTTGCTGATGATCAAATATCTTATTTGTCTTCTTTATTTTTCTTAGAAAAATGGAGAGGAGAAAATAAATTTTGTTCTAAATGTGGAGCAAAAAATAAGTTTAAAAATTTGAAAAATGTCATAGAGTGCTCGAATAATAATTGTTTAAAAAAAATATTTCCTAAAATAGATCCTACAGTAATTATATTAATTAAAAATAATAATAGAATCTTATTAGCTAGAAATAAAAACTGGAAACAAGACCTATATTCATGCATTGCAGGATTTTGTGAACCAAATGAGTCTTTAGAAGAAACCGTAATGAGAGAAGCTTATGAAGAAGTTGGACTGAAATTAAAAAATTTAAATTATCTTTTCTCTCAATTTTGGCCTTTTGCTAATAATCTTATGGTAGGCTTTGAAGCAATGAGTTCTTCAATAAGGCTAAGAATAAATAAATTTGAGATTGAAGATGCTATTTGGGTTACTAAACAAGAACTTTTAAGTTTGAAAAAAAGAAGAAAAATTATACTTCCTAGAAAATATGCTATAGCTTACAGCTTAATATCAAATTGGCAAAAAAATTAGACTAATCTTTTCTGTATTCTGAAGCAGGATAATAACCCAAAATTTTTACTTCTTTTGAAAAAAAACCTAGCTCTTCAAATGCTTGTTTTACATTATCATCTTCAGGGTGTCCTTCTATATCAACATAAAATTGAGTAGCTTTAAATGAACCTTTAAGCATATAACTTTCCAGCTTTAACATATTTATTTTGTTAGTAGAAAAACCTCCTAATGCTTTAAATAATGCAGAAGGTATATTCCTTACTTGAAAAATAAAACTAGTAATATAGTCAGTATTCCTTAGTCTCTCTTCTTCAAAGTTTTCTTTCATAATTAGAAACCTTGTAGTGTTATGAGTAGCATCTTCTATATTATTACTTATGATATTTAAATCATATATTTTAGCTGCTAACTCTGACGCTATTGCAGCCCTGCTTTTATCTTTAGTTTTAGATATTTCTTCTGCAGCTCCTGCAGTATCTGCACTTATTATTGGTTTAATTTTATTTTTAACTAAAAAATCTTTACATTGTGCTAAAGCATGTAAATGACTCTCAGCAGTTTTAATCGAAATTAAAGAACTTCCTTTACACCCTAATAAATAATGGCTCACTTTATGAAAATATTCTCCAGTAATTACTAAATTTGACATTGGCAATAAATTATGAATGTCAGCAACTCTGCCTGCCTGAGAATTTTCTATTGGGATCAAAGATATTTCAGTTTCATTATTTTCAGTTTTTTTAAAAACTTCTTCAAACGATTCACATGATACTGGTTCATAATTAGGAAAGCCTTTTATACATACTAAATGAGAGTAAGCTCCTGGTCTGCCTTGGTATGCTATTTTTTTTTTCATTTGTTAACTCGTTTTAAAAAAAATTTTAAATCTTCAATAGTATCTATACTATATGGAGCTTTACTAACTTTGCCTACAATAATTTCTATGCCGTTTTCTAATGCTCTTAATTGTTCTAAAGATTCTGTTATTTCTAGTTTACCAATTTTCAAATTTACAAAATTCTTTAAAGTATCAATTTTATAAGCATATATTCCTATGTGTTCAAAAGCCTCTTTAGCGTTATAGGGAATAGGAGCCCTTGAAAAATAAAGTGCTTTGTTTAATTCAGAATTTTTAGCAATAACAGCCTTTACAATATTTTTGTCATTAACAGACTTAGAATCTTTAATTTTGGACACTAAAGTAGCCATACGCACAGATTTTTTTTTGATAATCGAAACTAATTTCTTAATACTATTCGGAGAAATATCTGGAATATCTCCTTGTAGATTAATAATGTACTTGTAATAGTTTTTTTTTGATGAAACATAAACTGCCTCATATACCCTATCAGTGCCGCTATTAAGTTTTTTTTTAGTCATCACAAAAGGTATATTATTTTTTTTAAGGTAATCTTTAACTTCCTTATCGCAGCAAGCAACTATTACATCTCCGCTTCTAGATAATCTTGCCCTTTCCCACACATGAGCGACCATGGCTTTACCATTTATTTCAATTAATGGTTTTCCCGGCAACCTTTTAGACGCCATTCTAACAGGGATTACTATTAAAGTATCATTTTTCATAAATTTATTTTAATCTTTACCTTAATATAAAATAAATATAAAAATAATAATATAGTTATAAACTTATAATTGGAATAAACATGTCATCTGAGTCAAACAAACTATTGTGCGCAATTTTATCTTCTTTATTAGTATACTTATTAGCTTCATTTTTAAGTGAGTTACTCTATGATTTGGAAAAAAAAAAAAATATTAAGCTTTCTTATAATTTGGAAGAAGTAGATGATAAAAATGATAAAAGCCTAACTAAAATAGAAACAGACTCAGAATTACAAACAATTACAGCATCAGAACTAGATCAACTATTAGAAAAAGCAGATTTTGACGCAGGGAAGAGTTTTGTTAATAAAAACTGCGCATCTTGTCATGATTTCAATTTACCAATTAAGAATAAAATAGGTCCATCTTTAGCTAACATCATAAATAGAAAAATAGGTAGTTTGTCAGATTATAAATATTCGAAAACCCTACTCAAAATGGATAAAGATTGGGATTTAAAAAACTTATATTACTTTTTAGAAAAACCTAAAGATTGGGCTCCCGGAACAAAAATGTCTTATAGAGGTATCTCAGACACAACTAAATTAATTAATACAATAAAATATCTAAGAGAAAATTCACTGAGCAATGAAAATTAAGCCTATTATTCTTTCAGGCGGATCTGGTACTAGACTTTGGCCTTTATCCACAAAAAATAAACCTAAACAATTCTTTGATATCTTTAATAAAAAAACAAATTTATTTGAGGATACCTTACACAGAATTGATAACACAAATTTTGCAAACCCTATTATAATTTCAAATAAAAATCAGAGATTTAATATTTTAAAAAGTATCAGAAACTGTAAAACAAAATATGATAAAATTTTATTGGAAGAATCTCCGAAAAACACCGCACCGGCTTTTGCCATATCTAGTTTTTTTTGTAAAAATAATGAAATACTCTGTTTTCTTCCGTCTGATCATCATATAAAAAATAAGAAAAAATTTATTAATGCCTTGTCAAAGGCTTATAAGATTGCATTAGATGATAAATTAGTAATTCTTGGTTTAAAGAGCAAAGAACCTAACGAAAATTACGGTTATATTAAATATAAAAAAAATCATAGATATAAAAACTGCTTTGAAGTTGAATCTTTTATAGAAAAACCTAAAAAGGTAAGAGCAATAAAGTTACATAAAATAGACGCGCTATGGAACTCTGGTATAGTGATAGTTAAAAATAGTTATTTGAAATCACTTTTTAATCAATTTGATAAAAAACTTTTTTTATTAGCAAGAAAAAGCTTTAAATGCTCACGTAAAGAAATGGAATTTATACTCCTAGGAAAAAAAGGATGGGATCAAATCTCTTCAATTTCTTTCGACTATGCCATACTCGAAAGAGAGTTTAAAAAAATAGTAGTCAAATTAGATGTAATGTGGAGCGATTTAGGTACTTTTGAGTCAATTTATAAAATTAAAAAATCTATAGGTAATGTTAAAAACGTGAATACTGAAAACTGCTTTACATTTTCTAATCACAAAATTCTTATTACGCATAGTGTAAAAGATTTAAATATAATCAATACTAAAGATATAACCTTAGTATCAAAAAAAGGCGAAGTTAGTGCTATTAAAGAGCTTGTAAAAAAAATACATAATCCAGACAATAAAATACTTCTTAATGAATCAGAGTCAAATAGACCTTGGGGAAGTTTTATTAATTTAGATCAAGGTAATGGATATAAAGTAAAGAAATTACATATTTTACCTGGCCAGAAAATTTCATTACAAAAGCACCTTAAGCGCTCTGAACACTGGGTTGTTATTCAAGGATCTGCCTTTATCATCAAAGGAAAAAAACAATTTAAATTAAATGCTAATCAATCAACCTTTATAAAAAAAGGAGAAATTCATAGAATAGAAAATAAGTCAAAAAAAGATCTTATTATGATAGAAGTTCAAACTGGTGAGTATTTAGAAGAAGATGATATAATAAGATATAAAGATATATATAAAAGGTAATTAAATATGCCTATATTCAAAATGGCTTATTTACCACCCTTATTAATTTATGCCTCAGCAGGAATATCTGGACTAACAAGTATAGTTGGTATTTTTTTTATAAAAGATTTCTTAAGCTTATCAGCTACTTTTATTGCCTCTATAGGGTTCTGGGCAGGAATACCATGGGCCTTAAAAATGCCCATAGGTTTTTTAATTGATAAATATTGGAACCTAAAACAATATTTTGTATATTTAGGAGCCATACTTGTATCAGTAAGCTTGTTAATAATGTACGGCATATTGGTTCACAAAAACTCCATGCTAATATATTTGGATATTAAAATTTGGTTTATTTTTAGCTCTATATTAACTCCAATAGGTTATGTATTACAAGACGTTGTAGCAGATGCTATGACTGTTGAAGCTGTAGAGCCAGACTTTAAAAATGAACCTAAGAATATAGAAAGTAAAATTTCTAAAAAAGAGCACACTGTTGTCCAATTATATGGCAGATTTGCCATTATACTAGGTTCTCTAATCGTAGGTTTGATAAATTTTTTAATATTTAAAGACGTTGATACTAACAACCCACAAATAAACTTACTTTATGGAAAAGTTTATCTGTTTGCACTAATAATTCCTATAATATCAGTGTCTGGTATAATATTATTCAATTATTTAAATAAAATTGAAAAAAAAGCTATAAAATTTAATACGACCAAATTAGACTACCAAATTTTTATAGGTAGCTGTATTTTTGTTATATTTACAATTTTTTTAGGCTCTTTAAACCTATTATTTTCTAAAGAAATTATTTTATTAAGTTCATTATTATTAATTGCTATATTAATGCGACTACTGATAAAAGATTTAAAAAAAGCAGATCAACACACTATTGTAGGAACAGCTATAATAATATTTGTATTTAGAGCTATGCCCAGTCCTGGAGCAGGCTTGAATTGGTTTGAAATTGATATTCTTGGATTTAATCAAAGTTTTTTTTCCGTATTATCAATCACTTCAGCTTCAATTACTTTAATAGGAATGATTATTTTAAGAAAGGTAATGATGAATACTACTATTGCTAAACTTTTTATTATTCTTAGTATACTTTCAACTGTGCTATATTTTCCCAGTTTGTTTATGTATTATGAATTGCATGAATATACAAGTATAATTACCAACGGCGTAGTTGATGCTAAATTCATAGCGATCTTAAATACTGCAGTTGAGTCGCCTTTAGCCCAAGTTGCTATGATACCCTTATTGGCATGGATTGCGAAAAATGCTCCTTCCAAATATAAAGCTACTTTTTTTGCTGTGTTTGCCTCTTTTACAAATATAGCCCTATCTGCAAGAGAGTTGTTTACTAGCTATTTAAATAAGATTTTTGTTATTAGTAGAGAAGTTTTGGATACCGATTCCAATGAAGTTTTAATTAAAGCTAATTATGATAACTTGGATAATCTACTAATTAGTCTCATGGTAATTACATTAGTAATACCCTTAACAACTATATATTGTATTCAAAAAACAAAGTTTAAATCAACTGAATAAAAAAAATCCTTCCCTAATTCTAGGGAAGGATTTAAATCAACAATTATTTAGATTTTAAAACTTAAGTTTTAAAGAACCAGAAACAGTAGTTTCTGAATAATCATCTCTATTTGTGACTTCATTCACTGCAAGATAACCTGAAATCTTACTCTGTAAGTTTATCATCAGTCCTGCACCGTAAGTTACATAACCGTCAGGAGCAGATGCTGCTAAATCAGCACCAGAGTCATTCACTGCTTCATTGTTATAAGCTGCTGATGTAGTATCTTCACTCACATAAGATAAGTCAACGAAAGGTGTAATCTTAGCACTTGTAGATAAAGCAATGCCCAGACCTACTTCAGTCATATCAGAGCTGTAAGTTTTTCCTGCTATTGAGTCATCTCTTGTAGTAAATCCAGCACCATCTATAGAGTTACCGTCGTTTGGTACAACGTCAGTAAAAGCAGGCACGTCTAAGTCGAAGTTTCTGTAAGCTACTCTTGGTCTAAATGATAGTTTACCTCTGTTCATTTCACCTGATACTCCTAGATGATAGTACATTACGTCTGCTGTAATATCACTAGCTGAAATGGTCGTACCACTTCCTAGATCTTCTCTAGTAGTGTCGATTTCATATTCACCTTGCCCGGCACCAGCTGAGATCGTAACCGCTCCAGTATTTAAACCAACATAAAGACCTATAGTTTCACCTTCAGTTTTTATGTTTCCTTTGTTAACACTTGTGTCAATATCTGAGTCAAATGCTGTGTATGATAATCCAACAATTAGATTTCCTAATCTTTTATCAACACCTACTGTTACTGCAGATGCATCACCATCATAATTGTTACTGTCTAATTGGACGTTAGTGAAGGTTTGATCATTCTCAAAGTTAGAATTAGCAAAATTAGTCCAAACACTTAATCCACCAACAATATGGTTGGCTGCCATTCCAATCCCGTTTCCGTTTGAAGAATATGACATATGTGCAGCTGTATCACTACTGTGAGACATTGCAGCAGATAATCTTCCTGAAACCGCACCTATAACTGAGTTTGCAGCCATACGAGCAATATCACCACCTACAATAGCAGAACTGTTAGTTCTTCCTCCTCCAGCATAGGCACAATTAAGACCAGTATAAACCCCGTAATCTCCAGTGCCTTGGGTCACAAAGTCTCCTGAAGCAGCATATAAGTGAATACCATATACATCGTTAGTACAACTTAAACCATAATCTCCATAAGCATAAGCTCTACTATTAAGTACCAGTGCTGACAAGGTTAGCAAACTTAGTACCAAAAAGTTTTTAAAAAAATTCATAATTTTCTCCATTAATAAACAATTGTTTAACAAAATAAGTATACGCATAAATTCATAATTTAAAATAAGTTTTTATATATTTTAAAAATATCTAAAAATGTTGCAAATATGCCACAGTCTTATTTAATAATACTTTCTAATCTTTCCTTTTCTTTGTCTGATATAAGAAAAATAATATCGGCTGATAAAGGTATTCCTTTTAAGCCATAAGCACAAAAACGTTCATTAGGAAATTCACAACTTCCAAACCAAAAACCGTAAGTTAATTCATTAAATAGTCCTTTTTCTATAGCTTTCTTAAGCAAATTTATACTCTTTTTTATTGCTAAGTCATCAAGAGAAGAATTAGCTAAAATACTATTAACTTGTATAAGAGAGCAAAATGATTCTATTCCAACTATTTTTTTCTGACATATTTCAACTGCATCATTTAATTTATTTTTAATCACAGCGTAGGATAAAAATGGTAAGAGCAAATCGCCCCTTTTAGGCATTTTTTCAGCTACAAGAAGAGCTTTATGAAACCATTTATCATAATCAATAGTTATTGAATCTCTTTTATAGCCACTATTTACAAATTTATAATAGTATTCAGCATCCATTTTCATAGCTGTAGCTAACAAAGAAGAACTAAATTTTTTTGATTCAATAATCTTTTCAGCTTTACATTTTAAGACATTCATTACATCTAGTTCTTGATCATTAATATCTTCATTATTTCTTGACATAACACTAGATGTAAATATAAAAATATATCTATTTAGAACAAAATCTCCTCTTTGATAATCCTTATAGAAACCTAGACATTCATTTTTATTAGCATTTTCATTACTTTTTATGCTCTCTGATATAGCTGTATAATTTAATAAATTATTAATTTTTGTAGAGTGATAAGTTAAAAATGCACCATAAAAAAGAAAAAAACCTATACATGCGGTGCATAATGATAAAAAAAGTCTGCTGAATTTATTATTATCATATATTTTTGGTTTTTTAATAGAACTAAATTCATACGTAATAAAACAACTTACTACTACTGCAAATATTGTAAAAGTACCTGTCCACAAAAACCAAAAGCAATTAATTTTAAAAAATAACAACCAACCTAACTTTGCAGAAAAACCTAGTTTATTGGATTCTCTGAAAATAAAATATACGTATGCTAAATATAATATTCCTCCTACTAAACCCAATGATACCAAATGTTCAGCAATTTCATTATGGGTATGAAAATGAAGATTATAGCCTAGTCTTAGTTCATCATACTGCCAATTCTTCATATTCTCTAAAAGCAGTTCAGGAACTACACCCCATCCGTTACCAATAATTAAAGTCTTAAAATTAAGTAAACTATATAGACTAGTTTCAATTATTTTTCCTCTTACTACTGGAGCATCTAATATAGTACCTTTAATATTCTCTGGAAGATTAAAGTCTCCTGACCAGAAAAAGATAGAACAAAAAAGAATTAAAAATGAAATTAAACAAATTAAAAATACGAACATTCCATTTGAAAATAAAAATATCTTTAATTGATTGAATGTTTGATTTCTTTTAAATGAATTAATACCATAATACAATAAACCAGTAATAAGTGTTGTCATCCAAAATAGAACTGCCGCTCTATTGTCTAACAATAATAAATATAGGCCTAAAATTAAAAAAACTAAAATATTAAGATAGATTTTATTAGAAAATGTAGTAAATAAAATAAAGCATAACACTCCATAAAAACACAAATAATCTGTAAAAAAATAAAAGCTAATTGGAAGACCTTGCCAACGAGGAAAAAATGTAAAAAAGCTTACGAATGCGGTTAAAAATAATAAATTTATGAATATAGAAAATCTTATTTTTTTAATTAGCATTGTTTGAGAAAAAATAATACACATTATAGTTAAATCAAAATACCAAAAAACTCCTTGGCCTATTTGAGGTGAACCTGAAAAAGAAACATTCGGATTTTTATTAAATAAACTTGTAATTAATCCAAAAATAGCTAGCAAAAATGGTATAACTATTAAAGGATGTTTAAGCTGCCCTAGGTTATATTTGTTAAAATATAATAATATTGAAAAATAAAAAAACATAATTCCACACAACGAATGTAAGAAAATTACTTGTGTGTCAATTTGAGGGAAAGTACCACTTAGCATAAAATATGGCATTGCCGCAAATATTACCCAAGTTGCAAGAAGAGAAAATAAAGTGGATATAATAGTATTGTATTTTAAATGCAATATAACCTTAACTAGATTTGTTTCATATAATATTGTAATATAAACTAATTATATAGAAAAAATAAGAGATTTTTATTGACTAAGAAAACTGCCTTAATCACTGGAGTGACCGGACAAGATGGTGCTTATCTTGCTAGATTTTTATTAAATAAAAATTATCAAGTTCATGGAATTAAAAGAAGGTCATCGTCATTTAATACTGGAAGGTTAGAGAATATATATGTGGACCCGCACGAAAAAAGCCAAAAATTTTTTTTACATTATGGTGATTTAACCGACTCTTCAAACTTAATCCGAATTATACAAAGTACGAAACCTGACGAAATTTATAATTTAGGTGCACAAAGCCATGTACAAGTCAGTTTTGAAACACCGGAGTACACAGCAAATTCTGACGCACTTGGAACAATCAGACTGTTAGAGGCTATAAGAACCCTAAATTTTACAAAAAAAGTAAAATTTTATCAAGCTTCTACCTCAGAAATGTTTGGAAAGTCTTTACCGCCACAAAATGAAAATACTAAATTTCAGCCAAGGAGTCCTTACGCAGCAGCTAAACTTTATTCCTATTGGGTTACTGTAAATTATAGGGAGGCCTACGGATTATTCGCTAGTAATGGAATTTTATTTAATCACGAAAGCCCGCTAAGAGGTGAAACATTTGTTACAAGAAAAATTACTAGAGCAGTAGCAGCTATTCTAAAAGGAAAACAAGATAAATTATACCTTGGAAACCTTAATGCCAAAAGAGATTGGGGACATGCAAAAGACTATGTAGAAGGAATGTGGAAAATCTTACAATATAGTCAACCAGAAGATTTTGTTCTAGCAACAGGTAAAAGCTATACAGTTAGAGATTTTTGTGAAATAGCCTTCAAAGAAATTGGTATTAATTTATCTTGGTCTGGAGAGGGAATCAAAGAAAAAGGCATAGATACTATTAATAACAAAGTCTTAATTGAAATTGATAAAAGATATTTTAGACCGACAGAAGTAGATTATCTAGAAGGGGATGCTAAAAAAGCAAAACAGAAATTAAATTGGTTTCCTAAAATTTCCTTTAAAAGCATGGTATCTGAAATGGTTCAGAGTGATATTAAAGCTTTGGATTGAATTGTGAAAAAAAATTATCAATTCGATCTTAAATATAAAAAAATTTGGGTTGCGGGACATAACGGAATGGTTGGAAAAGCAATCTTAAAAAATCTTACTAAAAATAAACTTAAAGTAATAACTGTTGATAAAAAATCTTTAGACCTAACTAATCAAAGTGAAACATTTAAATGGATAAAAAAAAATTCTCCTGAAGTAATTTTTTTAGCGGCTGCCAAAGTAGGTGGGATCCTTGCAAATAAGACTAATCAAACAAGTTTTTTATATGAAAACTTGATGATACAAAATAATATAATAAAAGCCGCAGCAGAAAATAATATAAAAAAGTTAATATTTTTAGGTTCATCATGTATTTATCCCAGAGAAGCAGAACAACCTATCAAAGAAGAATGTTTGCTAAGTAAGCCTTTAGAAAAAACTAATGAAGGTTATGCTATAGCAAAAATCGCTGGTTTGAAATTATGTAGCTACTACTTTCAAGAACATAATAAAGACTTTATAACGGTAATGCCTACTAACTTATATGGAACTAATGATAATTATAACTTAGAAAACTCACATGTATTAGCCGCCTTAATAAATAAAATAGTCAATGCTAAAAAATTTGAAAAAAAAAGTATAGAAATATGGGGAAGTGGTAAGCCCAAAAGAGATTTTCTTCACGTAAATGATTTAGCCGATGCTGTATATTTTTTAGCGGAAAACTACTCTTCTTCAGAACCAATTAACGTTGGTTCCTCAAAAGAAATTTCCATCATAGAATTAGCTAAACTGATAGCTAGCATAGTAAATTGGGAAGGAAAACTAGTATTAAATAATAAAATGCCTGATGGCACAATGCTTAAAAAACTTGATTGCAGCAAAATCATGCAAATGGGTTGGTCACCCAAAATAGATTTAGAAACTGGTTTGAAAAAAACAATAGATGAGTATATCAATCTTTTAAAGAATTAAAATATTTTAAATGTTTCAATTTATCTGAAATTTTGTAAATAGTAATTCCTTGGTATAAAAAAATGCAGGGTAGAATTGGAAAAATATATTTTGGTGATAATACAGGTCCAGTTATCAATAAAAAATATAAAAGGTAAAGCAAAGTTAAAAAAAATAAGACTTTGTTTTCTTTAAAAATAAATAAAGGTCCAATTATGAGTGAGGCTATAGTAAATAAAGACGTAATGGAAGATAGAATAATAATAATAAAATAATTAAAATATTCAGATTTTGTTGCCAGTAACCTTAACCACTCTAATAGATTTCCTGTTTCATAAAATGAAGGATGTGGTAATGCTCTCAAATCCTTATTCAAAAAAATAGACGGAGCAGTTAAATTAATTATTGCTCCTTTACACCATTGTATAAATATATCAGTTTTTTCTATATTAGATAATACTTCATAACTAACTTTCCTTAATAGTTTGTCATTTTTATAAGGATCATTCGTAAAGATATACTTGTTTCTCTCTTTATTAACTATTTCTAAAGCTTCTTTTCTACTAATGTTTAATGTTTCCGTAAGCATTGTTGGTATTACCCAATATGCTAAGTGAATTCCTGTTTGATTGGTTAAAGAATAAGAATTATGGTTTTGTATATTATTAAATAACCTCAATGAAATAGGTAAAATAGAGAAAAATAAAAATACTATGCAAACAAATGATATTTTATATCTAAAAATTTTTTTCCTAACCAGAATAACTACAAATGGTAATAAAGATAAAAAAATTAAAGGATAAGTAATAGATCTTATTGAGGTAGATAAGCCTAATAATAAACCTGATAATGCTATGTTAAAAAATAATTTATTATTACTTAAAATCACCTTCAAAGAAAAGTAAAGAAAGAGACTAAAAAAAAATAGAAAAATAGTATCAGATAATACCTGGGCAGAAATGATAATCATAAGTGGTGAAAATATTGCTGATAAACCTATGTAAAATTGTTGTTTAGGAAAAATCATTTTACCAGTTTTATAAATGACTACACAAGTTAAAGCATCTATTATTGATTGTAGTATTAATAAAGCCTTTAAATTTTTAAAACTTATTAACAATAATATTTTTAAGTAAATAAAAACTCCGGACATTCTCTCTGTTTTAATTGAATTTTCTAAATAACCTTTTTCTAAATAACTGAGAGCTCCCTGCCAATAAAGTAATTCATCCTCAATTAAATTTTCCGGCAGAGGGTTTTGTAATAATAAAAATAATATTCGTATAAATACTGCAAAGAAAAAAAAAGAGAAGCTATTAAGCATTATATTCTCTTTTGTTAATATAAATATATTCAAATGTTTTTCTAAAAGGCATTTTAAATTTATATTGAATTTGAAAATTTCTTTTAATTAAATATTTATTTATATCCTTAAACTTATATTCTTTTTTTATCATAAGGTCATAGTGATGTTCAAATAATATTACTTTTACCTTTCTTAAATCTTTCCCAAAGCCTTTTATAACATTATATTCATATCCCTCAGTATCAATTTTTAATAAATCAACTTTTTTTATTTTAAATTTTTTTATAATATTAGTTGCCTTATCAATTGTTATTTTTCTTTCCTTATACATGCTTTCATTTTTTTTAAGCCCTAATAAAAACTTTTTTCTCTTATAATAATCAGAGTTCTCATTAATTTCGTTGAGAGTAGATGATGATGTTTCTGTCATCTCTTTTATATTTCTTTGCTCTTTTTTGCACCCCAGAGCAAAATTACAGTAGGTTATATATATTTTTAAATTTTTAGTATTTTTTTTTAAAAAATAAAAATTACTTTTTAATGGTTCAAAAGAGAATATTCTAGATATACCTAATTTTTTCTTAAAAAAAAATATACTTTCTCCATGATGAGCACCAACATCAAAGATAACATTATTGTCATTTTTAAGTATAGATTTCAGTCCATAAATTACTTTTTTTTTGTGAAAAAAGTCAAAAAATGATAATAGTTTTAAAACAATAAATTTCATAATATACAACTATATTGCTTTAATTTTTAAAAAAGCAAAAATCAACATTCTTATCAATAAAACACCATGAGTAAATCTTGAAATTTGCGTTTCTCCATATACTCTAGCTCTGTATCTTATAGGTACTTCATTAATTTTTAAGCATAGCCTTGAGGCACCAAATATTAAAAAAAAATCTCCAAATGGATCAAAGTTTCCTAAATCTTTATTTTTCTTTTTTGCTCTTAAATAATTTTTTTTACTCATAACTTTTGTACCACATAATGTATCTGTGAATCTTTGTCCCAAAAGCCAGGTGAATAATATAGAAAATAATTTATTAGCTATATAATTTAAAAATCTCATTGCATTATTATCCATAGGATAAATCAATCTAGATCCATTAATGTATTCAGCTTCTCCTGTAGAAATTTTTTCCCAAAACTTTTTTAATGTCTCAGGTGCTACTGTTAAATCTCCGTCTAAAATAATTAGTATGTCATTAGATGCTTTATCAAAAGCATAAAAAACAGCATCTGCTTTTCCTTCAGTTGGCTGCTTAAAAGCTTTAATTATAATTTTATTGCACTCTTTTTTATTAACTTTAATTACCTTTTGTATTTCCTCCCAAGTACCGTCGCTAGAATTACCTTCAACAAAAATTACCTCTATTTTATCAGTAAATTTAGGTAATCTTTGTATAGCATTGCTAATATTACCTCTTTCATTTTTGCATGGTATAATTACACTTGCAGATTTTTTTTTGGTCTTATCAATCACCTTTAATGATCTAGAGATATTATAATGCCTCAGACAAAAACTTGAAAATATAGGTAGCGCAGCAATATACCTATTAATTAGTCTTTCTAACCCAAATAAACCAAAAGGTATTAAAATTTTTCTGTCTATACGAACTGTTTGAAATTTAGAGCTTTCAAGAAAATTAAAAATATCAGACGTACCAAGTAAGGTTGAATTTATATTGGACATTTTAAGTTTAAACAAAGTAGCCAAATTCAATAATGGTGCCCACAAAGGAGAATAGTATGATACTATCAATCTAGTGTCCTCATTAAAAAAATTATGCAAATTGTTTAAGGTTTCTGTTATATCTTCTAAATATCCAACAGTGTCACATATAATTACAAAATCGAGTTTAATTTTACTATTTAAATTAACTGATAATTTTTCTATATCAGCTTCAATGAAATTTAATTCGCTATATTTTTCTTTGGCTTCCTTAATGAGCTTTCTGCTGAAATCTATGCCTAGGCCGTAATTAGGCTTTAAGGAAGATAGTAAATGACCATTTCCACAACCTAATTCTAAAATATTACTTTTTTCAGGAATAATTTCCTTTAAAAACCTAATATCTTCGGCATGAAAAGTTTTACCTTTTTTAAGCCATTTTTGTCTATTCATTTTAGGTGAGTTGAAGAAATTCTTTATATTTTTTTTTCTAATAGACATAACTAAAGACACCAATAATTTTGTAATTCATTTGAAATTTTTTTATTCCATATAGCTTTTATATCCACAATATAAGAGTTATTATTTTTAATTAATTCTGATATTTTTTTCTTACTCATTTTCTTAAATTCTTTATGAGCTACTGCAACAATTATGCAATCATATTTTCCTTTAGGCTTATTCATTATTAAATTATAATCTTTTTTAATTCTTCTTGATTTACTCTCGGATCGAAACAATCAATAACAAATTTTTCCTTTTTAATTTTCTTTACTAGCTCTATAGATTTAGAATTTCTAATATCACCTACATCCTCTTTGAATGACAACCCAAGTACTAAGATTCTAGAGTTTTTTTTTATCTTTCTGCTAATGTTATTCAATAGATAATCTGGCATACTATCATTTAAATTTCTGCCAGCTAAGATTATCTTAGTATTGAAATTTACCTTTTTTCCTGCTTCAGCTAAATAATATGGGTCAACTCCTATACAATGTCCTCCTACTAATCCTGGTTTAAAGTCCAAAAAATTCCATTTAGTTTTTGCTGCCTCTAATACTTCATAAGAATTAATATTTAATGCTTCACTAAGCATCATTACCTCATTCACAAAAGCAATATTAATATCTCTCTGAGCATTTTCTATTGCCTTCGATGCCTCTGCTACCTTTATGCTACTTACTTTATGTATACCAACTTTAATTATTTTTTCATAAATTTTACTTACTTTTGAAAGCGTTTTTTTACTATCTGCTCCTACTACTTTTTTTATATTTATAAGTTTATACTTTGTTTCTCCAGGATTAATTCTTTCTGGACTATATGCTACAAAAAAGTTTTTTTTATGTTTAAACTTTGAATATTTTTCTAAAATTGGAACTAAATAATTTTCTGTAATACCAGGGTATACTGTACTTTCTAAAATTATGATAGCTCCATTTTTCATTACTTTAGCTACCGTTAAAGCTGCTTTTTTTATGATAGATAAATCAGGTTTTTTATTTTTTTTTATTGGTGTTGGAACAGTTAATATAAAAAAATCAGAATTCCTCATATCATTTGAGTCATATGTAAAATTCAAATTATTGTTTATTAGTAATTTCTTGTACCTAATCTCTTTAGTTCTATCTATTCCTTTCTTTAGTTCTATTACTCTTGATATATCAATATCATAACCTACTACTTTATATTTTTTTGCAAATTCAGTTGCAAGTGGTAACCCCACATATCCTAAACCTATAACTGCAATTCTCTCATTAAATACCATTATTTTCCTCTAATTATATTATATCTCTGTACAGTCTAAAGTATTGGCTATTGACCTGTTCAAGAGCCATATCACCTTCTACAAGTTTTCTACTATTTTTACCATATTTTTCTCTTAGTTTTTTATTTTTAATTAATTTTAATATCGCATTACTACATTCTTCCACACTACCTTCTTTAATGTTAATAGAATTGTAATTATTTATAGCTATCTCCCTACTACCAGTCACGTCCGTTGATATTATCGGACGACCAGTAGCTGCCGCCTCAAGCAAACTTAGAGGAAGTCCCTCTCTTTTACTTAATAAAATAGCAATATCTGCTTGTTGCCAGAATTTTTTTATATTCTTTACATTGCCAAGATAGAATATATCTTTAAAATCCGTAAGCTTTTTAAAGTAGTTTTTAGAAATACTAGAAGGGTTTTTTTCGTCTAAATCTCCCGCTATGTGTAGTTCTAAATTAGGATGTTTATCTTTAGCTATTTTATATGCTGCTATTAACGATAATACACCTTTATCCTTTATGATTCTTCCAGCATAACAAAGTCTGATATTTTCTTTAGCAATTTGCTCAGAATATTTAAAATAATTAATGTCTATTCCTGATCCTCTTATAATTCTAAGTTTATTTTTATTTAAACTAAATACACGCTTAAAAAAAATATTATCATCTTTATTCTGAACAATAAAAAATAAATTTTTAAATTTAAGAAAAATCTTGAGATAAATAATTATTATTTTTCTCAAGAAATATATTTTTAAATTTTTTTTTATAAATAAAAAACCCATACCAGTAAAAGTTGCACAAAATTTACTATTAATAAAAAAAGCCGATAATAGACCAATCATAATTGGCCTCATTGATATTAAATGAACTATTTCAGGTTTAGCTTTCTTTAAAATTCTAATAATATTTAAACTTTCCCTAAAAAACTTTATCAAAGAGAATGATTTTCTATCAATACTTAAAGGAAAATAAAATATTCCATTTTCAATTATTTCAGTTGCTTTTCCAGTATCTTTACAGCAAACAGAAACATCAAATCCTTTTTTAATTAAATATCTAGCTAACTTTAGTCTATGCGATATGAAATACCAATCCTCAGTAACTATAAACATAACTTTTTTTTTCATAATAGATGCTAAATAATGTTACTACTTTTTGCCCAATGATAATAAGATATTAATACCCATAATTTCCAAGAATTATCTCTATTTCCTTGAAAAAAATCTTCTTTCCAGCTATGAATAATATTTTTATTCTTTATATGAAGACTCTCTAATACATTAGAAGACGTAGACTCTTCTACCAAATACTTCAAATCACTTTTAAGCCAATTATTTAGTGGTACTTCAAAACCTTTTTTCTTCATTTTAAGGTACCAACTCGGAAAACTGCTTTTGTAACATTGTTTTAATATAAGTTTCCCATTTAAAAGACCTATTTTTTTTTTATCCGGTATATCAAAAGATAAACTTACTAAATCTTTATCTAAAAATGGTGATCTTAATTCAATACTATTTGCCATAGAGTGTCTATCTAGTTTAACTAACATATCACCCAGTAAAGAGAACCTAAAATCTCTAAATAATATTTTATTTAATCCTTTAAGTTCTTGACCACCTAGAAATAAATGACAAGGTAATTTCTTTTTTTTTATACCAAAAAGGCTAACGTATTCAGTATTGTTTAATTGATCAAGATAATTTATTTGCATATTATCTGAGTTTTCTTCATAATTTTCTAAAAATCTTTTAAACTTTCTCATAAAATTTAAAAAACTATTTTCTTTATTGTCTGATAAACATGCAATTAATGCATATTTAAGTTTATTTGGTAAAAATAACATCAAGTTTTTCCATTTATAAGAAATATATTTGCTATAACCTCCAAATAATTCGTCTCCTCCGTCGCCTGTTAAAGCAACTTTTATTTCATCCTTAACTAAATGAGATATCATATGCATAGCAATAGCACTAGAGTCTGCAAAAGGTTCGTCATTTGCATCTAATATTTCATCAATGCTATTGAGAATTTTTTTTTCGTCTAAAAAAATAGTTTTATTTTCAAATCCAAAATACTTTGATATTTTCTTTGCACTTACAGACTCATCATAATATTTATTCTGATTACTAAACCCTACAGTAAAAGTAGGTACTTTTTTGCCAGATTGGGCAACGGAATGCATAATTATCGCGGAATCAATTCCACCTGATAAAAAAATTCCTAAAGGAACATCGGATACTAGTCTTTTGCTTACTGCACTATTTACTAAGAAATTTATTTGTTTAATGCTATGAAATCTTGATTGATGATTAATTGAATCTTTATAATACCAGTTTTCCACCTTAGGCCCATAATTATTGAAACTCATGAAAGTGCCAGGAGATAATTTGGTAAATTTTTTATAGATAGTCATAGGTTCATATATGAACCTAAATCTAAATAAGCTATGAATAGCTTCTTTATTTACTCCGCCTCCTTCAGCTATGCATGCTAAACTTTTAACATCTGAGGCAAAAAAAATGCAGTTTTCTTGTATACAATAAACTAAAGGCTTTTTTCCAAATCTATCTCTAGCTATGAATAAACTTTTTTTTTTTATATCCCATATAACAAAAGAAAACATTCCATCTAGTTTTTCTAACATAGATACCCCCCACTCTTTCCAAGCAGAAATCAAAACTTCTGTATCTCCATTAGAGACAAAACGATGACCTTTCTTAATTAACTCTAATTTTAACTCCTTAAAATTATAAATTTCACCATTAAAACAAATTACATGATTATCTTTATGCATAGGTTGAGAAGAAACCTTGCTTAAATCCAATATTTTAAGTCTTGTGTGTAAAAGATAAATATTATTATCTACCCAAATACCTTTATCATCTGGTCCCCTTGCCCTTAGTCTTTTATAAGCTTTATGAAATTGCTTATCCAAATATGAAGTTCTCTGTAGACCATTAATATCCATCTTCCCAGCAAAACCGCACATTTTACAATTTCACCTTTGAAAAAATACTATTATATGATTTGATCATTTTTTCTACTGTAAATAACTTTTCTGCTCTACTTCTTGCCTCATTACCCATGTTTTTAATAACTGTTTTTTTTATTTTTATAATTCTTGATAATTCATTTTTTAAAATTTCTTCATTAGAGCCACTTATTACAAAACCAGTGCCTCCAATAATATTTCTTGAATCTCCTACCTCAGTGGCAATTGGTAATAAATTCGTTAACATACCCTCAACTAAAACATTTGAGAATCCTTCTCCAAAAACTGACGGTACTATTACTATATCAGCAATATTGTAATAAAACTCTATATTTTTTTTCATACCTAAAGCAATACAATTATATGGCAAATCTAATTTATCAGTTCCTTTTCCCGCTAATACTAATTTAATTTTTTTATTACAAGTGTTTTCTAAACCTCTGTATGCCTTTAAAAAGTTGCTATAATTTTTCATAGGATCTACTCTAGCAACACATATTAAAACCAAATCATTTGCACCAATATTATATTTTTTTCTTAAATTTTTTCTGTGCTTTAAAATTGAATTAAATTTTTTAGAGTCAATTCCATTATAAATTACTCGCGTTGACTTTTGGCTAAAACCTATTTTTTCATGATAAGCTTTTCCAGCATGGGAATTATATATTATTTTATCTGCATTTTTAGATAAGATAATACAAGCATGAATAACTAATTTCATAGACACAGAATAATACTTCGAAAGCATATTAGAGCACCTTATATTCCAAATTAATGGTATGTTATGTACCTTAATTATTTTACAAAGCAAGCAAAAAAAACAAGCATTGTACATCCAAGATTGAATAACATCAGGTTTATAATCCTTAATTACTTTTCTTAAAAAAAATATTTTTAGAAATATTAGTAATTTATTTTTTACTCCCATTTCCCAATATTCTATATTTAGTTTATCAAGTGTCTCTTTATATATATCAGCGTGAGATAATAGTAATACACCATGGTTTCTGTTATACTTAAGTATTTCTACAAGTTGCCTTTCTGCTCCTCCATTTCCTAAACTAGCTATAACATGTAATACTTTTATATTTTTTTTCATACTATTTTTAAAATAATTTCATTTATTTTATTATTAAAATTTATCGGAGAGATATGATCTATCAAAAGAGATTTTCTAAGTTTTGGATTCTTATAATCTTTTCTCCTCTCTAAAGTATAGATTTTTTTAGAAAGATCACAAATGTCATTAAATAGTATGATGCTTTTATTTGATATATTTTTTTTAAAGTCATTTAAACTGAATATTTGTTTTGTTGAAAGAACTGGTGTTCCCAATGCTAACGATTCTAAAACAGAATTTGGTAATCCTTCCCACCTTGAAGGTAAAATGAAATAGTCAGACCCTGCTATCAAGCTATAAGGGTTTATAATTTCTCCTAAAAATTTAATTTTATTTTCTACATTTAAATTTTTAACTTTCTTAAGCAACTCATTTTTAAAACTTCCCTTACCCACAACAATTAACTCTATATTATGACTGCTCTTAAATAAATGTAAAATTCTGTCTATGCCTTTTTGGTAAACTAACCTTCCCACAAAAATTAATTTAATTTTGTCTGCTTCAGTTCTAATAGGAATTATACCTCTCCTGATCTTTTGGATACTAATAGGATTTCTAATTAAAAAAATTTTTTCACTATTTAAATTATAATTTAATATTTCTTCTTTCATATATTCTGATGTAACAATTACTGCATCAGTAAATTTGATAAAGTATTTGTATATGAGTTTTAAAATATATAATTTTAAACTTCCATTCAAAGATTTTTCTATTATGTTAGGTTGCCTTACTATTATTTTAATTTTAATTAAATTTAAGTATTTCAAAAATAATAATAATGCTGATGTATTTGGAAATGTAGAGATAACCACATTAAAGTTTTCCTTTTTTATTATACTTATAATCTTAGGAATAGCATAAATAAATCTAGAAAAATCTAAATTAATAATGTCCTTATTCTTATATCTACTTTGAGGGTCTTTAGCATTAATTACCAATAATTTAAGTGAAATATTTGAGTTTTTAAAATTATTAAAATATGACCATATAACTTTCTCTGCTCCTCCTATGGCATATGAAGGAAGAATAATCAAAGCTTTTTTCTTGTTCATTTTAATTATCTAACTTAATTGCAGCCAAAAAGGCTTCTTGCGGAATATTTACATTTCCGACTTGCTTCATTTTCTTTTTTCCAGCTTTTTGTTTCTCTAACAATTTTCTTTTTCTTGTCACATCACCTCCGTAACATTTTGCTATTACATCTTTTCTCATTGAGCCTAATGTTTCTCTTGCTATAACCTTAGATCCAATAGCTGCCTGTATTGCGATTTTAAAAAGTTGCTTGGGTATGCTATCTTTTAATTTACTGCATATAGCCCTTCCTCTGCTAACTGCTTTTTCTTTATGAGTAATAAATGCTAAACTCTCCACATTTTCCCCATTAACTAATATATTTACTTTTTCTAATTTTCCTGATTGGTAATCAATAATTTCATAGTCAAAACTAGCATAACCTTGACTTATTGATTTAATTCTATCATGAAAATCAAAAATAACTTCATTTAAAGGCAAATGAAAATTAATCATTACTCTATTTCCAGAAAAATTAATATCTTTTTGTATTCCTCTTTTTTCAATACATAGTTTTAATATACCCCCTAGATAACTTTCTGGAGAAAATATTGTTGCATTTATCCAAGGTTCTCTTACTTCTTTTATTTTTGTTTGCTCCGGCCAGTCCGCCGGATTATGTATTTCCAAAACTTCTTCATTAGTTTTTAATACTTTGTATACTACGCTAGGCGGCGTTACAACTAAATCTAGAGAAAATTCTCTTTTGAGTCTTTCCTGAATAATTTCTAAATGTAGAAGACCTAAAAAACCACATCTGAACCCTAATCCTAATGCTACACTCGACTCATTTTCAAATGTAAAAGAACTATCATTTAATTTTAATTTGTTTAGTGACTCTTTTAAATGATCATAGTCAGAAGCATCTATAGGATATAAACCACAAAATACTACCGGTGTACTTGGTTTAAACCCTGGTAAAGGTGCTATCTTATGAATATTTTTGCTATCTACTATAGTGTCTCCAACCCATGCTTGAGATGTTTCTTTGATATTTGCGGTTATAAACCCAACTTCTCCAGCTTTTAGTTCATTAACTTCTTCTGGCTTTGGTCTAAATACACCAACCTTATCTATTTGATATTCACTTTCTGATAATAATAGTTTTATTTTATCACCTTTTTTTAAAACTCCATCTACTACCTTTACCAAAACCATAACTCCAAGATAAGTATCGTACCAAGAGTCCACCAATAAAACTCGTAAAGGTTTGCTATCGCTTCCTCTTGGAGGAGGTAATAAATTAACTAGGTTCTCAATAACTCCCTCTACTCCTTTACCTGTTTTAGCTGAAACAGAAACACTATTAGTCGTATCTATACCAATCATATCTTCTATCTGCTTTTTTATTCTTTCTGGTTCAGAAGAAGGTAGATCTATTTTATTAAGTACCGGTATTATTTCTAAGTCTGCTTCAATTGCTAGCCATGAGTTAGCTAAAGTTTGAGCTTCTACACCTTGGCTTGCATCAACTAATAGCAATGCACCCTCACAAGCAGCCATAGACCTTGAAACTTCATAACTAAAATCCACATGCCCTGGTGTGTCAATAAGATTTAAAATAAAAGTTTTTTTATTATGATCAGTATATTCTAATCTCACAGACTGAGCCTTAATTGTAATACCTCTTTCTCTTTCTATTTCCATAGAGTCTAAAACTTGTTGTTTCATTTCTCTACTAGAAAGTCCTCCACAAAACTCTATTAATCTGTCTGCTAGAGTTGATTTACCATGATCTATGTGCGCAATAATAGCAAAGTTTCTAATATTTTTTGTTGTCAAAATATACTCTTAAACATTTTATTTTCTAATATTACAATATTTCTTCTGCCAAGCCATAAACATTATTATAGTCCAAATTTTGTAAGTCAATTTTTTTTCCCCTTTTTCAAACCTTGAAAATAACTTTTTAATATCAGATATGTCAAAAAAATTATTATTACTTAGTAATAAGTCCTCTGCCCATTGACTTAAAGGTCCTTTTAACCAGTTATATAATGGTGGTTCAAAGCCCTGTTTTTTTCTACTAACAAATTTTTTCCCTAACTTCTCTTCAAGAATTTCTTTTAATATAATCTTTTCATTTTTGTAAAATATAAAATCGTCTGGGAGGCTCCATATTAAGTTTACTAAGTCATTATCTAAATACGGACTTCTAATTTCTAAACTATTATACATTGATGCTCTATCTGTTTTAACTAACAAGTTACTAGGTAAATACGTAATTATATCCCTCATCATAAGATACCTAGGTTTAGAAAATGTATTATTGAAATTTTCAATATTTTTTTCAAAAAAGCTACCTTTAAAACTTCTGTTAATTAAAATTTTTTCATCAGGTCGCCACCGAGACATTTCATCGTTATATAAGCTATCTATAGTACTATGACTATATTTACGAAACTTCTTTCCTAAAGACCTCATATATGAGTATTTTGAAGAGCTAAATCTTTCAGAAAAAACTTCCATTAATTGAGAAAATGCCTTAGGTTGCCTTTTAATTTTTTCCCAAAAAGAAGTTATATTTTTATATCTAGGATATCCACCAAATAATTCATCTGCTCCTTCTCCAGAAATAGCAACTGTTATTTTTTTTTTTACAAATTTACATAACATATATGTGGGAATTTGGGATGGGTCTGAAAAAGGTTCGTCATAAGCATTAACCACACTTTGTATATTTTCTATACAATCTTTTTCATTTATATATTTTGACGAATGATTAGTTTTAAGAGTTTTAGCAACCTCATTAGCAAAATTTAATTCATTAGCTTTATCATCATGAAATCCAACTGAAAAAGTATTGGACATTATATTTTGTCTGTATAATGATAAGACTAAGTTAGAACTATCTATGCCACCTGATAAAAATATGCCTAAAGGAACATCAGAAACCAATCTATTTTTAGTTGAAATATCGATCTGTTTTTTTACTTCTTCTTTTGCTTCTTCAAAAGTACCTTGAAATTTGTTATATTTTGCTTTTGCAAAACTTGTTATGCTATCCCAATATTGTTTCTTTACTATTTGATTTTTCTTATTAAATTTTATTATATATCCTGGTTCAAGTTTATAAGTATTTTTGTAAATACTTAATGGCTCAGGTACGTAACCATACCTTAAATATTGTGATAACGCATCTTGACAGATTTCTTTTTTAAATTCAGGAAAATAAGAAAATGCTCTTAATTCAGAGGCGAAACTAAAACCATGAGTTGTATTATAATTATAGTATAATGGTTTTTCTCCAAATTTATCTCTTGCTAACCACAATGTTTTTTCTGAAACACAGTATGCTGCTATTGCAAACATGCCATTAAATTTTTTTATTGAGTTATAAAATCCATACTCAGCTATGCATTCTAAAACTACCTCAGAGTCTGAAGCACTTTTCCAATAATCTTTTTTTCTATTTAGATTATCTTTTAAAGACTTATAATTATAAATTTCACCATTAAAGATTAATACCCAATCATTATTTTTAGAGATCATCGGTTGATTAGCTGATCTATCTAAGTCTATGATACTTAATCTTTGAAATCCAAAAGCTAATTTTTCTTTTTCATTAATATAAATATTTTTATGGTCGGGACCTCTATGATAAAGAATATCTGTCATATTATTTAAAATTGAAATAAATTTTCTTGTTTCGAGATTAAAATCGTTATTTAAATATAAACCTACGAAGCCACACATATTTATTTTTTAATAAAATTATTTGAAATATAAATCTTATCAGCTCTGGTTTTCCATTCCTTAGGTCTTTCAATATTGTTACCAGAAAAAACTTTTAGTGCATGTTGCATGAATTTTTTATAATGCCTGGGAAAAAAAAGCTTCGATAGTATGTAATTAAATAAGTGAGAGGAAAAATATGTATTATTTAGTCTTTTATTATAAGTATTTGCTCTAGATAAAGCTCTCTTGAATGCTAATTTGACATAAATTTTTTCTAGATTAGGATTCTCATCGCATAAATTTATTAAAGCTAATATAGATTCATATCTACTTCTTCTTGTTTGACTGGAAAGCCTATCAATTGATTGATTACTTGGTAATACTGCAACTATTTGATTTAAAAGTACAGCTGAGCCTACGCAGAAAAGTCTTAAGAATAAAACCTGATCAGGAGATATAAAATTTTCATTACAACCTCCAGATAATAAATATCTATTTTTTGAAACTAGTATTGAACTAGAGTTTGCTGGACAATTTTTTATAAACTTTTTCAGACCTTCCTCTTTATTTTGCTTTACATGTTTGAAGGGCATAGTATTAATACTTTCTTTTTTTTCACCAATCAATCCATATACAAAATTTACTTTATATCTATGAGCTAAGTATAACATCTTTGAAGTAGATTTATATGTAACCTTGTCATCTCCATCTAAGAGTCTTAGCCAATATCCTGTAGCCCTAGTTACAGCTTCATTTGTTGAATAAGACGCTCCTAGGTTTCCCCTTTTTATAACAGTCAATCTGCCAGGTAGCTTTGTAGAAAATTTTTTTAAAATGATACTGGTATTATCATTAGAACCGTCATCAACAACTATATATTCTCTCTTATGACTGCCCCCTTCTAAAGCAAGAGCATTAAATACACCTTCTAGATATTTTCTTTTATTGTACGCAGTAATAATATAGCTTACAAAATCTAGATTTTTTTTTTCTAAATTTAAATTATATGATACTTTGTAATACATATTATTTTAATTATGATGAATAAAAAACTATTTTTAAACAAAAATTTTACTAGTAATGGTAAACCAAGAGCCTACATAGAACTTAAGAAAATTGAAACCCTCTGGTTTAATACTGGAACTCTTTGTAATCTTCATTGCAATGATTGTTATATTGAATCATCTCCTACCAATAAAAGCTTGCAATATATCAACCTTATAGAAGTTAAAAAGTATATAAAAGAAATTAAAAAAAATAATATTGGTACAAAACTGATTGGTTTAACTGGTGGAGAACCATTTATGAATCCTTACATTATGGATATACTAAAATATTTATTAAAAAATAACTTTAAAGTTTTAGTATTATCCAATGGAATGAGACCCATAGAATTGAAATTTAAAAAATTACTCACTTTATCTAATTTGAATAATTTAACTATAAGAATATCCATTGATCATTTTAAAAAAAAATATCATGAAAATATAAGAGGTTATAATACATGGGAAAAAGTGATGAAAAACATAATCTGGTTGAATAATAATGGTTTTAACTTAAACATAGCGTCAAAAGTAAAGTTTGATGAGTCAGAAAAAAGTATAAGAGATGGCTTTCATAAACTTTTCAAAAAAATTAAATTAAATATTGATTCTTATAATAAGAATGACTTAATTATTTTTCCGGTAATGAATTATGAAAAAGCCTCAACTGAAATAACTCAAGATTGTTGGAAAATTTTAAATAAAAATCCAGAAAGCATTATGTGCTCCAATTCACGTATGATAATAAAAAGAAAAAATGAAAAAAATACTAAAGTATACCCTTGCACTTTAATAACAAAAGATAAAGAATTTGAATTAGGTAGTGATTTAGTTACAGCAAATAAAAAAGTTTTTTTAAACCATCCTTTTTGTTCACAATTTTGTGTTTTAGGTAATTCTAGTTGTAGTTAAATGATTAACTTAAGAATAGTTCTATTCTTTTTAGGTATCTTAATTACTTCATTAGGTTTAGCTATGATACTACCTTTACTAGTAGAAATTAAATTTTCTAAAATTAATACATCAAACTTTTTAATTTCTACTTTAATAACACTATTTTTAGGAATAACCTTAATTCTTGCTTTTAATAAGAAAGAAAAAATAGTTAATGTAAAAGATACTATATTAATTACTACTCTTTCATGGCCATTAATGATCATTTTATCAAGTTTACCATTTTATTTAGATGTCAATTGCGAGCACTTTATTGATGCTATTTTTGAGGCTACTTCTGGTTTAACTACCACTGGAGCAACTGTATTTAAAAATGTGGAAAATTTATCCTCTGGAGTTTTGATATGGAGAGCCTTACTGCAATGGTTAGGAGGGTTAGGTATAATTATTTTCGCTATAGCAATTATTCCCATATTCAATATTGGCGGCATAAAACTATTTACACAAGATTGGAGTGAAAAACCAAAAGATCTTCATTATAGGCCTAAAGAGATTGCTAAATTATTAGGAGGCATTTATGTATCTTTTACTTTTATTATTTTAATTTTTTTATATATAAGTGGAATGAGTTTTTTTGATGCCTTTAATCATGCATTAACAACTGTGGCAACAGGAGGCTTCTCTACAAAATCATCTTCTGTTGGATACTACAATAATTTTTTTACTGAAATAATAATAATAATTGGAATGCTAACAGCTAGTCTGCCCTTTACACTGTATATATCATGTTTCAGAAAAAATATTTCAATTCTTTTTGATAGTCAGGTATTGTTATTTCTTTTCCTAATAATATTTTTTGTTTTGTCTATGACACTTTGGCTTCACCTTACTAATAGTATAAATATATTTTTAGCATTAAGATTGTCGTTATTTAACAGTATATCTATTATGACAGGCACTGGATATTCAACAGAAAATTTTTCAGATTGGGGATATTTTGCAAATACTTTGTTTTTAATAATGATGTTAATAGGAGGCTGCTCGGGCTCTACTACTGGAGGTTTGAAAATATTTAGAATTCAAATACTTTGGGCACTGGTTATCAAAGAATTTAAAACTATAAGATCCCCAAGAGCAATTAGTAATATAAATTTAAAAAATATAACTATTAATGAAAACATTATAAATTCTGTAATGATAATTTTTTTTTGTTTCATCTTTAGTGTATTTTTTATTTCGAGTGTTTTTATGTTTTATGATTATGATTTTATTACCTCTATATCAGCTGCTATTACCTCAGTTTCTGTGGTTGGTCCAGGTCTAGGGAATATAATTGGTCCAGAAGAAAGCTTTGCTCAGTTACCTCATGTTTTAAAACTATTATTATCTTTTGGAATGATTTTGGGTAGATTAGAGTACTTAGCATTTTTGATCATTTTAGCCCCAAAATTTTGGCATAAATAAAATTTTTTTCAAATCTAATCCAATTTTTAAAATTACTGGAATAAATATTAAAACCAATAATGTTGAGGAAAGCAAACCGAACACTAAAGTAATCGCCATTGGCTTGAGAAATTGAGCTTGTACACTTCCTTCAAATAATAATGGTGTTAATCCACCTATAGTAGTTAAAGACGTTAACATAACCGCTCTTAATCTTTCTTGAGCACCAGTTATTATTGCACTATCTATCTCAATTCCTTTTTCTATTTTTTCATAAATATTAGCTACCATAATAATAGAATCATTAATTACAATTCCTGATAAACCAAAAATTGCTACTAAAGATAGTATTGTAATATCAAATCCTGTAATCCAATGTCCTCCTATCACTCCAATCAAAGTAAATGGAATAATTGACATAATTGAAAATGGTAAAAAATAGGATTGAAAAATAAATGCTAATATTATGTATATTACGCCTATTGCCAACAACCCTCCCCTTTTCATGTCATCAAAAGTTTCTTTTTGCTCTTCAGCTCTTCCAGCTAAGTACCACTCTAAATTAAATTTATTATCTAATTTTTTCAAAATATTTACTTTAATTTCTTTCATAATGTCGTCAGGATTAACAATTCTTTCATTTATTTCTCCAGTAATCGAAACCTCTCTATAGCCATTATTTCTTTTTATGGTAGAAAAGCTCTGATTTTTTTTCATATTAATTATTTCTGAAATAGGGATAAGTTTTCCATTAGGTGATAAAACAAGGTGCGTATTAAAAGTATTCATATTCATAGCATTAAGATCATTTCTTACTATAATTTCTATTTCATCTTTACCTCTAAAAAATTTAGTAACCGATACTCCATCAAATATAGCTTTAATTTTTTTTGCCAAATAATTACTATTAAAATCTAAACTCTCTCCTTTTTCTGTTAAGGTAAACTCAATTTCTCTTTTTCCAATTGGAAGATTATCTTTTATGTCAGAAACACCTTTTAACTTTAATAGCTCACTTTGAACAAAACTAGAGGCTTGTTTTAATTTATCAAGACTAGCATTTTGTGATCTTATTCTTATATCAATATCTAGACCAGGAGGTCCACCTTTTCTTTCTAAAATTGTGAAATTATTTAAACCTGTGGGCAAATCGATATGTTCTTTCCACTCTTTTATTAATTCATTAGTTTTTTTTTCTCTTTTTTCAGGACTAACTAATTCTACTATCATTCCTCCTACATGATCTCCGAACTCTTTAGTAGAAATTCTACTCCCCCACATAGGCTTTCCTACAATAGCATAGGTTGTTTTGACAATTTTGGTTTTATCTATTTCTTTTAATGCCATTTCCAAATTTTTTGTAAACTCTATTGTATTACTTTTTAAAGTTCCTGGTGAAAAACTAAAATTTACAAGTATAATTTGACTTTCTGGAGTAGGAAAAAAATAAAATTTAACGTGTGATAATTTCAATAATGAAAAAGATATTATAAGTAGGCATATTGTGGCAAATAATGTTTTATATTTATGTTTCATAGAAATTATTAAAAGATTTAGAAAAGTTTTTGTTTTAAATCTTTCAAGATATTTATTAAGATTTATTCTTTTTCTTCTGTTTTTTGCCTCTTCAATCAATGCCATTTTTATATGACCAGGAAGAACAAAAAAGCATTCGAACAGGCTTGCTATTATTACACTTATTACTACTAAAGGAATAGCCTCTATTACCTGACCTATGACTCCTGAAATTAAAAAAACTGGTGCAAACCCCGCTATAGTTGTTAAAGAAGCAGCAGTTACGGGACCTAGCATTCTTGTTGCCCCAACATAAGCTGCCTCAGATGCGCTTTTCCCTAACTCACTTTGAAATTCTATATGCTCTGCTACCACTATTGAGTCATCAACAATAATACCAAGCATCATGATAAGAGCAAATAAACTAATCATATTTATAGACTGTCCAGTTAGTAACATGATTGCTAATGTAACAGAAATTGCTGCTGGTATACCTATTGCAACCCAGATAACAACTCTTAATTTTAAAAATAAAAATAATATTAATAACACTAATACCAACCCACCTAATCCATTCTTTAGAAGTAAATTAATTCTATCTCTAATTAATTGCGATGATAGGTCATATATTTGAATATTAATGTTAGTGTTAAGTTCAGCCTTAAATGCATCTACAGTTCTCTCTAAAATTTTTGTATTCTCAAGAACATCACTTCCAAGAGATCTAAATATTTTTAACGTTATAGCTTTTTGTCCATTACTGAACCCTTGACTGTCTTTTTCATTGAAGTTTTCATATACCTTAGCTATATCTTTAATTTTTACCTTTCCACCCTCTTTATTAATTATCTCTATATTTTCTATATCTAAAACTTTATCTTTCTTACTAAATGTTCTTAGTTGTAGTGTAGTACCATTTTGAAATATTCCAGACGGAATGTTTTTAATTTCTGGTTTTACTCTTAAAGCGACTTCTTCTGGATCTAATTTATTAGACAAAAGAGAAATAGGGTCCAAATCAATATAAATAATTTGCTTTCTAAAACCGTCTATTTCTATTTTATCTATTCCTTTATTAAGTAATTTGTCTCTTAAATCGCTAGCAATTTTTTTTAATTGAATTTCGTTAGAAGTTCCATTAATTAGAACTAAACCTATTTGTTCGTAAGGAGTTATAAGTTTAATAACTGGTGTTTCTGAGTCTTGAGGAAAAGTACTAATAGCATTAATTTCTCTTTCAACTTCGATTAAAGCATTTTTCATGTCAGTATTAGTTACATATTCTAAGATCACATTCGCTTGTCCTTGTCTAGCAGTAGACCTAGTACTTTTAACCTTATCTAAATATCTTACCTTACTTTCTAGAGGTTTAATTATGGAGTCCTCTATGTCTTTAGTACTGGCTCCTGTCCACTTTATGGTAATAGATATATAGTCTATTGAGTAGTTAGGAAAAAACTGAGTATTTAATTGTTTAGCAGCAAAAAGACCTAAAAATATCATTAACATTAAAAATAAGTTAGGAGCTGTTTTATGCTTAAGTATACTTGATATTATATTTGAGTCCATTTTCAGTTTTTAGAAATTATTTTTTTGAAAAAATTTAAGTTATTTATTCTAGTTAAAATTATATTTTTATTGTTTAAATTTTCCCCTGTAATAATGACTTTTTCCTTATAAAAGCCCTCTACATTTATTTTTTTTCTTACAGCTGAATTATTTTCTAAAACATATATAAATGTATCTTCATAAATACTATTTTCATCAACTAAAAATGATTTTTGAATAGTAATGCCTTGAATAACAACCTCTACAAATACTCCTGGTTTTATGGGATCACTCTCAGAAATTTTTTCAAGCTTAGCCTTAATATTTAGGCCTGCCCTCTCTTTATTGATAGCACTGTCTATGTAAAAAACCTTTGCTAAGTAGTTTTTTTTAAAATTAGATTTTTTCCATAACACTCTGGCATCTTGGCCCAATATATTGCTAATATGTGTATAAGTGTTTTCTCCTACAAAAAACTGTACATTCAGTGCTGCAGTATTCATAAACTTTCCTAATACTTTTCCAGCAACTAACTCTAAACCAATTTCTATAAGATTATTATCTAGTTTACCAGAAAAGGGTGCTCTATAAATAGTATCTCTGAGATTACGCTTGGCTAGCTTTACTTGAGTTTCGGCTATTTTTATGTTCGAAATTATAGTCTGTATATTTGATTCAAGATCCAAAACCTTAGCGTTGTTAATTGATAATTCTGTAGCTGCGTCCTCTAAGTTTTTTTTTGTTACTATATCTCCTACTAGCTTACTCTTTCTTTCATAATTTTTTTTGCTAAGAGTTTTTTGCTTTTTAATTTCGTTAAATATTAAATTTTTAGACTGTAACTCATTTCTTAACTCTTCGAGTTCAGATTTTTTTTTTATTAATTCTTGTTGATAATTAAATGGATCAAGTTCAAAAATTTTTTCTCCTTCCTCAAAATAGTCATTTGACAAAACCTTTGGAGAGACATTTACGATTTTACCCGATAGTTTAGATATAACATCTACCTGATTTTGCGCTTGGATATTACCATAAAATAAATATTCAGGACTATGATTTTTTAAAATTATTTTTTCTGTTTTTACCAAAAAAGAATCAATATTATCTTCTTGTAAAGCTTTATCTTTGCTTGTAATTTTCAAAATTAATAAAGAAAAAAAAGCGATAAAAAATATAATTAAAAATCCTTTTACATTTGGTATTTTATTTTTCATAAAACTCATTATTTTTTAAATACTATCTTCTAAACATTTCTTAAGTAATTCTTTAAATTTTTTTTTTGTAAATCCATATGGTATTGGTTTTAAAGATTTAATAAAAATATTTTTTTTTTTTATTTTAAAACTATTTTTGGGCCAGGTACCACCAGAATTTATGTAAACAGGATATACAGGTTTTTTTAAATAATCTTGAATTAAGAAAACCCCAGGTTTCATATCTCCTATTTTATTAGCCGGTTGTCTTGTACCTTCAGGAAAAATTACAACTTTATAGTTTTTTTTAATAAGATGTTTAATATTTTTTGAAATTTTTCTGACTGATTCTATTTTTTTTTTTCTATTTATATAAATATTACCTAATCTAACAGCATACCAGCCATAAATAGGAATAAAAATTAATTCTTTCTTTATTACATATATCGTTTTATCAAAAGCAGCTAAAAAAAAAATGGTATCAAATGCTGATTGATGATTGGCAGCTATTACCTGCCCTTTATTATCCTTCAAAAAATTATTTTCAAAAACTATTTTTATGTTCAAAATTTTTTTAAGAAAAAAAATTATACTTTTAGACCAAGCACGTACAGTTCTTCTTGTAAGGTTTCTGGAAATCAAAACTGGTAATAAAAATAACCCAAAAAATAAGATTGAAAAATAAAAAATAAAATTGAATAAAAAAACTTTCAGCAACATAGTGATTATTTAAGTAATAAAATTAAATGTGATAACAAGTATTTAATATATTCCTCTACTAAAAAAAAGTAATAAAATATATTTTCTTTAAAAGAATTCTTGTTTGATAAAATTTTTTTTACTGGATATGGATAGAAATTAACAGCTGGTGTCAATGATTGTATTAAAAGCATACTTCTGGGTATGTGGTAATATGAGGTAATAATTGATACATTTTTTAAATTATTTTTTCTTATCCACTTATTTATTAGTTTGGCATTTTGATATGTGCTTTCTGACTCTTTATCTATTGTAATGTTATACGAGTTTTTTAAATCATCAGGTACTATACTTTTGTCAGATACCTTTTTATCAACTCCAGAAATTATCAATTGTAAACCATTGTTTTTATAAAATAACTGTAAACCTAGGTTTATTCTTCCTTTTCCTCCTGTAAGTACTGCTATACCGTCAGAGATTTCGTTGAAAGATATCTCTTGATATTGAATCTTTTTAATAAAAATAAAAAAACCGTAGATTTTAAATATAATAATTATTGAAAATGTGTAAAGTACCAAGCTTCTCATAATACATTTAATTTCTTCATATACATTTTACATTGTATACATAAAACAAATAAAAAAATAAAATTATATATGAAATATATCACCATATAAATTTTGGAAAAGTCATCTAACAAAAAAAGGTTAAAATAAGACTTTAGCAATATTTTAATTATAGGATAACTTGTCAAAAATACTAAATTTAATAAAAAAAAGAAACTTATATTTTGGTTTCTAATAATTATTGAGTCGTTGACTCCGAAGTATCGACTTATATTGATATAATTTTTTATTTTAGATAGGTAAATTTTAATTAGAAAAAAATTATTTAGTAAAACTATAGAAATTAAAACAGAAAAACTAAAAAAAAACAAAATAACCGTATTTGTTTTTTTATACCTTAGTTCCTTTATTAATGCTCCTCTAATAATTTTGGTAATTTTATTATTTATTAAAGCAAAATTAAACTGTTTTGACTGCTTAACTTGGACATCATAAACTTCTGGAATAACTTCATCAGATAATTTTACATTTATTAAAAAATCAGATAATAGTTTTTTTATTTCTCTATCTTCTAATTTATTTACAGAAATTATTGAACTGTTAGCACTTAACTGGTTAAAAATAAGATCTCTTTTTTCTTCAAAGTCATCTCCTATTTTAGGTATAAAGAGCATAATTTCACTCATATTTTCATTCTTGTTTTTTTCATCAATTCTATATTGGATCAGACTAATTAATAAAACGAGAAATAAGGTATTACTAATTAAAAAATATAAATAATCTACTATTTTGTTAGGAAAAAATTTAATTTTTAAAAAGTTCATTCTCTAAAAACTACCTCTCTAATAAACCTTTATTATAGATAATATATTTTTTATTAAAATTAATAGCCATATCATCAGGAGGATCACCGAAAACAATAATAGTTGTTCCTATTTTTTTTAAAGCCAGAATAAGATAATTAATTTTTTTTTGAATATTTTTGTCTATATCTTTAAAAAAGCTATCTAACAATAATATTCTTGGCCGTCCAATAATAGCTCTGGCAAACTGTGCTAATTTTAATTCTGCTATGCTTAAGTTATAAACTTTTTCCTTAATTATATTTTCTAAACTCAGCCAGGGCAAAAGTTCTTTTAGTGCCTGAGATATATCTTTATTTCTTTCGTTTTTAAGAATTAAAGGGAAAATAATATTTGTTTCTAAATCAAATTCATTAATGAAATAATTTTCCTGAAAAACAATTCCAATCTCATTATGAATACTAGATAATTCAGATCTATTTAATTTACTTATACTTTTACCTAATAAATATAAATTTCCATATGCAGGTTTGTCTAATAAGCCGATAGCTCTAGCCAGCATTGTCTTTCCTATAGAGTGCTTCCCATATATTAATACTGTACTGCCAGAAGGAATAAAAAGATTTACATCCTTAATTAATTTTCTTCCATTACTGCTTTCTAATGAAAAGTTTTCTAACCTAATCAATTATATACCTTTTTTTAAAATTAAGTATATTAATTGTAATATTAAAATTTATAATAGTAAAATGTATGAACATACAATGCCCAAATTGTGAAACGATATTTGATCTTCCTGAACAAGTTAGCTCAAACAAAAAGTATAAATGTAGTGTATGTAATCATATCTGGATAGAAAAAACTTATGAACATAAAGCGTTAAGTCCAAATGGGTCAGAAAAGTCTGATTTGAATAAGATAATTATACTAAATATAACAATTTTTCTATTAGTTATAATAGTTTTTGTGTTTTTTAGAAATTATCTAGAAGATATTGACAGTAACTGGAAAAGTTTGTATCTCTTTTTCGACATGCTAATACCAATCCAATAAATTTTTTATATGCTGTTTGTCTTTTAAGCTTCTATCTTCCTCATTATATCTATAATAAAGTTCTTCAGCAATTTTACTCGCATTTTTAATCCTTTTCTTGCTGGAAAGCTCTATAGTTCCTCCAGCAGATGTTCCCTGATATTCAATATTTTGATTATCTGATAAGTACTCTTTTTCTTTATTATTCTGATTTTCTTTACCTTTGTTTGCAATCTGAGGTTTTTTTGACATATATTCTCTTGAATTTATCTTATTAATTGAACGTTGTATCATTTCTACAGCTCTTCCTTGAGCGTTAGAGGCTTCGTCTGGCCTGCCGTTTTCTAAGTCTCTAGAAGCTTGTCTCATAGCTCTGTCTGCTCTACCTAAATCCTGAGGTATTTCATTCTCCGAAGCACCAATTTCTCTAATAACATTACCCAATGTATTTCTTAAGTCTTCTTGCTTCTCTTTGGGACTTTTACCTCCACTTCCTTCAGAACTCTGTTCAAATTTACCTCTTTCAGCTGCTCTATTAAATGTTTCCTCCATAACTTTTTCCTGTTCATTCAGTAATTTTGACAATTTATTTATAAAATCTTGTTTTTGTTTGTCCTCTGATTGTTTGTTATTGTTTGGATTTTTGATATTTTCAGATAATTGTTTTAACTTTTGTATTTTTTCTTCAACACCTTCCTTAGTTCCCGTTTTTAGTAAGTCCTCAATTTGTTGTGTTAATTCTTCAATTTTATCTTTTATGTTTTTACTATTTAAATTATTAAGATTTTTGTTATTTTCATTTTCGAGATCTAAAAGACTTTTTATTTTTTCCTTCAAATTTTTTACGTTAGTACTTACTTTATCAGTATCATTATGTTTAAAACTATCAAATAAGTTCTGCTCTACTTGTTCTAGATTTCTTTTTGCAAAATAAAAATCTCCTTCATCAATTATTTCAGCAAGAAAATATAGTTTTTTAAATAACTTATTTTCTGTTGAATAATTAAGATTACCAAACTCACTTAGCAGATAAGTAATTTCTTTATAGGCTTCATTTACGTTAGTATCATCCATTAAATATTGATTTTCATTAAAAATTTCAATTAATTTGTTTTTCCCTTCACTTTTCTTTATTTTATCTTTTGCTAATTTCTTTCTAATTTCTATTATATTATTAGAAACTTTATTATTAAAATTTTTTTCTGGAATTTTTATACGGGTAGAATATTTTGCAACCTGATTAACATAATCTGAGGCTATGATTTCTATGGAAGTATCACTACCAGCCCATATTATATCCGCTAAGTGTTTATGAAAATAATTTTCAACTGATCTAGTATCGTTCTGCTGTACATCATTGAAAAATAAATTATATTCGATATACTCTTCTTCAAAGTGCTTATATTCAAAAGGTCTACTTATATTTAAAATAATTTTTTTAATGCCATAATCGTCAATTGCTCTAGACACAAATGACAGTGAGGTATCGTTTACTACATTAGGTGCAGAAAGTATTTTAATTTGCGGTTTTTTATCTTCAACAACAGATAAATCAAGAAGCAAATAATCCTTATCAGCATAATTTGTTATTATTTTTTTATCTTCTTCTAATAATAAAGTTGTTTCATAATTATCTTTATTATTTTTTTTTAACTCTAAGAATTCACCATTTTCTTTTAAGAAAAAATCTTTACTGTTGGTTCTAATAAAAATTTTTATTTCTGATTTTATGGGAATATATTCTTTAATTTTAATATTACCTTGTTTATTAGGAGTGGCTATGAGTTTTTCTTTTAATTTTGTATATTCAGGAGGTTTATACCAAACCTTTAAATCAAAATAATTTTCTTGATTATTATAATTACTAAAATTTGTCCAACCAATAATATTTTCATACATTTTATTGTTTTTATAAGACCAAAATATAGCTATAGATAAAAATAATAGTAATAAGTACCTTACATACAAAGGATCATATTTCGTAAAGTCTATTCTAGGTAAAATATAATTTAAATTTTTTAAATCTTGTCTTATGCTGCTTTTGTGCAAATACCATATATACTTATTATAATCATTGGTTGCTGGCTTATCTTCTAAAGCCGTAAGTGGTGTAACTAACTTAAAATTATTACTTTCAATCCATAATAAGGTTTTTTTTCTATTATAAAATTTAATATTTTTTATGAATTGGTTCAAAAAAATTATTAACACTACTGTATATAATAAAATTATTAAGATGTGCCAAAATAAACCATAGAAACTCCACACACCAAATAACATAGTTATTATTATCAGTTGAGCATATAGTAATACAAAAAATAAATATTTAGCATTTGCATTTAAATTTAATAAATACTGAGTGAGATAAATAAAAAATATTCTTTTTATCATATTTAGTTTTTCTTTAACCATGGTGCAATTTTTTCAAATTTTAATAAATCTTCAGGGTCTATCTTTTTTTTTATTACATGATAATTATTATTATTTACCATAATTTCACTAGCTATACTTTTGCTATTATAACTAGAGGACATGACATGACCATATGCACCAGCCTTATCTATAAAGTAATAGTCTCCCTGCTCAACTGATTTATATATTTTTGCATTCTTTACCATGATGTCCGCTGTTTCACAAACAGTGCCAACAACTTCAAACTTTTTTGTAGTTTTATTTTTAGTTTTTTTTGCTAAGGGCCTTATTATATGTTTAGCATCATATAATGCAGGTCTCATTAGATCATTCATTCCAGCATCTATTATTAAAAAACTTTTATTCTCTATAGTTTTTTTGTATAGAACACTTGTTACCAAAATTCCAGCATTAGCAACAAGAAATCTTCCTGGTTCTATAATAATTTTTTTATTAGTTTTTTTAAAAATACTTTTAATAAGTTTTGCGTAATCATTTAAAAATTTTAAGTCTTGTTTTTCAGACTCATAATCGATGCCAATTCCTCCTCCTAAATCTATGTTTTTTATATTGAAACCTAATTTATCTAATTCAATGCAAAAATCTAAAACCTTCTTAAATGCTTTTTTAAATGGTGTTAAACTTCGAATTTGTGAACCTATATGAATATCGATACCTTTAATATTTAAATTTTTAAATTTTTTCGCTATGTAATAAATATTTTTAGCTTCAGAAATAGGAATACCAAATTTATCTGTTTTTTTTCCTGTCGATATTTTAGGATGTCCTCCCGCAGAAATATCTGGGTTTACTCTCAATGCAATGTTTGCAGAAGTTTTTGTCTGTTCTGTGATTTTTGCAATAGTTTTTAATTCTTCAACAGATTCTACATTAAATTGTTCTATTTTATTTTTTACAGCAAAATATATTTCATCCCTAGTTTTTCCTACTCCTGAATAAACAATTTTATCACTAGAAATACCTGCCTTAAGTACTTTTTTTAATTCCCCAATTGACACTACATCTGCACCTGAACCGCATTCAGCAAAAGTTTTTAAAACAGAAAGATTAGAGTTTGCTTTTACAGAGTAAGCTATTAGGAGATTGATACCGCCGAGTAACTTTTGTAATAATCTGTAATTAGCAATTAGTGCGTTACTAGAATATAAATAAAAAGGTGTTTTAAGTTTTTTACAAATTTCTGATACTTGAATGTCTTCACAAAACAAATTATTTTTTTTATATTTAAAATAAATCATTAGAATTTATAGATTCTATCTTCATTTATTTCAATAATACTATTAGATCCTGCATCATCTAAATACAACTCTCCTTTTTTTCCACAATTGTTTAAAATAATTGAGACTAATATTAGTGTTCTAATCATTACACCACTTTTCTTTAGAGAATATTATTTCTTTTTTAATATTTTCAGGACTAGTACCTCCATAACTGTCTCTATTTTTAACCGACTCTTCTAAAGAAACTTTATCTATAATATTTTTATTTATTCGCTTATCAATTTTTTTAAAGTCCTTAATGCTTAATTCATGTATTTGCATTTCTTTTTTGTCTGCTAAAGCAACTAGTTTTCCAGTTATCATATGTGCATCCCTGAAAGGCACATCCAATTCAGCGACTAAAGCATCAGCTATATCAGTAGCATTGATATGTCCCTTATTGCACATTTTCAACATTTTATCACGATTAAAGGTAATTTCTTTTATCATTTCAGACATTACATTAATAGTATCTTTAATTGTTTGGATACTATCAAACAAAGGTTCTTTATCCTCTTGCATATCCTTAGAATATGCTAATGGTAATGCTTTCATTATATTAAATAAGGCAACATAGTTTCCTATTACTCTTCCACTTTTGCCTCTTATGAGTTCTGCAGCATCCGGATTCCTTTTTTGAGGCATTATTGATGAACCAGTTGAAAAAGTATCAGGCAAATTAATGAAGCCAAAACCAGGAGAACTCCATAATATTATTTCTTCAGATAACCTCGATAGATGTATTGATATAGAACAACACAAATTTAATGAATCTAAAATAAAATCTCTATCAGAGACAGCATCTATTGAATTACTCATTGGTGATTTAAATCCTAAATTATTTGATGTTTCATCTCTATTTATATTAAACGCCGTGCCAGCTAAAGCTGCACTACCTAATGGTGAATAATTATGTCTTTCAATTAAGCTTTTATTGTTTTCTCTATCTCTTCCGAACATATTTACATAAGCTAATAAATGATGAGCAAGAGTAATAGGTTGTGCTACTTGTAAATGCGTAAATCCCGGCATATAAGTAAAAATGTTAGCTTCTGCTTTTTCAATTATAGACAATTGCAAATTCTTTAAATATTTATCTATAGTTTTACTTTGCTCTATAAGCCATATTTTAGTATCTGTAGCAACTTGATCATTTCTAGACCTTGCCGTATGAAGTTTTTTTCCTAATGTTCCTGTTAATTCAATTAATCTTGATTCTATATGAGTATGTATATCTTCAAGTTTGTCATTAAATTGCATTTTATTTTCTTTTATTTCTTTTTCTATTTTTGTAAGACCAATTAAAATTTTTTTTAACTCATGTTTAGTTATGATGTTCTGGTTACTTAACATTGTGGCGTGTACTTTTGATACAATAATGTCTTTTTCATAAAGTTTCTTATCAAAATTGATTGATGAGTTTATTCTCACCATAGTATCTGAGGGTTTTTCAATAAACCTTCCCCCCCAAAGATTTTTATTATTTTTTTTGTTTATTTTTTTTTTCATATAATTAATATATCCTTTAATATTATATTATGATCCAAAAAAATCTAATAGCTTTAATTACTTTTTTATTTTTATTCCATTTTACTTTTTATTTAGTATCAAATGATATAGAAAAAATACAAATAATTAAAGAACCTTATAAAATAGACACTTTAGAATTAATAAATTATCAAGAAAAATCTATTTTCATTAATGAACAGCCCGCTAATTATTTTATAATAAACTTTTGGGCCTCATGGTGCGCTCCCTGCATAAAAGAAATGAAAAGTTTAAATACATTGCAGGAAAAAGCTCCTTCCTTAAGAGTTATTACTATAAGTCAGGATAAAAATCTAAATAAAGCTAAAGATTTTTTTAAAAAAAATAAGCATGAATCTTTAGAAAAATATTTTGATAAAAATAAAAAAATATTAACTAAGTTTTCTATTAGAGGATTGCCTACAACCTTTATAGTAAATAAAGATTATGAAGTATTTGCTAAAGTAGAAGGAATAATTGAATGGGACTCTGAGTCATTTATAAATTGGCTAAATAAAAACTAAATGAATTGAGTTAATTTTCCATAATGAATTCCTTTATTTTTAAACCCATTTAGAGTGTTCTTAACTGAGTCTCCTATATCTACAGGAAGAGTAGCTCCCTCAATTACTATTGTCTCAAAGCCTAAATTTTTTGCATCTAACGCTGTATAGTTTACGCAAAAATCTAATGCAAGACCACAGATAAATACTCTTTTAATCTTCAAAGTTTTTAATAACCCTTCTAATCCTGTAGGCGTTACTTTATCATTTTCAAAAAAACCAGAATAAGAATCAATTTCTTTTCTAAATCCTTTTCTAATGATTGCATTAGCATATTTTACTTCTAATTCTTCGTGAAACTCAGCTCCCTTAGTATTAAAAATACAATGAGGAGGCCAAATAACTTGTTCACCATAAGGTGCTTCTATAGTTGAAAAAACTTTCTTACCTATGTTATTGGTTGAAAATGATATGTGATCAATAGGATGCCAATCTTGAGTATAAAATACATAATTAAATTTTTTCTGTATTTCGTTTATCTCACTGATAATAGTATTACCGTCCTTAACAGCTAAACTGCCTCCAGGACAAAAATCATTCTGTACATCAACTACTATTAAGGCATCAGTATCTTGACCAAAATTAGATTTTTTATAATCGTCTTTTTTATCGCTATGAGCTAGCAAATTATCACTCTTTCCTGAAAGAAATGAGCTTAAAGCCATAAAGGCAAGGCCTTTAAAAAGATTCCTTTTTGTTATATTTTTCATTTTTCTATCCTTATTATTTGTTAAAAGATTTATGAATTTTTTTTAAAAGATCACTATAAGTGTCACAGCTAAAATACTGACTATATGTACTTTTAATAGAGTTTGAAGACCTAAACAAAATACCTGTATCAGCTGCTTGTAACATGCCTAGGTCATTTAAACTGTCTCCTATAGCAATTGTATTAAAATTTAAAGAATTCATATAATTAAGAGTATGCTTTTTATGCTCTTCAATACACATCTCTATACCACTAATCATATTACTTTCATCTATCAATAATTTATGACAAAAAACTGTGGGATAATTTAATTTCTTAAAGACTGGTGCAGATAAATTAAAAAACGTATCTGATAAAATAATAACTTGATACGTTTTTCTTACCTCAGACAAAAAATCTAATGCACCCTGATATGGTTTGATTTCTTCCGCTATTTTAAATAATAAATTCGATTGTATTTTATTTTTTTTTAATATGTCTATTCTCATTTTCATAAGCTCTTTGTAATCACTTATGTCTTTGGTAGTTAACTTTAATTCATTAATTCCTGTTTTTTCTGATAAAGACTCCCATATCTCTGGTATTAATACCCCTTCTAAATCTATTCCAATAAAATTCATTACAAAATCATTATTAAATTTCTTTAGTAATTTCAGGTATCATTTTAAATAAATCACCAACTAAACCGTAATCAGCCACCTGAAATATAGGAGCGTCTTCATCTTTATTTATTGCTACTATGATTTTGCTATCTTTCATTCCTGCTAAATGTTGTATAGCACCTGAAATACCAACTGCTATATAAAGTTCTGGAGCCACAACCTTTCCAGTCTGTCCTACCTGATAATCATTAGAAATATATCCAGCATCAACTGCTGCCCTACTTGCACCAATTGCAGCGTTAAGTTTATCTGCTAACTCTTCAATAATCTTAAAATTATCTTTGGAACCTACTCCTCTACCTCCTGATACTATTATTTTCGCTGAGGATAATTCTGGCCTTTCCGTTTTAGTAATTTCTTTATTTATGAATTTTGCTTTATCTCCTTCTAATATCTCCGGTAACAACTCTATTTCAGCCGAACCTCCATTCTGATTATACGGCTGAAATGCAGTACCTCTTATTGTCAGCATTATAATTTTGTCATTTGATCGAACTGTTGCAATTGCATTGCCTGCATAAATAGGTCTATCAAAAGTATTCTTGTCATGTATTTTTATAACATCAGTTACTGGTTGTAAGTCTAAACCAGCAGCTAACCTAGGTATAAAATTTTTAGAGAATGTTCCTGAAGGTGCTATTATATATTTATAGTTTTCTGCCAGCTTATATACACATGTTACCAGATCTTCTGCTATTAAGTTAGCTGTTTTATTTTTAAATGAATACACTTTTTTAACATTTTTGATTTGCTTAATTTCGTCAATTTTCTCTGGATTAAGAATTAAAAGATCTATCTCTTTTTCTAATTCTAAAGATGCTGAAATAGTTGCAAGACTTGGTCTATTTGGCATTCCATTTTCTAATTCAACAATTACTAAACAAGTCATAAAATTCCCTCTTTATTTTTTAAAACATCTATCAGATCACCGTGATTATCTAACATCTTAACAGAACCTCCTCGTTCAGGGGGAGCTTTAACTTCTAAAATTTCTAACCTGTTAGTTAAATCTAGATTTAATTCCTTTAGCTCAATTGTATCAAGAGGTTTACTCTTAGCTTTCATGATATTAGGCAGTGAAGCATACCTAGGTTCATTTAATCTGAGGTCAGTTGTTATAATGCAAGGCAGATTTATTTTTAATGTCTCTAAACCTCCGTCTATTTCTCTAGTAACTAACATAGTATTATCTTGTTTTACTACTTTAGAAGCAAAGGTAGCTTGAGGATAATTTAATAACCCTGCTAAGATTTGTCCTGTTTGATTATAATCATCATCTATTGCCTGCTTGCCTAAAATTGTTATATTGCTTTTCTCTTTTTCTACAAAATGTTTTAAAATCTTCGCAACAGAAAGAGGTTCTAGCTCAATATCCGTTTTAACCAAAATTCCTCTATCAGCTCCCATAGCTAGCGCCGACCTAATAGTTTCCTGAACACTCTCCATTCCTATTGAAACTATTACCACTTCATCAACAATATTTTTCTCTTTAAGTCTAATAGCTTCTTCTACAGCAATTTCATCGAAAGGATTCATGGACATTTTAACATTTTCTTTTTCCACTCCTGAGTTATCTTGCTTAACTCTAATTTTTACGTTATAATCAATTACTCTTTTAACCGCTACTAATACCTTCATGATTTCCTTAATTTTTAATTAAACCAAAAATAATTACAATAAATAACACTGCTATTGCTTGAAATAATACTCTCATTCTCATTAATCTTTGTGACCAATTTTTATTAAAATTATCACCTCTAGCCATGGCTACAATTCCTGCTGTAAGAACTAAGAAAACAGCAATAGAAAAGAAAATCACTCCAAAATTTAATATAAAACTCATTTCACAACATAATCTTTATAATTTATAATAATATATATATATTATTATTAAAAATTGTATACTTAAATGATTATGTCTAACACAAGAAAATTAATTGGTCCTATCATAGATAAAGCTAGTGAAACTAAATTTTTAGTATTTTTTCTACATGGGTGGGGTTCTGATGGAAACGATCTGATTCAAATTGGTGAAATATGGAAGTCAAAACTTCCTAATGTAACTTTTATAGCACCTAATGGTCCAGAAGTTTGTGGAGGTAATCCTCATGGCAGACAATGGTTTGATATACTTAGTAACGACAACGAACATTCACTCTATGGATTACATCAATCTTACCTAGATTTAAAGAATTTTATAGAAATACATTTAAAAAAATATAATCTTGCTCATGATAAATATTTTTTGGTTGGCTTTAGTCAGGGTACGATGCTAGCGATATATACTTCTTTAAGAGAGAAACTTCTAGGAGTAGTCGGTTATTCGGGTGCACTTATGGGAAATTTGCCTAGTAAAGAAATTAAAAAAAATGATTATTTATTGCTTCATGGTCAAAATGATACAATTGTTCCTATAGCTAAAATGCATAATGCTGTTGAACAGTTAAAGCCAGTTGCCAAAAAACTTCTAGAAAAAATTTATGATGAATTGGAGCATTCAATAAATGAGGAAGGTATATTAGAAGGGCTAAATTTTATTAAAGAAAGAATATAAATATAAAAATTTTACAAAGAAAATTAGGAGAAAAAAATTAGTTATTTAGATAATAGTCCTTGCTTAGTTTTAAATGCTGACTATCAACCGCTTAATTACTTCCCCTTATCCTTATGGGGTTGGCAAGATACAATTAAGGCTGTATTTTTAAATAGAGTAAATATAGTAGCAGAATATGAAAGAAGTGTTAGTTCCTCTAGTTTCTCTATGAAATTACCAAGTGTAATTTCATTAAAAAAATATATTCCACTTAATAAAAAAATACCTTTTACAAGATTTAATTTATTTCTCAGGGATCACTTTAAATGTCAATATTGTAATGTCAAATTTAAAGCATCAGAACTTACTTTTGATCATGTCGTATCTAGAGCTAAAGGAGGATCAACTAATTGGAACAATGTTGTATCTGCTTGCTTTAAATGTAACAATAAAAAAGGAAGCTTAAATTTTAAAGATGCCAATATGAAATTGGTAAAAATACCTAAAAAGCCAACTTTCAATGAATTGAGAGAGGCAGGAAAATTATTTCCACCTAACTATTTACATCACACCTGGCATGATTTTCTATACTGGGATACCGTTTTAGAAAAAAATTAATTTAAAGTTTATGTTAAATCCATTAAAGGCATTTTCCTATTTAAATTATTTTATATTTTTTTCTTTTACTATTACTTTTTTAAGAATAATATTAAATGTAAAAATTAATCTTCCCTTACACTTTGATGAAGCTCAATACTGGGATTGGTCACAAAATTTAGATTGGGGATATTTTTCAAAGCCACCTCTATTAGCATTTTTAATTAGAATGATAACTGAGTTGTGTGGTAACGGCGAAAGTTGTATAAGATCACTATCTCCTGTTTTACATTTCTCAACATCAATAATTATATTTTACTCTGTTTACTTACTAACTATGAGTATTAAAAAAGCATTTTTTGGATCTTTTTTATACTTATTGATGCCTGGTATTTCATTTTCATCTTTTTTAGTATCTACAGATGTTCCTCTATTATTTTTTTCATCTTTAATAGCTTTATTTATTATAAAGATATTTAATTCACAAAGAAATAATTTCCTATTTTTTGTCTTACTAGGGATTTTTTTTGCTTTAGGTTTTCTTTCTAAATATGCTATTTTTTACCTACTATTAAGTTTTTTTTTTAGTATTGTTGTGGATAAAGAGTGCAGGTATTTTTTTTTAAATAAAAGCTTTTTATTAAGCATATATATTTCAATAATATTAATATTGCCAAATTTGATATGGAATTATAATAATGAATTTGCAACCTTATCGCATACTGCATCTAACGCAAACCTTTCTCATATAAACATAAACATTATTCAGGGCATAATATTTTTATTATCTCAAAGCATTATATTTGGTGTAGTTCCTTTTTTATACCTATCAAAAAAAGCCTTTTATTTCTTCGGTTTTAGTACAATACAAAAAATATTTTTTATTACTTTTATCCTACCTATTTTTATGGTTTGTTTTTTAGCTATTTTTTCTAGAGCAAACGCAAATTGGGCAGTTGTAGGCTTTCCATTTGCTTGTGTAATATTGCCAACTTTAATTAATAACAAGAAGAGTTTTATAAATTATATGTTTTTATTAAATCAAATTATTTTCTCGAGTATTATCATAGTATCTGTTTTTTTTCTTCCAATATTTAAATTGGATCCTTTTGCAAATATTAAGCATATCAAGCCTTTATCTAAGATAATAAAAAATGAAATTTCTAATAGAGAGAATATTGCATTGATGACTGATGATAGAGAGGATTATGCTCATTTATTATATTATTTAAGAAACCTAAACATAAAAAAAGCAAAGTGGAATGGTGATATGAAAATTGATGACCACTATGAACTGATTACAGATCATAACGATTTAAAAGGCTACGATATACTATTTATTACAAGGACAAAGCCTACTCCAGCAATGGAAAGAAAAGCTTCCTCTATTAAAAAAGTTAATAATTTTTATTTTAAAACGAATAAAAGAAAGAAAATATTTAATATTTATATTTTAAAAAACTGGCAATAATTACTTCTTATTAGTAATTAAATTTATAAAATCTTTAAAAAATACTTTTGTGCTTTTTAATATATTTCCAAAATCTAAATCAATCTTATGCTGTTTATTTATAAAGTATAAATTTCTGGCATAAATAAATAACCCTGTGGCTTGTCCCATTATAAAAACTGGGTCTTTTCTATGTATAGCATAGATCAATAAAGTGAGTCCGCCTAAAATACTAAAAAACCAAAAACCTAATGGGATAATGCTTTTTTTATTTATCTCACTGTAAATCCATTGTAATATAAATCTAGCTGAGAAAAAAAGTTGTCCTAAAAACCCTATAATTAACCAATGTAAACTTATCTCCATTATTTTGTCTCCTTGCTTTTTAAATTTTTATTTGTTTTAGTTAATTCAGGCAAAACGCATCTTTTGCGAAGCCAAATCACTCCATATAAGTCAGTAATACCTACTAAAAACCTTTGAAAATTAGAATATTTAGATATTCCATTGCTCCTAGATCTATGATTTACGGGAATAGATAATATTTTCCCTCCAAAAGTGTTAAATAAGAAAGGAAGAAATCTATGTATATGATTAAAAAAAGGTAATTGTAGAAAATCTTTTTTTCTAAATAATTTTATTGCACAGCCTGTATCAGGAGTAATATCTTTTAATAGTAACTTTCTAATTTGAAAGGCTAACCTTGAAGCTACCTTTTTAGCTAAACTATCTATTCGATTGACTCTATTACCTATAACCATCATAAATGCAACTTTTATATCAAAAGCTCTAATTAAATTAAGTATATCTTTAGGGTCATTTTGGCCGTCTCCGTCTAATGTCACTATATGTTTATTATTAGCTGCAATTATCCCTGTTTGTAAACCGATACTTTGTCCATAATTTTTTTTATGTCTAATAATAATTACATTTTTTTTATCTTTTTTAATTTTATTCAGCACCTCAAAAGTATTATCATCTGAACCGTCGTCTACGATTATAATTTCATAATTTATTTTTTTTTCTAATGCAACTCGTATCTCTTCAATTAATTGTTTTATATTATCTTGTTCATTATAAATTGGTATTACTATAGATATATTACGAATCATTTAAAACTCTCTATTTCATCTAATCTATTCTTTATATCTAAATATTCTAAGCTATTTTCATCAATTAGGCTTAGTAATTTTTGATAATAATTTTTTGATAGGCTATAATTTCCAGAATAAAAGCTATAATCTCCTAAGACTGAAAGAGCTGTTATATCGTTAGGGATTTCAGATAGCACCTCTGCAAACAGTTCAATTGTTTTTTTGCTGATATTTTCTTTTTCTAATATCAATCTAGTATTTGCTTCACCTATTAAAAAATCTATATTATTAGAATCTAGCCTTCTTCCTTTTTCAAAAGCTTCTAGTGCCCCTTTAAAGTCTGATAAAAAATATTTCAGTTGTGCCAATTTCTTTATTAATTCAATTTGATTAGGATTATCATTCAATTGTTCCTCTAACTTATTAACAAGCTTAGATACAGTCTCCGGATTGATGTTATTAATTTCTTTAATATTCAAATTATTATAAACTTTTTTTAATATATTATCTCCTATCCAAAAATTGCTATTTTGTAAGTAAATAGAAATTACTGGAATAAAAATAAAAAACAAAAATAGAGCATACACTGTTTTTCTTTTTTTACCTTGCTCACCAACACGTTTTTTTAATATTATAAATGTTAATATTATAGACAAAAGAAAAGTGAATAAAAATAAATATAACATTCACTTCTCTTTATAATTAATCTTTCTCATTGCAATAAATACTATCAGAATAAATGAGATTAGTGGAGCAGCCCATAAAAGTAAATTAGACTTATTAAATAAAGGTTTAAATAAAATAAACTCTCCATACCTTTTCACAAGAAAATTTTTAATTTGATAATTACTTTGTCCTTCATTTATTTTTTCGTATATTATTTCTTTTAAATCATTGGCTAAGTCAGAGTCCGATTCTAAGAGAGACTGATTTTGACAAACCAAACACCTAAGTTCCGAAGATAGTTCTATAAATCTTTTCTCATAATTAATATTTTTTTGATCAGATAAGATATTTTTTGTATAAACACAAATAATAAAGGCCATAAAAATTTTTAAAAGATTCATAATACTTACTTAATTTACTTTTAATGATTTTATAATATTTTGAAACTTTTTTACTGTTAAAGGGCCAACTTGTCTATACTTAATTTTACCCTTATTATTTATAAAATATGTTTCAGGAACTCCATACAATCCTAAATCTATTGCAGCCCTTCCATTTAAATCAAGCATTAAAATATCATATGGGTTACCTAAATCCTTTAAGAATTTTTTCACACTGTTAATGTCATCTTTATAAGCAACTCCAATTATTATGTGATCTTTACTATATTTTTGTAAAACTGCATGTTCTACCCTACATGGTGCACACCAAGAAGCAAAAAAATTAATAATAAATGCCTTTTTACCTAACAAATTATTCAGTGTAAATTTTCCAGTTACATATTCTAATTTTAAATTTGGTAAATCTTGATTTAATAGTACTGATTGTAATTCCTTTGTATTTTGAATATTAGTAATTTTCCAAAATAAAAAGTAAGACAAAATAAAAAAAAAAATAATTGGAAATAATTTTAAATATTTCAAAAAAGCTACCTATTTCTTTTCTTATCACAAATGGATATTAGTCCACCAAAAGCCATCAAAAATGCTCCACTCCATATTAAAATTATAAATGGATTATAGTATATTCTTACTATTCTTTGTCCTGAATTAAGCGGTTGCTCTTGTCCCATCACAATGTACAGGTGACTAAAAAAATTCCTAAATATAGCTGCCTCTGTACTGGGCATGCCTGTATCTAAATAAAGCCTTCTTTCCGCAAACATTTTAATATTTTCCTTAAATCCTACTACATTAAAAGCTCCAGTTTCTGAAATCCAATTTTTTTCTTTTTTTTCTATAATTTTTTTTAATTGAATATTAAATCTGTCTACTTTTACAATTTCTTGTTCTTTCATAACCCCTTCAAAGTATACTTTTTTAGAATCAGATATTGCTACTCCTAAAATAAATACTGCCAGTCCTAGATGAGCCAGATACATTCCATATGTAGAAAAAGGTATAGAAATTGCTTTTCCTAACTTAACACCTGAAATACTTTTTTTTATTCTTATTTTTTCGTAAAAGTCATTAACTATAGAAATAAGTAGCCAGGTTGATAATATGATACCTGCAAAAAATATAATAGGACCATCTAATAAAAATAAAATTATAGTAACTAAAAAAACTAAAATTATTATAGCTTTATAAAGCTTTTTTAATAGATGCTCTACAGTATTTCTTTTCCAATTTATATTTATTATTATACCACTTACAAAAATAGCTGGCATAATAATTGGTAAAAAAACTAAATTAAAATATGGCGCTCCCACTGATATATCTTTACCGGTCATAACTTCCACAAAAAGTGGCCATAATGTGCCCAATAAAATAGTTACTGTAGAAGCACACAAGAATACATTGTTTAATAAAAGACCTCCCTCTTTAGAGAGAATATTAAGCTTTTCATCATTTTCAATTTTGTCATATTTAATTACATATAAAATTAATGATGCAGCAGTTATTAAGAATAAAAAACTTAAAATGTATATTCCTCTAGCTGGATCAGAGGCAAATGCGTGAACAGATGTTAATAAGCCTGATCTTACAATAAAAGTACCTAATAAGGTAAGAGAGAATGCAATTATTGATAATAGGATTGTCCATGATTTTAAATTATCTCTTTTTTCTGTTACTCTGTTAGAATGCAATAAAGCAGTTAGCAACAACCACGGAAGCAAAGATACATTTTCTACTGGATCCCAAAACCACCATCCTCCCCAGCCTAACTCATAATATGCCCAAAATGAACCCAGAGTAATTCCTAATGTTAAAAAAATCCAGGATATTAGTATCCAAGGCCTAATTTCATTTGCCCACCTTCTATCGATTTTTCCTTCAAGTAGAGCTGCAACAGAATATGCAAAAGGAATTGTTAACCCTACGTAGCCTAAATATAGAAGTGGTGGATGAAAAGCTAAACCCGGATCTTGCAAAACTGGGTTAAGTCCATTCCCTTCATCCGGTATAGGGCTAATCCTGAGGAAAGGATTTGAGGTAAATATAGTAAACCCTATAAAACCAATATTTACTATATTTGATGTAAAAAAAACTTTTGAAGTAAATTTTTTATTATTGTTTCTTGTAAATAGTGTAAGAAAAAAACCATACACACCCAAAAAAGCTAGCCACATTAATAATGATCCTTCATGATTGCCCCAAGTACCGGAAATCTTGTAAAGAATAGGTTTATTAGTATGAGAATTATTATAAATATTTAATACGCTAAAATCAGACAGCACGTAACTTATTATCAAAAATAAAAAAGAGAGTATTAAAAATAAACAAATAGAGAAGTTAATTTTCCTAAGAATATAGAAATTTATTTCTGAAAAATTAATAAAGCATACTTTTGTTGAAACAATTAAGTGTATTACTGATAAAACAAAAGCAAAAACCAAAAAAATAAAGCCAAACTCTGCTAACAATTTATTTCTCCTCCTCTAGAGCTTTATGAATTTCTGGTGGCATATAATTTTCGTCGTGCTTTGCTAATACTTTATTAGCAAAAAATATTTTTTTTTCTCTATTAAATTTTCCTTCAACAACTACGCCTTGATTTTCTCTGAATAGATCGGGTAATATGCCTCTAAACATAACATTTACAAATTTTTTATTATCAGTTATCATAAAATTTACATTTAAACCGTCATCACTGTAGCTAATACTTTTTTCTTTAACTAATCCACCAACTCTAATATATTCGAGTTTATCGTCTTTTTTTTCAAGAAGCTTAGATGGTGTGTAAAAAAAAACAATTTTCTCATCTAACGCCTTTAAAACAAAAAATGTAGCCAATGAAATACTTAAACATGCTACTACTAGAAAACTAAACCTTTTCAATTTTTTATTCTTTAAAAACATTACTTTTCTTTATTCAGATGCTCTAATTTTCTCTCGATTTCTCTCTTTCTTAAAAAAACTTTTATAATTAATAATATTATTAATACGAACCATACTCCATAAGCAGACCAAATAAAAAAACCATGTCCTTTCATTTCAAGTGCTATTAAAAACTTATCCATGCTGACTAATCCTTTGAACTTAAAAATAAGAATTTTCTTTCATCTATTGCAGACTGAATATTAGTTAAAACTAAATAAATAAATAATAGAAAAATACCGAAAGACATAATCATTAATGGAATAAGCATCTCAACACTAATTGACGGACCACCAGCTCTAATTACACTAGCAGGTTGGTGTAAAGTATTCCACCAGTCCACTGAAAATTTGATAATAGGTATATTTATAGCTCCCACTATTGATAAATAGGAAAAAGACAAATCTCCATTTGCATTATACTTAAATGTTTTATCAATAAATATTAAACCCAAATATATAAATAATAAAATCAAAAAAGAGGTAAGCCTAGCATCCCAGACCCAATATGTTCCCCATGTAGGCTTTCCCCAAAGTGAGCCTGTAATTAAAGTTATTAAAGTAAATATTATTGCTACAAATGGTATTTCTTTAGCAATTAAAACAAATAATGGAAATTTCCAAATTAGGTAAGATACACTGAGAAAAAAAATTAAAACATATGCAAATAAACTCATCCAGGCTGAGGAGACATGGATATACATTATTCTGACTGTTTCTCCTTGCTGATAATCAGGCGGAGAAAAGAACAGTCCTAACACTAATCCTAAAGCGATTAAAAAAACTGCAGCATAAATACAAATATTCTTGATAGGCATTACAACCAGAATGAATTTATTTGGGTTAGCGTATTTATGTAGTTTTTTTAGCATATTCAATTAATCATACCTTTTAAAATTTTTACTGTAATCATAGGGAAAAATATTATACCTATACTTAAGATAGCTAATAATAAATAAAATTCAGCATTAATATTACTATTATTAATATTAGTTCCCATGACTCCAAAAATTATAATAGGTAAATAAAAAGGCAGAGTAATAAAAGTCAAAGCTGCACCTCTTGAAGAAGAACCTAACATTAAAGCTGCAATTGGTGATCCTATTAAAGTAAATATTGGTGTAGCTAAAGTTAAACTAATAAATAAGTTTAGATTATTTTCATTATAACCTGAAAATATATAAGAACATAATGGAGCTATTAAAATTATTGGTAATCCACTAAACAGCCAGTGACTTAGGCACTTAGCATAAACTATGGTTACTAGAGGTACTCTATTAACAATATAATAAAGCAAAGTTCCGTCATCATAATCCTCTTTATACATATGATCTAGGGCAATTAAATTTGCAAAAAGTGTAGAAATCCATATAGCCGATATAGAGACATTTAATTCTAGATATTGATTATTACCAAAGGCAAGAGGAAATATTATCAAACATAATAAAAAAAAGGAAATACTAAACCAGGCTTTATTAGAAAGAAGGTTATCTTTAAAATCTTTTTTAAAATTATGTAAAATAGGTTATTCAATTACTAATTCCTTAGTATTTTTAATATTTAAAGTTTTTCCTTTCTCATGTGTTGATAAAACCGCCATACCTTTATTTGCTATGTGACTTTCTATCATACCACAAATTAATTCTCTATTTTGTTCGTCCATACCTGAAAAGGGTTCATCAAGTAACCATATATTACTATTTAAAAAGTAAAGTCTTATAAAGCTTAGCTTTTTTTTTTGACCAAATGACAAAGAAGCTATAGGAGAGAATAGTAAATTAAATAGTGAAAAAAACTTAACAACTTCATTTATACTAATTTTAGAATTATAAACCTCTTTCCAAAATTTTATGTAATCATAGACTGTATCATGTTCTTTCAAGCCAAACTTATGTCCTATGTATCCTAATTTACCCTCTACTCCTTCCCATTTTACTATTCCCTCGTAAGACAAAAGACCTGCTAAACAATGCATTAAGCTTGTCTTTCCCGTACCATTTTTACCTTTTACTATTAATAATTGCCCTTCACGAAGCTTAAATGATAATGGATTAAATATATTTATTAAATTTCTTTTGCAGGTTAATTTATCAACAGTAAGTGTAAGCTTTTTATTCATGTAAGCTTAATTATTATTTCTCTTATCTTCTATTACCAAGCCATCATTTGCTATGGTACCTTTCTCAACAAAATTAACTCTAGTATTTAATTTAAATTGACTTTTAAAAAAAGTCTGAATTTCATCTTTTTTGATACTTTTTTCATTTTTTACTTCACATACTAAAACAGGATAATCCAAAAAATCTTTACTTTCTATAACAAACCTTGCTTTAACTATTTCTGCAAAATTACTGGTTAACTTATGTATTTGTTCTGGCGTAATAAAAATACCTTTCACCTTTGTAGATTGGTCTGCCCTACCCATCCATCCTTTTATTCTCAGATTAGTCCTACCACATGGACTAGGAACATCTATTATTGCTGATAAATCTCCCGTAGCTAATCTAATCATAGGATAAGAACTATTTAGTTTTGTAACTACTATCTCTCCTACCTCACCTTTTTTAACTTGCTGATTAGAGCCTGGCTTTACAATCTCAAGAATAATATTTTCTTCTACTATCATTCCATTGTTAACTTCATAATTATGATCTTTACTTTCATATGCAATACAACCTACTTCTGCTGTCCCATACATTTGCAATGGAACAATTTTATATTTTTCTTTAAAATACTTTCTTAAATCGTTTGGGAAAGGTTCTGCTCCAACTAATGCATTTTTTAAAAAGGATATATCTATATTTTTATCAGCAATTTTATCTAAAATAATTTTTAAAAAAGAGGGAGTCCCTATATAAAAATTTGGCTTAACCGCTCTTATAGTTTCTATTTGTAAATCGGTATTTCCAATACCTCCAGGCAAAACTGAACAACCAAAATTTATAGCCGAGTTACCAATCATAATACCCGCTGGTCCTAAATGATATGAAAAAGTATTATAAACCAGATCTCCTTTTCTCAAACCTGCTGCATACAAACAACTTGACATATTCCAAAAGTCGCCTTTTTCTCCAGGTTCATAAATTGGTCCTGGAGAAGCAAACATATAAGCATACTCACTCGTGTCCTTGATATTAAAACCAGCATATGGAAAGTTAGCTTTCTGCATCTCTATAAGACTACTTTTTCTAGTTATAGGAATATTATTTAAATCTTCTCTGGTATGTATTTTTTCAAGATCAACTTCATTTAACCTTTTTTTCCAGCCAACTGATTTTTCAGTTATTTGTTTTAATTTTAAGCCAATATCTTTAAATAAAAATTGCTCTCTTATTGCAGGATCTAGAGTTTCATTTTCATTAAAAAAATTTTTAGCACTAATTTTTTTCATAACCAACGTTTTCTTCTTTTGTATGATTTTAAATTTTTAAATGATTTTCTTTTGTCATTTCCTCCACCTAAATAAAACTCCTTAACATCTTCATTCTCGATTAAATCAGCAGATTTTCCTTCCATAACTATTTTACCATTTTCCATAATATAAGAACGAGAAGATAAAGTAAGTGCTAACCTAGCATTCTGCTCTACCAATAAAATAGTAATGCCTAATTCTTTATTAAGTTTCCTAATTATATCAAAAACCTCTTTAACAAGCATGGGAGAGAGGCCCATTGACGGTTCATCCATTAATATAATTTTAGGTTTAGCCATTAAGGCCCTTCCTATTGCAAGCATCTGTTGTTCACCTCCAGAGAGATAACCTGATAAACCTTTTCTTTCTCTTAGCCTAGGAAAGAAATTCATTACCTCTTCAATATCACTTTTAATCATTTTTCTATCACTTCTAGTATGTGCTCCAAGTCTCAAATTTTCCTCTATAGTCATATCTGCAATACATCTTCTTCCTTCCATTACTTGAAAGATTCCATTTTTTACTATTTCAGAAGGGTTAGTTCTTGTAATATTCTTCCCTTCAAAAAGTATATCGCCTTTAGTAGTTTCACCATCCTCAGTTTTTAATAAACCGGATATAGATTTTAATGTAGTTGATTTTCCTGCGCCATTTGCTCCTAGAAGAGAAACTATTTCTCCCTTATTAACTTCAAGACTTAGCCCTTTAATAACCAATACAACTTCATTGTATACTACTTCAATATTTTTTATTTTTAGCATTACATAAAAATAAGTTTTTAATAACCTCTCCACTCAGATCTTCTAGGAAGAGAAATTTGATCAGCTTTTACCAATTGAATAGTTTTTTCTTTCATTAGTTTGTCAACACTATTCTTATCTGTGGGACCATTTACTTTAACCATATAAATTGGAACTTCCATTAAACCTCTATGATCATCATTTTTCCACGTTGACGGCAAACATACGCCTTTTAGACCCTCAGGTGACCAATTTTCATTTTTATACATTGCATTTCGGATACTTTCTCCATTTAAGTCTCCTTCTTTCATTGCAACCTTCATTGCTTCAGCAATATAAAACATTGAACAAACCGCTGAAATATAATGTACTGACCTGTATTGGTCTTTACTTCCAGACATTGAAGAAATATTTTTTATTAACTCCATTCCTTCGGCCTCATCTCCCCATACGGAACTAGTTCTTACTGCAAAGACAATTCCATCAGCTGCTTTACCAGATGCCTTTATCACTGTTTCATCGACTCCCCACACATTCGTCATAAACTGCACCTCAGCTCCAACAGTTTTACATGCCTTTAAAAGTGCTGTTGTAGAGTTAGAGGAGTTAGCTAAATATGCGTAATTAGCTTCAATCTGCTTTAAAGTAAGGCACTGTGCAGTAAAATCACCGGGAGCTAATGTATAATTTATAACTGATAAAACCTCAAAACCTAATTCTTGAGCGTACTCTCGACATGCTTGCTTTGGCGCATTAGGATATGGATGGTTGTCGCCCATATGAACAAATTTAGGTTTACCACTTTTTCCTAGGTTGTTCCAATCTTTTAGTGCCCAAGTTAATAGGCCTCTACATGCATCAGAATATGAAGGACCATAAAAAAAATTATATGGAGCTGCTTTAAAAGAATTGGGCGCTTTACCTGTAGGGTCAGTTAGTTGTCCAGCATAAGAACCTGAAAAAAAAGGAATTTTGTCTCTTGCAATCGTTTCCATGAGCGCTTCAGTGTCTGCTGTTCCCCAACCTATTACAGTTATGACCTTAAGTCTAGACTTCCATCTTTTATAGGTAGCTACTGCCCTTGGAGCCTTATAACTATAATCTACAGTGTCTACTCTAATTTTTCTATTATTAATTCCACCGTTTTTGTTTATCCACTTTATTGCATCAATATGCCCTTGACCAAAAGGCTTACCTACACTTGAGGTTGGGCCTGTAAAATCAACCAGTTGTCCGACAGGTATATCGTTAGATATTATATTTTTTGAAAATGAAAACCCTAAAATAAAAATTATAGTAAAAAAAAATTTTAAAAAGTATTTTGACATAATTGCCTCCTGTAACCTAATATGAAAAAGGATATAATTTAAACCATGCTCTAATTTGTCCCCAACGATAGGCTAATCCATTAGGCTCAAAAATCAAGAATAATATTATCACTAAACCTATGGAAGCCTCTTTAATAAAAGGTATAGCTTCTGATAAAGATAAAGCACTATCTATTGAGGTACCTGCTAAAGATCTTGTCAACCAATCCATAATTTCTGGTAATAAAACCATAAATGCAGCGCCCATAATAGATCCTCTAATTGAACCGAGCCCTCCTATTATAATCATAGCTAAAAAAGTAATAGACAATTGAATATTAAATTCCTCTATTGATACAAAGTTCAAATAATGACCATAAAGTGCCCCCCCTAAACCAGCAAAAAAAGATGAGATTCCAAATGAAAGAATTCTATACTTTGTAAGATTAATTCCCATCATTTCTGCTGACAAATAATGGTCTCTAACTGCCAAAAATGCTCTACCGTCCTTAGTTCTTAATATATTAGTTGCTAAAATAAAGCTAATCACTACCCAAAATAAAACTATAAAAAAGTATTTAGTATCTGTATCGAAAAAAGTTCCAAAAATTTTAAGAGGCTCAGCTGAAGCTCCATCTACGCCACCCGTAAACCAAGAAGCTCTTGAAAAAAAATCTTCCATTATAAACTGTGCGGCTAGGGTTGCTATTGCTAAATAAAGTCCTTTTACTCTTGCAGCAGGAATTCCAAAAAGTAGTCCTATTAATGCAGTTAATATTGCTGCTAAAGGTATACAGAAAAACACGGGAATAGAAAAGTTGTTATTTAACCAAGCAGAGGCAAAAGCACCAAAACCAAAAAAAACTGCATGACCCACTGATATTTGTCCAGTAAAACCTACTAAAATATTCAATCCTAAAGCAGCAATTCCATAAAAACCAATATAGATTAATAAAGAAATAAGATAAGAATCTAAAAATAAGGGAGATAACGCTAAAACAAGAATTCCTAAACATGTTAAATATAAGCCCTTTTTTATCATCAAACATAGACATATCTTTATGATAAGAGGTTCTAAAGTCTCCACAAGGTCTGCTGTTTTTCAAATTCATTTTTATACTCTTTCAATATCTTTAGTGCCAAAAAAACCATATGGTTTTATCATAAGAATTATGATTAATGCGTAGAATGGTGCTATTCTAATTAAATTACCAATATTAAAAAATTGTACATCTAAGTAATGTGCTAAATGTTCCAGTAAACCTATAACTAAACCACCAAGAATTGCTCCTAAAACTGAGTCTAAACCTCCTAAAATTACTGCGGGAAATACTTTTATGCCCATAAAAGCTATACCAGAAGATATTCCATTTACAATTCCGAATACAACTCCTGCCACTGCAGAAACCATAGCTGATATAGCCCATGCAGCCGCAAAAACCTGTTTAATAGATACTCCTAAAGACTGTGCAGCCTGCTGATCAAAAGCAGTCGCTCTCATAGCCAAACCAAGCTTAGATTTTTTAAAAAATAGAGCAAAACTTATCATAATAAAAATGCTAATCAAACCACTCATTAAATATGCCGTTTGCACATTTAAACCAAATATATTTAAACTCTCAGCACTAAAAATTTGTGGAAAAGGCTCAGTGAATACTCCAAACATCCAATTCATAATTGCTTGAAAAAAAATTGATAATCCAATAGTTACCATAATAATTGAAATTATTGGTTCGCCTATCAATGGTTTTAAAATTATAACTTGCACTAAGATACCAAACAAAATCATAAATAATAAAGTTAATAAAAAGGCCATATAAAATGGTAAAGAAAACTTTGCTAGTAACCACCAACAAGCCCAAGCACCAACTAATAAGAATTCACCTTGAGCAAAGTTTACAACTTGGCTAGATTTATAAATTAGAACAAATGACATTGCTACTACTCCATATAGCAAACCTATAATAAAACCGTTAACCAATAATTGAATTAAAAAGTCAAATGCCATCAACATACTCCATGTTTATAATATTTAGTTTTGTATTGATTTTTTGAGTTCCTCCATCTTGTAATTTTATAGTGGTATTAATATGTATATTTTGCTTATCTCCATATATAGCTCCTATTATATCTGAATACTTTTTTATTACAAAATTTCTTCTTAATTTTTTAGTTCTAGTAAGTTCGTCATCATCAGCATCAAACTCTTTATAGAGAAGAACAAACTTTTTTATTCTTTGTTTTTCTGGCAATGTAGTATTCACTTTCTTAGTTTCACTTGTTATCAAATTTTCGATTTCTTTCTTATTTGCCAAATCAGAATACGTAGTAAAGCCTATTCTTTTGTTTTCTGCCCATTTTGAAAGAACAGAATACCTTATACATATAATTGCTGATAAATAATTTTTACCAGCACCTATAACAGCAGCCTCAGCGATATAAGAAGAAAACTTTAGCTTATTTTCTATATATTGAGGAGAATATCTAAGATTTTGTGCAGTGTAAGATAAATCAGACATTCTATCAATTACTACTAAATGACCTTTTTTATTAGTGTAGCCTGCATCTCCAGTAAAAAACCAACCATTAGATAGAAATTCTTCATTAACGTTTAAATACCCTTGCATACAGTTTTTATTTTTAACTTTTATTTCTCCTATACCTTCTTTATCTGGTTTGTCTATCTCTACTCTTACTGTATCAAAAGGAAAACCTACAGAATCATAATCAATATCATCTTTTCTATGAATTGTATATGCGCCTATTTGTTCAGTTTGCCCATACAATTGCCTTAGGGGTATACCTATATTAACAAAAAATTTAAATGTATCAGGACCTAATGCGGCCCCTCCAGTGGCAGCTGACTTTACATAAGATAAACCCAATTGGTCTCTAAGCCATTTATTTATGAGAAATTCACACAAAAGTTTAATCATAGAATTACTTTTTAATGACATTAATTGCATAGAAAGATTATAAATAGCTCTTTTCAATAATGAAGCATCCATAATCTTAGACCTTATGTCAGCAGCCATTTGTTCCCATACTCTTGGACCAAATAATATAAATGTTGGACCAATCTCTCTGAGATCATCAAATAATGTTTCAGCCTCTTCAACGAAGTTTACCTTCATTCTACTAATACACCATTTCGCTACTGCATAGGTTTGTTCCATAATCCAAGGCATGGGTAAAACTGAAACATATTCATCACTACTATTTTTTGGATCTGCAGATAAATAACTTTTTGCATGATTTAATAAAGACTTGTGGCTTATCATAGCTAATTTAGGGTTAGCCGTAGTTCCAGATGTAGGGCAATATATACAAACATCATCTTCATTAATATTTTCAAGTAATCTATTAAAGAAATTAGTTTTATTTTTTTTAAACTCATTACCAACTTTTAATAAGTTTTTATAGGAGACTAGTCTTTTATCATCATATTTATTCATTCCTTTAGGTTCATCATAAATTATCAAATCTATTTTTGTTTTTGAGTCTGCTATAGACATAATTTTATCTGCCTGTTCCTCATCTTCTACAAAAACAACACTGCAATTTGAGTGATCAACAAGATAAATAATTTCACTTTCTAAAGCATCAGAATAAATGCCTAAGGGAATATTGCCTAAAGATTGAATAGAGATTTCTGCTAGTATCCACCTTGGAGTATTATTACCCAATATAGCTACAGTATTTTTCCCAGTTATTCCTTTAGAGTATAAACCTAGTGTAATATTTTCTATTTCTTCTAAACACTGTTTCCAATCTTTAGTTTTCCAAACTCCAAACTTTTTTTCTCTAATAGCAATGTCTTTAGGAAAATTTTTAGCGTTGCTTTTTATATAATGTGGAATTGTATGAGTCATTAATTCTCATCTCCCAAATAAGCTTGTTGTACTTTCTTATTTTTAATAACTTCGTTTGGAGTTCCTTCAGCAATCTTTTCTCCAAAGTCTAGAACCGCTATTCTTTTTGAAATATCCATGACTACTCCCATATCATGCTCAATCATAACTATAGTAATTTTCCATTCTCTGTTTAGATCAATAATAAATCTTGCCATGTCTTCTTTTTCTTCTTGATTCATACCTGCCATTGGTTCATCTAAGAGAATTAGTTCAGGTTGTATAGCAATAGCTCTAGCTAACTCAACTCTTTTTCTTAAACCATATGATAGTGTTCCAGCGACAGACTTTCTAACGTTACTAATTTCTAAAAAGTCTAATATTTTTTCAGCTTCTTTTCTATTATTTACTTCTTCATTCTTAGCTCCTGAAAACCAATACATTGCTCCTGAAAAAAAATTGCTTTTTAATAGATGATGCCTACCAATGTATATATTTTCTAGTACAGTCATATGATTAAATAAAGCCAAATTCTGGAAGGTTCTGCCAATTCCTAGACCAGGCCTAGTATTAGGATGATAATTAGTAATATTTTTACCTTTATAAAATAAATTCCCATTTTTTGGCTTATATCTTCCTGATATGACATTTAAAAGTGATGTTTTTCCTGCCCCATTGGGTCCTATGATTGAATATAGTGATTCCTCTTCAATCTTAAAGCTTACGTCATTTAAAGCTTTAATTCCTCCGAACTGGACAGATATATTCTTAAGTTCTAGCATTTACTTTCTATTATATCAAAAATAATATCTAGCCCTGAAATAGACTTAATACCTCTATTCCTTAAAAGCCTAATATTATTTTCTCTTACTCCTCCTAACACAGAATATTGAGTTTTTAAATAATTTGCAAGGAAACTTATCTTAATTATACCTCTTTCTTTCTTATTTATATCGCTATTTGTAACAAAAACTGGAGAGATAAAAACCATTTTTGTGTAAAGTTGTTTTATCCTTTTACTATCATTGTATCCATGATAAGAGGAAGTAATTAAAAGCTGATTATCTTTTCTGCAATGACAAAAAGTATTAGGATAATGAACCCCATCAGCACCTATTGATTTGGCAATAGTATAACTAGAAGAAACTAAGAAGGTAAATTTTTTTTTCCTACATAACTTCAGTAATTCTTTTGCATAATGATAGTTGTTTTTTAAATTTTTGCTTCTAAATATTATACCAACCTTCCTGCTAGAAGGAATAATCTTAATAAATTTTTTATAACTATTAATGCGATCACTATCTAAAAAAATCCAAATAAGTATTCTTTCATTTTTATTTTGTCTTGAAAGATTGTATACTTTAGATAAAGTTTTTTTTAATCTGTTAGAGTTTAATTTTAGCATGCAGCAGAATATTCTTAGAAATTTAAATCATATTAAAGATAATATATTAAAAATATGTAAAAAAATAAATCGTAATCCCAAAGAAATTAATCTTGTTGCTGTGTCAAAAAAACAATCCTTAAAAAAAATTGAGGAACTTTTAAAATGTAACCATTATTGTTTTGGGGAAAACAGATTGGAAGAGTTAGAAAGTAAATGGATTGGCCTAAATAAAAAAAAATTAAAAATACATTTTATTGGTGCGTTACAATCAAAAAAAGTTAAAGATGTCATAAACCAATTTAATGTTATTGAAACTTTAGATACTCAAAGCTCAGCAAAAAAAATTGCAAACTTAAATTTAAATTGCAAATCTCAGCCTAAATTATTTATTCAAATTAACCTAGGTGAAGAGATTCAGAAACGAGGAATAAAAAGTAGCGACACTGAAAGTTTTTTAAAAATGTGTAGAGAACAATACAGACTTACTATAAGTGGAGCCATGGCAATACCTCCCAAAAGTGAATCACCTGAAAAGTATTTTCTTGCCCTAAAAAATATTTGCGAAAAAAATAACTTAAAAGAAGTGAGTATGGGTATGAGTGATGATTATGAGAAAGCAATTGAATTAGGTTCTACAAATATTAGAATAGGTACTATACTTTTTGGAAAAAGAAATTAAAAGAAAAAATAATATAAACCCCGTTGACGTATTTTTTATTGGAGAAGATCTAAGTATATTCTATTCCTTAAAAAATCTTTCATCTAAGCTTGGAAGTTTTATAATTGAAAAAACTGTTTTTAAAAGGAATATAGCTAAAAATAATTGCCTTTACCTTATTGATGACAGTCTTGATAATTTTAATGAAAAGATATCTTTTTTGAATGGGAAAAAATTTGAAAATTTTTTTATGCTTCTAAAAAAAGAAAATCTTAAAGTTTCAGAGGAGATGGACTATAAGATCTTCCTTAAACCACTAAAAATTTTTGAACTACATAGAGAAATTTGTAATAAAATTTCCAAAAATATAGAATTAAGAGAATTATGGAAATTAGATAGGGCAAAACTAAAATTTTATAAAAATGATAACAACTTTGTAAACTTAACAGAAAAAGAATTTTACTTTCTATTTTTCCTTTTGCAAAAAAAAGGAATTTCTGTGACAAAAAAAGAATTGCTTAATAAAGTATGGCACTTATCCCATAACCAAACTGCCTTAGACACTAGAGTAGTAGAAACACTTGTATCTAGAATAAGAAAAAAGTTTAAAAAAATTGCACAACCTCCTCAAATAATAAAGGATAGTATAGGGTATAGATTATTGATTTAGCCTTCCACCACCTAGTACTTTTTTCACTTTTCTATTATTATAAGGGCCAAAATATTCCATTCCTACCTTTGAATCAGATACGCTAAGTTTAAAAATTTTTTTAAGTATTTTTTTATTATCTATTTTAAATTTTTTATAATTTATAATATTTACTTCTATAAAATCATTTAAATTTTCGTATAATCTCCAACCCAATAAATTTTTAGAGGTTCTATCAAAATAAAGCATGATTTTTTGATTACCGTTATTAATATTAAAATCTAATTTAAATGTAATTTTATTTTTACTTCGAATTTCTTTTATATTGAAAATCTTATCTTTTACCAAAGATTGTGGATCTAAGAATGCTTTAAATATTCCCTTATCTAGAGGAATATATGTAGTTCTATCTATCTCAGGATCATAAAACATAATCCACTTTCCATCAGCTACTATTAAATTATTGTTAGGAGGAGCAAATTCTGTTCTTGCCATTCCATTACCTTTAATGACCATCCAGCCATTAAGCTTATCACTCTGATATATTTGTTCAAAAGTAAACTCCAAAGGATAATTTAAGTCTAACAAAGAAATTAAATTTAAATGTGCGTCATTAGCAAAACATTTTTTCATTAAAAAATTTAATATTACAGCAAAAATTAGAATATACTTCATGTATCTTTTAATCATTGTTAGTTACTAAAACCTCTCTTCTACCCATAGAATTGGCTGCGCTCACAATTCCTTTCTTTTCAAAAACATCAACTATTCTTGCTGCTCTATTATAACCTATCGCAAAATGTCTTTGCAGAAAACTAGTAGAAACTTTCTTTTCTTTTATTATTAACGATAAAGCTTTTTCGTAGAGAGGGTCAGTTTCTTCCTCCTTATTGATTTCTGAGTCGTTAGAACTGTTAGTATCTTCAGTTATATGATGTTGATATTCAGGAATACCCTGACTTTTAATAAAACTAGTAATTTTAGTAATCTCTTTTTCATTTACTAAGGGACCATGAACTCTTTCAGTAACACCTCCTCCAGCCATAAATAACATGTCTCCTTTTCCTAATAACTGCTCAGCTCCTTGTTCTCCTAAAATTGTTCTTGAGTCTATTTTAGAAGTTACCTGAAAACTTATTCTATAAGGTAAATTTGCTTTTATAGTTCCAGTAATTACATCTACAGAAGGTCTCTGTGTAGCCAAAACTAGATGTATCCCAGCAGCCCTAGCTTTTTGCGCTAATGCTTGGATTGAAACTTCAATCTCTTTTCCAGCAGCTAACATCAGATCAGCCATCTCATCAACCACAATAATAAGAAAAGGTAAAAAAGTTAACTCTATTTCTTTATCTTGATATATTGGTTTTCCTGTAGAACTATCAAATCCTATCTGAACCTTTTTTAAAATAGTCTCTTTTCTATTTTCTTTCTTAGAAATAATTGCATTATAGCTTTCTATATTTCTAACACCCATACTAGCCATTTGCTTATACCTTTCGTTCATTTCCCTTACCGCCCACTTGAGTGCATAAACAGCTTTTCTTGGATCAGTTACAACTGGATGCAATAAATGAGGAATATCTTCATATACGGAGAGTTCTAACATTTTAGGATCAATCAGTATAAACTTGCATTCTTTAGGATTAAATTTATACAATAATGAGATTATCATTGCATTTAAAGAAACCGACTTTCCGGACCCAGTTGTTCCAGCTATCAATAAATGAGGCATTTTAGCTAAATCAGTGATAATGGGTTTCCCAGCTATATCTTTTCCTAGAGCAAGAGATATTCCATCTTTTCTATAGAAATCAGTTGAAGAAAGAATTTCTTTTAAGAATACTTTTTCTGTATTTTTATTTGGTAATTCTATACCAATAGCATTTTTACCATAAATAACGGCAACCCTTGCAGACTTAGCACTCATTGACCTAGCAATATCGTCAGATAAACTGACTACCCTTGATGAACGAGTGCCTGGTGCAGGCTCAAGTTCATATCTAGTAACTACAGGCCCAACAGTAACATTAACTATTTGGCCTTTAATCCCATAATCATCAAGAACTTTTTCTAGTTTATTAGCATTTTGTTCAATATTTTCTGATTTTTTTATAGTTGGTAATTTTTCCCATTCTAAAAAATTTAAATCAGGCAAAGAATAAGTATTTTGGTCAGTATCTGCTTTATCTTGATTTTTTTTCTTTTTAGAAATTAATTTTTTTTTCTTTTTAAAGATTAGTATTTTAAATAAGTTTAAGATAAATTTAAAAATAGATAAGGAAATTTTATAGATAGCTTTTAAAAGTGAATAAGCGCTTTTAGAAATACACGTTAGAAAAATAAAATTGAAAAAAATCAAATTTATTGTAATTAAGTAAAAATAAATATTTTCTGAGGTGTATCCTAAAGTAAAGTTTTTTATTTTATATATTAGTGCTTTTCCAAATATACCTCCATTCAAAGATATTAATTCAAATGATAAAGACAGCATAAAACTGGTGATAATAATAATAATAAGCCTAAAGAAAACAAAAGATTTTTTATAATCTGATATTATGACAACTCTAATAAGCATTGAAGATCCTATTACCATTATCCATGAGGCATCACCAAAAATAAAAAATAATATAGAACTAAAGTTTGCTCCAAATATCCCTAAAAAATTATTTGCCTGCTCTTCTCCTACGCTAAATGGAGACGGATCAAATTCATCATAGGTAATTAACCCTAAAAACAAAATTATTGATAAAAGTAATAAAATAAAAATTTGTAAAGATTTATATGCTAAAACTTTAAAATCATCTTTTTTAAATAAAAGCTTAGAATTCATAATAGTAACTTTGCTATTTTATTTAAACCATCATTATTTTTTTTCTCTTTATGTACTAGAGCAATTCTAACATAATCCTTTCCCGGATTATTATTATTATTATCATAAGTTAGAAATTTTCCCGGCATCACTTTAATAGAATATTTAGCATATAATTGTTTGGAAAAATTCTCTCCATTTTTTACTTTAAGCCATAAAAAAAACCCGGCTTCTGGACTACTATACAAATCATAATTTCTAAAAACTTTATTAGCATATTTAACCTTATTTTTATAGAGTTGCCTGTTCTCTGAAACATGTTCTTTATCCTTCCACAGTTCAGCAGAAGCTAATTGGATAGGGATTGGCATAGTAGGTGCTGAATAACTTCTTAATTTTCTATAACATTTAATAATTTCTGAGTCACCAATTAAAAATCCAGACCTAAGTCCTGCAGCATTAGACCTTTTTGAAAGAGAATGAAAAATTAAAATATTGCTCAAACTTTTCCCTGCTCTGTAACAAACTTCTAATGTTCCTATTGGAGCTTTTTCATAAAAAATATCAATATAACATTCATCTACAATTAGAACTGAGTTATAAAATCTAACTATCTTTATTAATTCGTCTAAATACTCATAAGAAACAATTTTACCTTGAGGGTTTGAAGGTGAACAAAAGTAAACTAAAGAAGGATTATTTTTTAATAAT
>CACGBM010000005.1 GCA_902571315.1 Rhodospirillaceae bacterium
TAACTTTTAAATTGTTTTCATTAACTTTTCCTACTATAAGAAGCATTACCGCAAAAAAAATTAATAAAAAAGTACTTGCCTTTTGCGCAGTAGCTCCTGCATATGTTCTAAGTCTAAGAAGAGAGGATTTTTTAACAACTTTTATCTTGTTGCTCCGATTTTAGTATGCCGTATTTAATACTTGACCTAAATTTTTCATATTTTCTAGAGCTGTTCCAGTTCCTAAGGCTACTGATAATAATGGATCTTCAGCTATAGATACTGGCAAACCTGTAGACTGTCTTAAAACTGTATCCATTCCATTTAGAAGTGCGCCCCCGCCGGTGAGTACTATACCTTTATCTACTATGTCAGCTGCTAATTCTGGAGCCGTGTTTTCTAGAGCCGTTTTAACTGCATCAATAATTCCCCCTACAGGTTCTGATAGGCTCTCAGCTACTTGTCTTTCTGACAATATTACTTCTTTTGGTACACCATTAATAAGATCTCTTCCTTTTATTTCCATAGATTTACCGTCTCCACTATCAGGAGGACACGCTGTTCCTATCTCCCTTTTAAGTTTTTCAGCACTCGCTTCTCCAATTAGTAAATTATGATGTCTTCTCATATACCCTATCAGCGCCTCATCCATATGATCTCCTCCAACTCTGACTGATCTTGCATATACTATACCTCCTAGAGATAAAACTGCTACCTCTGTAGTTCCTCCTCCTATATCTACAATCATCGATCCGGTAGCCTCTGTGACAGGTAAACCCGCACCAATCGCAGCGGCCATTGGCTCCTCTATCAAATAAACTTTCCTAGCACCGGCACTTTCTGCTGATTCTTGAATAGCTCTTCTTTCCACAGCCGTTGATCCATGAGGTACACAAATAACGATTTGAGGCGATACAAATGCTCTTCTATTATGAACTTTTCTTATAAAATGCTTTATCATTTCTTCAGCTACTTCAAAGTCTGCAATGACTCCGTCCTTTAAAGGCCTGATTGCCTCAATATTACCCGGAGTTCTTCCTAACATTTCTCTAGCTTCTTGTCCTACTGCTATAACTTTATTACGTCCTGTATTGCTATCAAGTACTGCTACAACTGAAGGCTCATTCAAAACTATACCAGCATCTTTGACATAAACTAAAGTGTTAGCTGTTCCAAGGTCGATAGCCATATCTGCAGATAATACACCTATTATTTTATTTAACATTACACCTCTATCTAATTAATTTTCTTTGTTGATAAATTTAAACCTACATTTCTTTTTTTTCTTTTCATAATTAATTTATTTAACGCCGTGATATAAGCTTTAGCAGATGCAACCATTGTATCAGTATCAGAGGCGGTTCCACTAACACTAATGTCATTTTCTTTTAATCTGACAGAAACTTCTGCTTGAGCATCTGTTCCTTTTGTTATTGCATTGATTAAGAATAATTCTAGCTTAGCATTATTATTTATTAGACCATTTATACAATTGAATATAGAGTCCACAGGACCATTTCCTGAATTAGACTTTTCTATTTCCTTTCCCTTATAATCTAAAATTACTTTCACCAATGGATTTCTTGTGCTTCCACATGTTACTTCTAATAACAAAAGCTTAATCAAATCATCTTGTTGGCTAACCTCATTATCAACTAACGCAATTATATCTTTATCAAATATTTCTTTTTTTTTGTCACAAAGTTTTTTAAAATTTTTAAAAGCTTCATTTATAAAATTATCGCCTAAACTATAACCCATTTCATTTAACTTCTGTTTGAAAGCATGTCTTCCAGAATGTTTGCCTAATACTAATTTCGATTTATTTAGCCCAACAGCTTCTGGATTCATAATTTCATAAGTTCTATTATGTTTTAACATCCCATCTTGATGAATACCCGACTCATGTGCAAAAGCATTTGCACCAACAATAGCCTTATTAGGTTGAACGGTAAAGCTAGTAACTGCAGATAAAACCCTAGAAGCATTAATTATATGTTTTGTGTTGATATCAGTGAAATATGGTAGAATATCTTTTCGAGTTTTAATTGCCATTACTATTTCTTCCATAGAAGCATTACCTGCTCTTTCCCCAATGCCATTTATAGTACACTCCACTTGTCTAGCACCACCTTCAATTCCTGATATTGAGTTAGCAACCGCCAAACCTAAGTCATTATGACAGTGAACAGATAGCGTTACATTATCAATATTGTCAACATTATTTTTAATTTTTTTAAATATATCTTGATACTCTAAGGGCATACAGTAACCTACAGTATCAGGTATATTAATAGTTTTAGCTCCAGCTTTGATAGCTACATCTATACATTTACACAAAAATTGAAAATCACTTCTTGATCCATCTTCTGCACTCCATTCTACATCATTTGTGTAATTTCTAGCATAACTAACACTATCTTTAATTTTTTGTAAAACATCTTCTCTATTCATTTGAAGTTTGTATTTCATATGAAGCTCGCTTGTAGCTATAAAGGTGTGAATTCTAAAATTCTTCGCAAAGCTTAAAGCCTCATTTGCTCTCTCTATGTCAGTCTTATTTGCTCTAGCTAATGAACAAACTATAGTATCTTTTGCTAATTTAGAGACTTCTTTTACCGCTTCAAAATCTCCTTCTGAAGCAATAGCAAAACCTGCTTCTACAATATCAACATTTAAGGACTGAAGTGTTTCAAATACCTTTAATTTTTCTTCTAAATTCATAGAACAACCTGGAGATTGTTCGCCGTCTCTTAAGGTAGTATCAAAAATTTTAATTTTGTTGTTATCCATGATTTAATTATACTTAAGAATTTTTAATTTAAAAGAAAATATAACATTTAGTTTTTAGAAGTATCCACTAATTTATTTTTTTGTATCCATGGCATCATTTCCCTTAATTTTTTACCAACAACCTCTATTTGATGATCTTTAGAAATTCTTCTAGAAGCCTTAAAGTTTGGTTGCTTTACTTTACATTCTAGCATCCAATCTCTAACAAATTTTCCAGTTTGAATATCTCTTAAAATGGCTTTCATTTCTTTTCTTGTGTCATTAGTAATTACTCTTTTTCCTGAAACATAGTCTCCGTATTCTGCGGTATTCGAAATAGAGTATCGCATATTTGCAATTCCACCTTCATATAATAAATCAACAATTAATTTTACTTCGTGTAAGCACTCAAAGTATGCCATTTCCGGTGCATAACCAGCATCAACTAAAGTCTCGTATCCGGCAGTAATAAGTTCTGTAAGTCCTCCACATAAAACTACTTGTTCTCCAAATAAATCTGTCTCACACTCTTCTTTAAAAGTAGTTTCTATCATACCTGATCTTCCAGCACCTAAACCTGTGCCATACGCAAGTGCAAGATCTAGTGCATTTCCTGATTTATTTTGATAAACTGAAACTAATGAAGGAACACCGCCACCCTTGATATATTCTGATCTCACGGTATGACCTGGACCTTTCGGAGCAATCATAAATACGTCTAAATCATCTCTAGGTTTAATAAGTTCAAAATGAATATTAAGTCCATGAGCAAAAACTAAAGCTGAATTATTTTTCATATTTTTATCTAAAAATTGATCATAAATTTCTGATTGAATTTCATCAGGAGTTGCCATCATCATCAGATCTGCATCCTTTGCAGCATCTTGAATAGTCAAAACATCAAAACCAGCAGACTTTGCTTTTTCTATAGAGCCAGAGTCTTCTTTTAGTGCTATGTTAATATTATTTACACCACTATCTTTTAAGTTCGCCGCATGAGCATGTCCCTGACTTCCATAACCTATAATTGTTATTTTTTTTTCTCTGATTGCATCCAAATTGGAATCTTTATCATAGTAAACCTTCATTGTTTCTCCTTAATTAATTTTTAAACTTCCTCTGCTGATTGCTACTGAACCAGTTCTTGCCACTTCCACCAAACCTAAATCTTTCATTAATACAATAAAAGCATTTAACTTATCAGAAGAGCCTGTTAACTCAAAAATAAAAGACTGTTTAGTACTGTCAACAACTTTTGCTCTAAATATATCAGCGGTTCTTAATGCTTCTACTCTTTTTTCTCCTTTACTTTTTACCTTTACAAAAATTAGTTCTCTAGAAACAAAATCTCCTTCCGATGTTAAATCAACGACCTTATGAACTAGAACAATTCTTCCCAACTGAGATTTTATTTGTTCAATCTTCATGCGTGTACCAGAGGTTATTATTGTAATTCTAGAGATATTTTCATCTTCTGTCACTTTAGCAACAGTTAAACTATCAATATTGTAACCTCTTGCAGAAAACATACTGACAACTCTAGCTAGTGCTCCGACTTGATTTTCTACAAGAATTGCTAAAGCATGACTTTTTACCTGAGAAGAGTCTATATTATTTTTTTCATAAACACTCATTTTTCACTAACTCCTTTTCCCCAAATAGCAGACATTTCTGATAAAATCGCATCTAATTCTGCATACCATAAATTATCTAGATTATCTTTTTTGCTATTGTTTAAAGTTATAGCAATACCATGTATCATAGACCAGGCTGTAATAGCGGAACCTTTAGCCGTTAACTTCAATCGTTTACCTTTTTTAAATTTTTCAATTATAATTAATTTAAATTGTAACACAATTTTTTCACTTAATTGCAATAATTCTTTATTAGATTTACTAAACATTAGATCAAATAATGCTTTTTCTTTTATTGCAAAATTTAAATATGCTTTTGCTATTAAAAGCATCTGATCTGTGGGAACTTCAGATTTATTTTTTTCAATTAAAATAGTATCAAATAACTTTTTTTCTCCTAAAAGGATTATTTCCTGTACTAAATGTTTTTTATTTTTAAAATGATTATAAGGAGCGGATGATACAACTCCTATATTTCTAGAAATTGACCTAAAACTAATTTCATCAAAACTTTTATAGGCTAATAATTTTATTACTTCGTTTAAGATTGTTTTCTTTAAATTTCCGTGATGATAGCTAGTTTTAGTCAATTTATTCCTTAAAAATCTATACTAGCATCTTTCCTTCTTTAGTAGATGTAGCAATGTTATCACTATCTTTTAATTTCATCTCATTATGCGCTGCTCCTGAAGGTATCATTGGAAATACATTTTCTTTTTCATCCACACAAATATCTGCTATGACTGGTCCGTCATAATTAATCATATCATTAATAACTATATCTAAGTCTTCAGGTTTAGTGGCTCTAACTCCTTTAATACCATAAGACTCTGCTAATTTTACAAAATCAGGCAATGAGTCTGTATAACTTTCAGAATACCTTCCTCCGTGAAAAAATTCTTGCCATTGGCGAACCATACCTAAATACTTATTATTTAAGATAAATATTTTAACAGGTAATCTATATTGTTTTACAGTGGATAACTCTTGGAGATTCATTAAAAAGGATGCTTCTCCCGCAACACATATGACCAACGACTTTCGATGAGCAATTTGAACCCCAATAGCAGCAGGAAAGCCATATCCCATAGTTCCTAGTCCTCCTGAAGTCATCCACCTTTTAGGTTTTTCAAATTTTATATATTGGGCCGCCCACATTTGATGCTGACCTACTTCAGTAGTAATAAAGAAATCCTTATCTGTTATTTTTTTATTTAAAGTTACTAATGCTTGTTGAGGTTTTATAATTTTTTTTGAATTAATAAAGGATAAGCAATTTTTTTTCTTCCACTTAGTTATTTTTTTCCACCAATCACTAGTAAAACTGAGTTTTTTAAATTTACCATTAGTAAGTTCTTTATTAATTAATTTCAAAATTTTTGACACATCTCCTATAATAGGTAAATCTACTTCCACATTCTTATTTATTGAAGATGGATCAATATCAATATGAATCTTTTTCGAATTTGGAGAAAAACCATCTAATCTACCAGTTATTCTATCATCAAACCTTGCTCCTAAATTAATCATCAAATCACAATCATGCATTGACATATTAGCTTCATAGGTACCATGCATACCAAGCATTCCTAAAAAAATTATGTTAGAAGCAGGAAAAGCACCCAAGCCCATTAAGGTTGAGGTTATAGGGAAATTGGTTAATTTTGAAAACTTTTGCAACTCAGTACTAGCTTTATTTCCTGAATTTATTAAACCTCCTCCGATGTAAACAATAGGTTTTTTTGATATTTTTATTAAATCTATTGCTTTATTGATTTGAATATTATAATTTTTAGCGTAAGTTTTTTTTTCTTTTATTTTGAACTTTGAGCGTAATTTTATATTTTCTTTATACTTTGTTTTACTATTTTGTATATCTTTTGGTAAATCTATAACAACAGGTCCAGGCCTTCCAGAAGAAGCAATCTGATAACCTTCTAAAATACTCTCCTGTATTAAATTTATATCTTTTACCAAGTAATTATGTTTAGTACATGATCTGGTTATACCAACAGTATCTGCTTCTTGAAATGCATCAGTCCCAATCAAATGAGTAGGAACTTGCCCGGTCAAACACAATATAGGTATACTATCCATTAAAGCATCTGTTAAACCTGTAACAGCATTAGTTGCTCCTGGACCAGAGGTGACTAAAACTACTCCCACTTTACCTGTAGATCTTGCATAACCCTCTGCCATATGAACAGCACCTTGTTCATGCCTTACTAGAATATGCCTTATTTTATTTTGTTTAAAAATTTCATCATATATAGGCAAGATTGCTCCTCCAGGATAACCAAATATATATTCAACATCCAATTTTCTCAAAACCTTTATAACTATTTCTGCTCCTGTATAAAGCATATTAACTCCTTAAGTAATTACATTAAATTATTTTATGAAAAGTTTCCACTACTAAAGATAGATTATCTTCTCCACTAACTTTTAAGTTTTGGTCAAATCTATTCTCAAACCAAGTAAATTGCCTCTTAGCAAAGCTTTTTGTTTTTTTTACCATTAAATTAATTACATCTTCTAAATCTATCTCATTTTCTATATAACTATTAACTTCTTTAAAGCCGATAGCATTTTTTATATTACAATTTGCTACTTTGCTTCTATTTTTTTTTAATTCCTCTACTAACCCCTCTTTTAACATCTCAGTAACTCTATTTTTTATGTTTAACCTTACTTTATCTTTATCTGGACTAATAAGTACTTTAAAGAAATTGTAATTGTTTACTTTTTTACTTTTTGAATGATAGTAAGTTATGTTTTTATTAGTTTCAAAGTAAACTTCTAATAGTTTAGATATTCTAAATTTATCAGCAATATGAATTTTAAGTGAATATTCTTTATCCACTTTTGTTATTAAGCTTAAAAGGTCAGCATTACTTATATTCTTTAATAATAGACTTACTTTATTTTTAGTTTTTAGTGATATTTTGGGCATATTATTAACTCCCTTAAATAAAAACTCTAAATATAAACCTGAACCTCCTACTATAATTGGGGTTTTATTATTTTTTAAGACTTTCTTTATTTTACAGTTAGTGTCATATAACCATTTTACTGCATTATATTTTATATTAGTTTCTACATAACCATAAAGATGATGAGGAATAATTTTATAATCAATTTCTTTTGGTTGTGAAGTTAATATAGAAAAATATTTATAAACTTGCATACTATCACCGTTAATTATTTCACCTTTTATAAGTTTAGCTAAATTTAATGCAAATTTTGATTTGCCAGATGCAGTTGGTCCTCCTAAAATAATTATTTTTTTCATTATTTATATATATATATTATTTATTATGCATCATAAATATTTTTCATTTGTATTAACGTTAGTAACAACTAATGAAAAAAACTATAAAGATTGTATTGCTTTTATAAAGAATGTTTTCAAAGAAAGAAAAGTTTCAATTTCTGAATTTAAAAAACTTTCTAATTTTGCTATAGATATATATTTTTCATGTCAGCAAGTAAATTTCATTTTTATGAAAAAAAAGATATATCAATTAAACAAAAAAGCGGATTTATTAATGCAAAACGTAAAGTATAGAAAAAAACATCTAATTGCATGCGATATGGATATGACCATTATAGACTTAGAAACTATAGATTTAATTAATGAAAACCTATTAAAAAATAAACTGATCTCGAATATTACAAGGGATGCAATGAAAGGTAATATAAATTTTAAGGAATCCATAATTGAACGAACAAAATTACTCAAAGGAATAAATAAATTAGAAATAATAGATTTAATAAAAAAAATAAAAATTAATGAAGGTGTTGAAAGTGTAATTAAAACTATGAATAGTTATGGTCATCATACTATGCTAATTTCTGGGGGATATGATTTGATAGTTAAGAACATAGGTAAAAAAGTTGGCTTTAAGGAAATTAAATGTAATAATTTAGAAATTACTAATAATAAATTAACAGGTAAATTAAAAAATACCATTTTGGATAAAAAAGGTAAATTGCTTCATATTAAAAATGCCTTAAAAATGAAAAAAATCGAAAAAAAATTCACTTTAGCAATTGGTGACGGGGATAATGATATTGATATGATAAGGTTTTGTAATCTAGGTATAGCCTGGAATGCCTATCAAAAGGTAAGAATTGCAGCGGACGTATGTATAAGTTTTGACTTTAAATCACTTTTATATTTTCAAGGATACAGTGATAAAGAAATAATTTAAACTAATTTAGTTTTAATGCAACAAAATTGATATTACCTTGTCTATTGATTAGTAAAAGAACGCCTTTCTTTGTTCCATTGAGTGCATTAATAATTTTCTCAAATTCACTAATATCGTTAATAGGAGTTTGGTTTATCTCCTGAATAATATCTCCAGGCCTAATACCTTTAACTTCCGCATCAGTATTTTGTTCAACTTTTGTAACTAACAAACCGGACACATCCTCAGGTATGTTTTGTTGCATTCTAATGTCTTTGTTGATTGTAGATAAAGTTAATCCAAGTTTATCAAAGAAATTACTTTGCAAAGTATTCTCATCAGAACTCTTCACCTTTTTTTCAGCTGGTTTTTCCTCTTCTTTCATTTCCGCAATGACGACCTTCAAATTCTTTCTCTTTTCATTTCTCCAGATTACTACGTTAGACCTTGTATTAACTTTAGTTTCTGCAACCAATCTGGGTAATTTTCTCATTTCAGTCACTTCACTACCATTAAATTCTAAAATTACGTCTCCCGCTTTAATCCCAGCCTCCTCCGCTGGACTATTTGGTATTACACTAGCAACTAATGCACCATAAGGTCTATCTAATCCTAAGCTATTAGCCAAGTCTTCAGTAACTGTTTGTATTCTTACACCTAGCCAGCCTCTAATCGTACGACCATAATTTTCAAGTTGTTCAACTATATTTTCAGCTAATGCAGAAGGAATTGCAAATCCTATCCCAACACTTCCACCTGAAGGTGAATAAATAGCTGTATTTACTCCAATAACTTGTCCTTTAAGGTTAAATAGAGGACCTCCTGAATTACCTCTATTAATGGAAGCATCTGTTTGTATAAAATCATCAAACGGACCGGCATTTATATCTCTAGCTCTAGCTGAAACTATACCAACCGTAACTGTATTAACCAATCCAAAAGGATTACCTATAGCCATTGCCCAATTGCCTACTTTTACTTCATCTGAGTTGCCCCATTTTACTGTTTTCAATTTTATGTCAGTGTTTACCTTTAACAGCGCTAAATCAGTTTTGGCATCTGCTCCTACCAATTCTGCTTGTAGTGATTTACCATCATGAAGAACTACACTGATAGAACTTGCACCAGAAATAACATGATTATTGGTAACAATTAAGCCCTTTTCATGAATAATAAAACCAGAACCTTGTGCTGTTTCATTTCTTCTAGGTCTTTGTGGAGGTGTGTTTTGTCTAGGTATACCTCTTCTTTCAAAAAAATCTTTAAAAAAATCTTCAAAAGGAGATCCTGGAGGAAATTGAGGAGCTCTGGGTTGATTAATGGTCTCTCTAGAAATTATTACAGATACACTTACAACAGAAGGAATTAATTCTTCTGCTAATTCTGAAAAATCAGGTTGCTCAATAGAAGAAACTATTGAAATTTTCATTAATAGCAAAAATGAGATATAATAGATATTTAAAACTCTTAGCATATTCTATCCTTACGATTATAATTCATTTTCGGATTATCCACAACAAAACAATTCCTACTAATATTGAAAAGCCTCCAATGGCTCGAAGTTTACTTTCGGAATAAATAGTAATGATATACAAAATTTTTTTTAGCCTCATAGGAGAGACAAAAAGCAATAATCCTTCTAGTATAAAAATTAAACCAATAGCAGATAAAAAATCAATCATTTTCGATCAATTATTATTTGCCTTCTGCATTACCAAAAAACTCAAAGAAGTCACTTTTTGGTGATAAAACCATAGTAGTGTCGCCTTCAGTCAAAGCTTTACTATATGCTTGCATAGCTCTGTAAAAAGCAAAAAAATCAGGATCTTTATTAAAAGCTTTTCCCAGTATTTTATTTTTTTCAGCATCTCCTTCTCCTCTTAAAATATCACTATCTCTTTGAGCCTCAGCTAATAATACTGTTTTCTGTTTTTCAGACTCAGCTCTAATAAACCTAGCCTTTTCTTCCCCAATAGCTCTAATTTGTGCAGCCTCCTGTTGTCTTTCAGTTTGCATTCTTCTATAAATTGCTTCAGAATTTTCAGACGGCAAATCAGCTTTTTTTATTCTTACTTCTTCTATAGAAATTCCAAATTGAGTAGCTCTTTCAGCAACTAATCCTGAAACTTCCTGCATTAATAATTCACGTCTATCGGAAATTACTGCTTCTAGTGGTACTCTACCCAAAACTGCTCTTAAACTGTTGTTAACAACTGAACCTAATCTGTTATTTAGAGCTGCTTCAAATCTTACTGTTTGATAAAATTTTAAAGGATCAATTATTTTATATCTAACAAAAGCATCTACAATTAATCTCTTCTTGTCAGCTGCTATAATTTCTTCTGCACTGTTATCGAAGAGTAATATTCTTTTATCAAATTTAACCACATTTTGAGCCAAGGGTATTTTGAAATTTAATCCAGGTTCATTTATAACTCTTATAGGCTCTCCAAATTGAAGAATAAGTGACTGGATTCTTTGCTCTACAAAAAACATTGAGTTATAAGCTAAAACAATCGTTAAAAATAAAAAGCTTATTAAAATAATAAATCTCTTTTTCATTATTGCGCCTCGCTATTCTTTTTTAGTGATTTATTCAATTCGGGTAATGGAAGATAAGGTAAAACACCTGATCCACTATCGTTATCAATAATTACTTTGTTCATATTTTGCATTACCTTTTCCATAGTTTCTAAATATATTCTTCTTCTGGTAACATCTTTGGCTTCTTTATATTCATTATAAACAGAAATAAATCTTTTTGAAGCACCATCAGCTATAGCAATTACTTCCTGTTTGTAAGCCTCTGCACTTTCTCTAATTTTAGATGCTTCACCTTTCGCTTCAGGAACAATTCTATTAGCATAAGCCTGAGCCTCGTTAATTAGTCTTTCCTGATCAGCTCTGGCTCTTTGTACATCTTTGAAATCATCAATTACAGCAGGCGGAGGATCTGATTTTTGTAATAATAAAGAGGAAACAGTAACACCACTTTCGTTTCTGTCTAAAATTTTTTGCAGAGACTCCTGAGCTTCCTGTCTGACTTGATCTCTTCCTTCTGCCAATGCAAAGTCAATATTTGTCTTACCTATTACCTCTCTCATTACACTTTCCGCACTATCTTTGATATTTTTATCAGGATTTCTAATGTTAAAAACATATTTAGCAGCATCAGAAACGAACCATTGTACAACAAAGTTTATGTCTACTATATTTTCATCTCCTGTAAGCATTAAACTTTCCTCATCAACATTTCTAATTGATCCAGCATTTTGTGTCCGAAAGCCAACTTCAACACTTCTAGTTGTAGTTACAGGCACCTTAATAACCTTTTCAATGGGATTAGGAATGTGATAATTTAGTCCAGGACTACTAATTGAAACATACTTTCCGAATCTTAATACTACACCTTGTTCTTCAGGACTTATAGTGTAAAAACCACTCATAAGCCACAAAAAAAACAAAACTAAAAATCCCATGAAAAAACTTTTGGGTCCTTTGGAAAAAAATTTTTCTAGCTTTTCTTTAAATTGCTTCAGCATTTTATCCAAATCATCGCCTTTATTTTTAGGTTTCCAGTTGTTATCACTATTATTATCTTTTTTTCCCCAAGGATTGTTTCCTCCATTCCATGGCCCGTTATTTTTATTATCCCAAGGCATAATTTTCCTTTATATTTGAAGTTAAATTAACTAAGTTAATTATATATATACATATTAAGGCCAATTTCAATAATAACAACAGGAAAAAGTTTGAAAGATAAAATAATAAACTCATTTAATAGCGAACTCAAAGAATTAATTGATGATATTGTCATAAAAGATAAGAAAATTTTTGTAACTTTAAAAGCCCAAAATCCACATCAAGCAAAAAAACTGGATAGTTTAAAAAAAGAATGCGAAAAAAATATATCAAATTTTAATTTATTTGAAGAAATAAACATAACATTTACAGCAACTAAAAAAAAATTTTCAAAAGTCATTGTCGTATCAAGTTGTAAAGGAGGAGTTGGAAAATCTACTTTATCTGTAAATTTAGCCTTATCACTAAAAAAAATAGGAAAAAAAGTAGGATTACTTGATGGCGATTTATATGGACCTTCCATACCGAAACTTTTAAATATAAATACAAAACCTGATGTTAATGATAAAAAAAAGATTATACCCATTTCACATTCAGGCATAGAAGTTATGTCTATAGGTTTTTTAATAGATCAAAAAAAACCTTTAGTATGGCGAGGACCAATGTTACAAAGTGCAATATTGCAATTAATTAATGATGTTGCTTGGAACTATTTAGACTATTTAATTATAGACTTTCCACCAGGTACAGGAGATACACAACTCACAATTATGCAGAAGATTCAAATTGATCATGCTTTAATTGTTACCACTCCTCAAGAAATAGCATTAGCAGACACCAGAAAAGGAATAAATATGTTTAACAGATTTAAAGTACCAATTGCAGGAATAGTTGAAAATATGAGTTATTTTGTATGTAATAATTGTGGAACTAAACATTTTTTATTCGGGGAAAATGGAGGAGAAAAATTATCTAAGGAATTTGATATAAAACTATTAGGAAAAATACCATTTCACTCTACAATAGCAAGAAACTGTGATGCTGGAACTCCTGAATTAATTCATAAAAACTCAGAATTGAGTAAAATTTACCTTGAACTTTCGAAAAGTTTAATTAAGCAATAAAATTAATTCATCCCATTCTCTCTGTGAAAGAGAGGTATTTTCACGTTTTACCTTTTTACCTTTTATAAACTTTTTAATTACTTCTAATGCTTCTGCTGATAAATCAGCAGAATTTAATTTATAAGAACAAAATGCTTCATATGTAATGGGTACCCACTTTTTCAATAACTCTAACAATATATCAGCGTAGGCTCTTATCTCAAATTGAGAATGACTATCAGCTCTAAGGGATAAGAAATGCATGAAGTTGTGAAGATCTACCTTCCAATACCATTGTGTATAAGTATTAAGCGTTAAGTTAATTCTTGCAAGTTCTCTTGATAAACTCTCCCTTGTATTGTCATACTCTTCGTATTCTTCTTCATTTAACATCCATAAATAATTATTATAATTTCTTTTAGAATCTTCTTTTAAAATTTGAATTATTTTTTTTGCTAATTCATTATCAATTTCATTTCCTCTTCCTTGTTTATTGCTTGTTGATTGTTTTGCTAAATTTATTTTTCTTGGAATGTAAAACTCATCTTCAAGTATAGAATATCTAGCAGAATATTCATTAATATTAGCTGTTCTATGTCTTATCCACTGCCTAGCAATAAATATTGGAAGTTTTACATGTAATTTTATTTCACACATCTCGAACGGAGTTGTATGTTTATGTCTAAGTAGGTACCTAATTAATCCTTTATCTAATGACTTTTTTTTTGTGCCTTTACCATATGATACTCTAGCAGCTTGTACTATAGAACTATCATTTCCCATATAGTCAACTACTCTAATAAAACCCTTGTCTAGAACCTTTATTGGATTATATAAAACTCTTTCTAACGCTGATGAAATTGGCCTGTATGTGTAATTTTTTTTTTTTCGAAGATTTTTTATATCTTTATTATTATTTTTTCGCATTAGAATATATTAATTTCATAATAAAAAAAATCAAATTAAACTTTAATGCTTTGCATATTTACATATAATAGTATTGTTATTTATTTAACTATGACGATAAACGGTGCGTGTAATAGGCGAACTGGACCCGGGGGCGGTACCCGGCGCCTCCACCACAGGGGGGCGAAATAGGATCGACAGGCGTTGAAAAGCGTAACTTTTCGTTCGGTATTGTTCCACCGCAAAGGACAAAATTATAAATGCAAACGACAATAGTCGTGAGGTTGCATTAGCAGCGTAGAGCTGTTAATTTAACTGTGCAGTAAACTCCTAATTTGGTCACACATTTTAGGCGGGGTTTGAAGGCACCTGGCAACAGAAGCCTTCAAAAGAAGGAATTGGTGATATGAAAAAAAAGGATATATTTTTAGATTATAAAAGTTTAATAAAATCTAGTTTAATAGAAGTCATTAAACATGCACTAAAAAAAACATCTGAATATGGAATCTCTAATGGTCATCACTTTTATATTACTTTTGATACAACCTTTACTAAAAATAAAATACCAGAATATTTAAAAAAAGATTATCCAAAAAATATGATGATTGTGATCGAGAATGAATTTTGGAATTTAAAAGTTGATCAAGATTATTTTTCGGTAGAGTTAAAGTTTAAAGGAAAAATTGATCAATTGAAGATATATTTTTCTTCCCTCAAGACTTTTGTAGACCCTTCTGTATCATTTACTTTAAATTTAGATATAGACGATAAAATTATTTCTAAAAATTCTGATAATAAAACAAAAACATTTAATAATAAAAAACAATTAGAAAATAAAAGTAATATTATTTTTCTCAAACCTAAGAGCACTTAAAATGTCAGGAAAATTTTCATATCAAGAAATTTTTGATATAAATGATAAAAAAATAGAATATGAAAAAGTATTTCCTTTTGAGGGAGAAACATTAACTTTAAATAAAAAAAAACTTTTGTTTGTAAAAGAAAGCAGTTTACAAAAGTTTTCAAAGTTGGCCTTTTTTAATATATCTCATTATTTAAGATCAAGTCATTTATCTCAATTAAAAAAAATTATCTTAGATAATCAAGCATCAGATAATGATAAATATGTAGCATTTTCACTTTTAAAAAATGCAAATACAGCAGCAGGAGGTGTTTTGCCTATGTGTCAAGATACTGGAACTGCAATCATTTTAGCAAAAAAAGGAATTAACATAATTACGTCTGGTAAAGATGCTTATTTTCTAACTAGAGGAGTGTACAGTTGTTACTTAGATAATAACTTAAGATATAGTCAAGTTGCAGCAAAAAGCATGTATGAGGAAAAAAATACACAAAATAACTTACCTGCGCAAATAGATATTTATTCTGAAGGAAAGAATGAATACAAATTCTTATTTATAGCAAAGGGAGGGGGATCAGCAAATAAAACTTTATTATTTCAAGCGACTCCTTCTGTACTTAAAACACAAAAAATTTTAGATTACCTAAGACCTAAGATAGCTTCAATAGGAACTTCAGCATGTCCTCCTTATCATTTAGCCGTAGTTATAGGAGGATTATCTGCTGAAATGAATTTAAAAACTCTTAAACTAGCTACCTGCCACTATTTAGATGGTATTCCTAAAAAAGGTAATTATAAAGGTTTAGCATTTAGAGATCTAAAAATGGAAAAAAATATTTTGAAGATGACCCATGACTTAAAAATAGGTGCTCAATTTGGAGGAAAATATTTTTGCCATGATATTAGAGTAATAAGGCTTCCTAGACATGGAGCTAGTTTGCCAATTAGTATTGGTGTATCATGTGGAGCAGATAGACAGATTATTGGAAAGATTAACAAAAATGGTATGTTTCTAGAAAAATTGGAAAAAAATCCATCAAAATTTCTACCTAAAATTAATTTAAAAAAACTTACAAAAAAAGAAAAAGTTATTGATTTAAATAAGCCTATAAAAGAGACACTAAAAGAATTATCTAAACTTAAAATCAAATCAAGATTATTATTAAATGGCACGCTTATTGTTGCAAGAGATATAGCTCATTCAAAATTAAAAGAACAATTAGACAAGGGCAAGCCCTTACCAAGCTACTTTAGAGAAAATCCTATATATTATGCTGGTCCTGCAAAAACTCCAAATGGTTACAATACCGGATCTTTTGGCCCTACAACGGCAGGGAGAATGGACTCCTATGTAGAACAATTTCAAAAAGCAGGAGGAAGTCTTATTATGCTTGCAAAAGGTAATAGATCATTATTAGTTAGACAAAGCTGCAAGAAATATTCAGGTTTTTATTTAGGTTCTATAGGTGGTCCTGGAGCAGAATTAGCAAGAAAAAATATAATACATGTTAAATGCATTGAATACCCAGAGCTGGGTATGGAAGCTATTTGGAAAATTGTAGTTAAAGATTTTCCGGCTTTTTTAGTAATTGATGATAAAGGCAATGATTTTTATGAAAGCTTAATCACTTAAGTTTGTAAAATATTTTTGACATTTTTCACAACTTTTTTTGAACTCTCCCTTCTTGGAACTAAAATACCTTTCTTACATGCTTTTCTTCTTTCCATTTGAGCCATCCACCTAGATAGGTTATCTAAATTAGTAATATCAATACCTGCCCAAAAATATATTTTAATCCAAGGCCAAGTTGCGATATCAGCAATGGAATATTCTCCACATATCCATTTATTATCTTGTAGTTGTTTATCCAATACTTCATATAACCTTCTACACTCATTTTGATAACGAGAAATAGCGACTGGTATTTTTTCATTCATATATCTAAAAAAAACATTAGCTTGTCCCTGCATTGGACCTATACCAGACATTTGAAACATCAACCACTGCATAATCTCAGTTCTTTTTTCTTCAAAAAAGAATTTATTATATTTAATAGCTAGGTAATAAAGAATAGCACCACTTTCAAAAATAACTTTCTTGTTCTCATTATCTTTTAATACTGGTATTCTTCCATTTGGGTTTAACTTTAAAAACCATTCTTTTTTTTGCGTTTGCTTACCTAAGTCAATTTTATGTACTTTATATTTTAGTTTGAGCTCTTCTAACATAATCGATACTTTATAACCATTTGGCGTTGCTGATGTGTAAAGATCAAAAGTCATTATTCTAATAAATTGTTAATAATGTCATTAAATTTATCATCTAGTTTATCTTTAATAATTTTTTTCATTTTTTTTTCTAACATATCTCCAATTAATTGATCTGTTTTTGCTTTATTATAATCTAAAGACGTTTCTATATTCTTTATATTACCTTTAAAATTTACATTAAAAAGAGATAATAATTTATTATTTTCATCATTATAGTTTAAATTAATGTTAATTTTATTTGGAGCTAGTTCATAAAGACCTGTAGCAATAATTTTATTGTCATCTAATAAAATATCAGTTTGTGGGAGCATAAAATTTCCATTTTTAATTTCAACAGATATTTCTTGATTTTTTATACTAGTATTTCCCTTAAATACTTTTTTATTCAATTCTAATAAATCTTCTACATTTTTTATGTCTAAGATACTTGATTTCAATTTCTTTAAATTTAAATCATTAATTAATATATCTTTAGTATTTAACTTCAACTTACCATTTAGTTGTTTAAGAATTGAATTTTTATCTTTTGCATTAGTATTACCTTCAATAGAAAAATTCAATAAACCTGATAATCTAGTAAAGTCCATATAATCATTTACTTTTTTAATATTTAAATTTTTCGCATTCATAACAAAAGTAGAGAATTTTTTCTTATTTATTTCTGATTTAACTGTCAGTTTTTCGGCAAAATTACTGTTTAAGTTTGCAGATAAATTTAAATTATTTTTTTTAGAAAATTCAGCGTCTACTTTTTTAATATTATGATTTTTATAGACTATTTCTTTTGCAGTAAAATTTACTTTAATATCATAAAACTTTAATGTTTTAAAAATATTATCTACAATATGATATTGTTTACTTTTATCAGGATCTTTAATATTATTTTTTTTACCTTGTACTTCAATGGGTTTCTTATTATTATTGAATAATAATAGTTTATCTAAATCCAATATATCAGTAGTCAAATCAACTCTAACAATATTAATTTTTTTTTTTTTTGTTAAATCTCCCTTAAAGTTTATTAAAGTTTTTTTATTAACGAGTCTGCCGTTATTAAATTTTAATGATTTGTCTGTAAAAGACATCTTAGCTTCTAATTTTAAAGACTGATCATGTAAATAATTATTTTTAACTAGACTGCTTAAGTTGTTAACCTTTACATCTATATCACTTTCACCACTAATAGAATTTGCATCAATATTAGTATTGTTGTTTAGCTCTAAACCTTTTCCATTAATAAAACCTCTTATGTTAATATTTTCATTCAGATAGTTAATATCATAAGAGAATTTGATCTTTTCCTCTTTATAAAAAATATTTCCTTCTAAGGAATATTCACTATTATTTTTATAGTTTAATTTGACATTTATATCTTCAAATTTATTTTTTTTGTTTTCAATATTGCTTAAAATTAAAGCATTTATTACATATAATGAGTTAATATTTAATGGATTTAATTTTCCTTGATTATTCCTATTATCTTTATTTTCCGTATCTCTACTTAAATCTTGTTTCGTTTCTTCTTTCGTATTTTTATTAAATACTGATTCCCAATTATATTTTTCATCATTTTTTTTTGTTATATAAATAGTAGGTTTAACTATTTTAACTGAATTAAATAGTAATTCACCTTTTAACAATGGGAAAAATTTTGGGGATATAAGCAACTCTTCACTTTTAAAAAGATTTTCGCCTTCATTAGATACAAAGCTTATATCTTTTACTGATAACCTAAGTCCAGATAAAAAAGAAAGCCTTATATCTCCAGATATCTTTAAAGTATTATTTGTTTTATTATAGAATAAATTTTCTATCTTTCCTTTATAGTTATTGATATCAAACAAGGAAGGCATAAGAATTATTACTGAGAGACTAATACCTAAGATAGATAAAAAAGTATAAAAAATGACCCTCATATTTAGAGTCCTATCCTTTAATTTTTTCCTCAATAACTTTTATTAATTTATTGCTTTTTGGCTTTGTTAAAGCAGAATAAGAATCTACTAAATTTCCTGATTTATCAAATAAGACTTTGTGAAAATTCCACTTAGGCTTAATACCATGCTCTTCCTTTAACCATGCATATAATGGATGTTTTTCACTACCAATTACATCTTCAATTTGAGTCATTGGAAATGTTATATTAAAATTAGTTTCACAAAAATCTTTAACTTTATCTTCAGATTCGTGTTCCTGCATAAAACTATTAGATGGAACACCTAATACAACCAAGCCCTTATCTTGATACTCTTCATGTAATTCCTGCAAACCAGCATATTGCTTAGTAAGTCCGCACATTGATGCGGTGTTTACTAAAAGTACTACTTTCCCTTGAAAATTTTTTAGGGGCATTTTATTTCCTTCAATGCTTTCAAATTGGAAGTTGTAAAATTCTGTACTCATAGACATAAACGAATATAAAAATAATTTAATAATAATAATAGTAATCTTTAACATAATAATCAATCGTCTCCATTTTAGTTAATATTTTTTAATAATCTCTTTTTTTGCATATTCCAATCTTTTTTCTTTTTAACCTCTCTTTTATCATACAATTTTTTACCTTTAGCAATAGCAATTTCTACTTTAGCAATTCCTTTTTTATTAAAATATAGTTTCAATGGTACTATAGTCATTCCTTCTTTTTCTATTTTACCCTGAAGCTTTGATATTTCTTTTTTATGAACTAATAACTTCCTTACTCTTTTAGAATTTAATTTAGAATAACTTGAAGCTTTCTCATAATTCGATATATCTGAGTTAACTAAAAAAAGTTGCCCTTTCTTTGCCTCAGCATATGCTTCTTTTATGCTAGCTTTACCAACCCTTAATGATTTCACTTCATCACCTGTTAATTGTATTCCTGCCTCTATTTTTTCCAAAATAAAATACTCAAAAAAAGCTTTTTTATTATTTGCAACTATTTGCATTAATCGAAGGTTATATTTAAATCTTTTAATGCATTATCTATTATAAGTTCATTTTTCTCTAAAATCTCGCAAAGAGGTAACCTTAACTCATAATTACATATTCCTAACTTGAAGGCAGCATATTTTACAGGACAAGGGTTAGCCTCTAAAAAAAGAGCATTATTTAAACTAAATAGTTCTGTATCTATCTTCATTGCTTGCAAAATATCTCCTGCAAACCAAGATTTATGTAAATCTGCAACTCTTTTGGGTGCTATATTTGCAGTAACAGAGATTACTCCGTCACCTCCTTGAGCTAAAAAAGCTAATTGAGTGGCATCCTCTCCAGATAATTGATAAAATTTTTTATGTTTAATGTATTTTTTTAGATAAGTTGGCCTGCTTAAATCATTAGAGGCATCTTTAATTCCAATTATATTTTCGTGTTCTGACAACTTTTCAATAGTTTCATTACTGATATCTACTACACTTCTACCAGGAATATTATAAATAAAAATAGGAAGATCTACAGTATCAGCTATCTTTAAAAAATGTTTTTTTAATCCATCTTGACTTGGCTTATTATAGTAAGGCACCACTACTAGTGCACTATCTGCTCCACACTGCTTTGCATGTTTAGTTAATGATATTGCCTCTTTGGTTGAGTTTGAACCAGTACCTGCAATAACTTGAAGTGCTCCACCCGAGGTTTCTACTGCTATTTCAACTACTTTTTTATGCTCGTCATGACTTAAGGTTGGAGACTCTCCAGTAGTGCCACAAGGCACAATGCCATTAGTTCCTTGCTTAATGTGCCATTCGATTATTTTAATATAGCTCTTTTCATCAAATATATCATCTTTAAAAGGTGTTATTAGCGCACAATAAGATCCTTGATATTTCATTTTACTCTCATTTAAATTTTTTATAAGTTATTATTATGCCATATTTTAGAATTTTTATAATATTTTCTTTGCAAGTTTTATTGATTAATTTATTAAATGCAGATGATAAATATTCTAAAAGCTTAAACTTAAATGAAGAAAAAATATTTAAACTTTCCTTAAAGTCAGGTGATAAAAAAAAATGGGCTAGGTCAATTAAAGGAATTGAAAAAATTAATGACGCAGTAGCTAGAAAAATAATAATTTGGAGATGGCTTATTGCTGATGATGGAGTATCTTCAAAAAAAGATCTAGAAGACTTTTATAAGTCCAGCACAAAATGGCCAAAGATTAATAAAATAAAAGCTAAAATTGAAAGCAGAAAAGTAACTACTAACATTAAAAAAACATTGGACTGGTTTCAAGAAAACCCTCCAATTACACCGATTGCAAAAATAAAACTGAGTGAAACATTGATTAAAAATAATTTTATTGAAGAAGGTAATTGGCTATTAAAAGAGGCCTGGGTAAATAATAGTTTTAGTTATTCAGAAGAAAAATATATTTTAAAAAGTTATAAGAATATTATTACTAATAATGAAAATGCAAAAAGATTAGAAAATTTAATCTGGAAGAGACAATGGAGTAGCGCAAATAGACAACTAAAAAGAGTCTCTTCAGATATAAAACAATTTTCAATAGCAAAAATTAAACTTTCTAGAAGAAGAGGAAATGTAGACCAGGCAATTAAGAATGTTCCAAAAAGTTTAATTAGAGAGGAGTCATTGATTTATGAAAGAGTAAAATGGAGAAGGAAAGCAAGACTTGAAAAACCTTCTCTTGAATTACTTTTATCATATCACGGAGAATATTCTCATCCAAAAAAATGGTGGAGAGAGATCAACTATCACACTAGAAAACAACTAAGTTATAAGAATTATAAATTAGCAACAAAAATTTTAGAGCAATATAATTTATCTAGTAAAGATTATTTATCAGAAGCACAATGGCTAGCAGGCTGGCTATCTCTAACATTTAATAAGGACCCTAAGTCAGCTTATAAATATTTTTCAAAAATGTTTCTAGAAGTTAAAACGCCTATTTCTAAAGCTAGAGCATCCTATTGGGCAGGAAAAGCGTCAGAAGAAATAGGTAACAAAGAAGATTTAAAAATATGGTACGATAGAGCTGCTGCTTTTCCAGCTACCTTTTATGGACAATTAGCTCTTAAAAAATTAAATAGAGAATTATTTTTACCCTCTCAAAATACTGAATTTAATCAGGATGAATTCAAAAAATTTAAAGATAATGAATTAGTAAGAGCATTAATCCTATTATTACAAGTAGAAAATAGAAAATTATCTAGAATATTTGCAATGCATTTAGTTACTCAAGCTAAAAATACTAAGGATATTTTAATGCTTTCAAAAATACTTAATGACTTTAATCAAGTTTCATTTTCTATATTTGTTGGTAAAAGAGCTATCTACAATAATATTTATATTCCTAGTCTAAATTTTCCAGTGCCGAGCACAGAATTAATGAATTTAATTAATAAAAATACAGAAATTCCTTTACCTGTTACTTTAGCAATAACCAGGCAAGAAAGTGCTTTTGATGTTAAAGCAAAAAGTAGAGCAGGCGCAAGAGGATTAATGCAATTAATGCCTAGAACTGCAAGAATAACCGCTAAAAAGAATAATTATAAATATAAAAGAATTTATTTAACATCTAGGCCAGCTTATAATGTAAAATTAGGATCTTTTTATTTCAAAGAAATGCTTAATAAATTTAATGGCTCTTATGTACTAGCCCTCGCTGCTTATAATGCCGGACCAAGTAGAGTAAACCGGTGGCTAAAAACATATGGAGATCCCAGAAAAAATGAAATAGACCCTGTTACATGGATGGAACTAATACCTATAAGCGAAACAAGAAACTATGTACAAAGGGTTATTGAAGGAATTTATATGTATAGAATGCTTGTAAAAAATGAAAAAAATCTAACTGCTCCTATCAAACAGCTAAAATTATTCTAAATTTAAATATGTGATAATTTACTTTTTTGTCATATCCTATATTATGTTAAGCATGATATATTTAAGCTGTCCTTTTAGCGAAAAAGATGAGTGTAAGGCTTTAGGAGGAAGATGGGACTCTCAGAAAAAAAAATGGTATATTCCCGCCGGTGTAGATGCTTCCAACTTTAAGAAATGGATTACTGATGATAAAAAAGAGGATGTTATAGAACATAATAAAATAAAAAAAATAATAGAGTTATCTCCTTCATCTTTAGATTTTCAAATTAACAAATGTCATAGATGTTTTTATCTTTCAAAAAAACTAGGTATACAAAATAATAATTTTCCACCACCTGTTTTTAATCAATTAGACTTGATTCAGAAAGATTTTTTTATTGATAAAGATACTAGTTTTATATCAGAAAAGCTTCCTATTGGCAGATTTTTGCAAGAAAATGAATTACCGAAAAAAATTTCATCAAGTTTGCTTAAAGATAATCGGGATAGAGATTTTAAATTAGTAGGAATACCTGATTTAGTGATAGAATTTGAGGATAAAACCTACGGAATTATTGATTTTAAGACTACGAGAATTAATGAAAAAAAAGCTGATTTTTATAAATTTCAACTAGAAGCTTATGCTACTATTTTTGAAAACCCTGGTGAAGTTAATTCTATAAAAACGCCATTACTAAAACCTATAACAAAATTGGCTATTCTTCAATTTGATCCAAATAAAATAAAAAGTAAAAATGCAATGAACTGTAATATTATTTTTAATATGTGTTATATAGAATTAGAAAATAGAATTTATGAAAAATTAATTGATAGAGTGACTTTAGCCTTAGACATTTTAGAAATGAAAGAACCACCTGCTTTTAATAATAGTTGCAACAACTGTACATTTTTCAAGAAGCAGTCTCAACTTAATGTCTAAATATATAAAAATTGTTTAAATATCAAAGTAAGTATTCTCACATATGAACAGTTTAAATTTTGAAAGAAAATATCTTAGGTAGCGTTATTATGCCTATTTGGATATTATCAATACATTAATATTCGTATATTTACAGGTAAAATTATATAAATCTAATTGCAACTATCATAGCTACGCTATAGAACATAATCATAATTATAATTGATGTTGCATTGAAATGTTTAGAAATTGAAGCTTTAGTCATTTGTTTAGCTTGATATAACAGATCGGGCCATGTGTAAGAAACAAAATCTCCCTGTGTAAATATTGCCTTAATCCTACCTTGGTTATCAACCACAGGTAGCCTTCTAAATCTATCATTTGACATTGTTCTTAACCATGACAATACTTCATCATCTTCCTTACCTACTCTTGGATTAGGTGTCATAATTTTTTCTAATTTTGTATTTTCAGCTTTAAGGTTATTATTAACCAGTTTCTTTAATATGTCTCTTTCAGTACATATACCTATTACTTTATCCAGATTATCAACTACGACAACAGAACCATAATTTTTCTCTGACATAGTCTTAACTGCCTTAGCAACTGTGTCTGATTTTTTAAAAGTTATAGGCTGAGGTTTAGACTTAAACTCTGGCCTATCTTTTAATTTATAACCTCTTTCCATAATTCTAATACTATTAGAATTAAAAAAAAGATCAATATTATTTGATAAAAAATAATTGCTGATTTTTTTTCTTGAAATTAATAATATTTTTTTTTGTATCTTCAGATAAAAGCCAAAGAAGAACTTTTTTACCAAGCTCATATTTGCTGTAAGGACATTTATTTTTATTTATTATTAATGCATTGTACTCATTAATTAGGGTTTCTTCATTATTTGTATAAGAAATAAAGTCTAGTTTATTTTTAAAAGATAGCCAAGTAGCATTATCGGTTAATGTATAAGCATTTAAACCTACAGCTGTATTTATAGTTGCTCCCATATTAGTGCCTGTTTCTAGATACCAACTTGTTGGAAACTTTAATGAATTAAGTAATAAACTTTTCCATATCATTTTTTCTTTATAATGGGTGCCTGAATTATCGCCTCTAGAAATAAAAAGACTTTTTGTTTCATAAATTCTTCTAAAAACTCTTCTAATTTCTAAATTATTAATCTTTGCAGGATTAGTTTTAGGACCTATCACTAGAAAATAATTATGCATTATGTAATATTTTTTATTCGCAAAGCCTTTTTCTATAAAATTTTTCTCTTGTTGAGGACTATGTACAATTAATAAATCTCCGTCGCAATTCATAGAGTTTCTTATTGCAGCACCAGTTCCAACAGCTACAATATTAACTTTTATACCTAGATCCTCATTAATGAGCGGTAAAATGTAATCATAAAAACCTGAGTTTTTTTAAGGAAGTTGTAGATTGTAAAATTATACTATTTTCTGCTTTTATTACTGAAATAAATAAATAAGTATAAATAAAAATAATCAAATTTTGCATTGTTAAACTATTAATTTTCCAGCCATGAAAAGCTTACCTTCTTTTGACTTAGGTTTTAAAAAGAATAATTTGGCAGTCGTATGCTCACATATACGTCCTTTATTAATAAAAATGATATCATTAGCTAGTCTTTTAGCCTGTAATAAATCATGAGTAACTGCTATTACTTTAGTCCCATATTTATTAACTTCTTTAATAATTTTTTCTATAATTTGAATGGAATAAGGATCCAGATTAGACGTTGCTTCATCTAAAAAAAGAACTTTTGGTAAAGTTGAAATTGCTCTCGCAAGACATAATCTTTGTTTCTCTCCACCAGACAAAAGTATAGCATTCTGATTAACTAAATGTAATAAATCTACCCTTTTTAAAACTTTCAATATTTTTTCCTTATTAATTATTTTAGTTCTCTGTTGTAAAGCAAATGAAATATTTTTTAAAACAGACCTTCTTAATAATATAGGAGATTGAAAAACCATAGATTGTTGTTTTCTGATAGTTTTATTTAAGGATTTATTTGCAAAAGTAATTTCAGAAATGCTATCACTTATTAATCCATGTAAACATTTTAAAAATAAAGTTTTGCCAGCACCATTTGGACCTAAAATAATTGTGATACCTTGCGCTTTAATTTCACAAGAAATATCACTAAGTAATTTTCTATGTCCTTTTTCAAAGTTTAGCTTCTTTACTTTTATAGGCATTAAAGTATTTTTTTTACCTACCATAATACTGGTCCTTAATGTTATATTTTTTATAAGTAACTATTAGGTTTATGGTAATAGAGGTAATTAGAAGTATAATTCCCAAAGCTAGTGCTAAAGAAAGCTCACCTTTTGAGGTTTCCATAGCAATAGTAGTTGTCATTACTCTGGTAAGATGATCTATATTTCCTCCAACAATTATTACAGCTCCTACTTCAGAGACTCCTTTTGCAAGACCAGCTAAAACAACAGTAATTAGTGAATATCTTGCATCTATAATATAAGCTTTAATTGTAGTAACTTTGGGTGTGACTAAAGAAATAAATAAATCATTATAATTCTCTTGTAGATCCTCAATAATTTGTGTTGTTAAACCTGCAATAATAGGCAGAATTAATATAATTTGTGCTATAATCATTGCAGTAGGAGTATAAAGAATTCCTAACCAACCGAAAGGTCCAGACCTAGACAAATTAATATAAACAAATAGACCCACAACTACAGGTGGTAAAGACATTAAGGAATTAATTATACCTATAAAGAGACTTCTCCCCTTAAATCTCTGAGTAGCCAAAAAAGTGCCTAATGGTAAGCCAATCAGACATGAAATAAATAATGCTATTATGGTTACTTTAAAAGATAAGAAAAAGACCTCTATAAGTTTTTTATCAAAGCTAACTATTAAATTTATAGCAGTAAAAATTGAATCCCAGTAAATGCCCATAAAATGACTTTATTATTAAAAAAATCTTATATAAAATATTATTATACTAAAATTCTATTTTTTTAATTTTATTTTTTTCAATATCTATTAAAATTAAATTTTTATTATTAAAAACTGTAGAGTATTCTAATAACTGCCTTCTAGTGTAAATTTCTTCAATTGAAGCTGCCTTTCCTGTTTTTACCTCTGCTATAAATTTTTTCTTATCTTTAGATACAATCAAATCTGCTCTTACATAAAAATTAACCATTTCGTCATTCTGAAACAATTTTCCTTTTGCTGTAGTTTGAAAACTTTCAATTTTATATCCATTCTTTTTTAATAATGTAATAGCTTTTTGTTCAGCTTTTTTTCCCTTTCTTTTATATAAATAAAATTTTATATTTTTATAAACTTCTTTTAACTTCCATCCCAAGTAAAGAAAAAATAATATTAAAACTATTAAAAAAAAACTTTCTAGATTTAACATTTATTTTTTAATTTTTGAGCTTTATAGAACATTTGTTAAATAAATCAGCGTCATTATTTTTAAAAGATAGGTTATATTTTTTCTTAATCTTAAAATAAATACTAACATAATTACAAATATTAATAATTTCATATTCTAGCCCTTTTTTATCATTACTTCTTCTTAAAAAATCTTTAGGAGTTGCTGACCCTTTAGAACTATTTATTTTGTGACAAGAGGGAACATGATTTTCTTTATCATTTGCAAAAACCTTTTTTTGTTCTAAGGTCCAATTAAATGCACCACTATCAAAAGCATCTTTTAATGAAACAACATGATCTATATTCGTTTTACAATTTTTTTTTGTATAATACCCTATGTCAGTTTTTGTAGAGTATGAGTAGAAATGAAAAGAATTTCTATCATATTTTTCTTTTGCATTTATCTTAAAAATAAAAAAAAAATTAAGGTAATATAAAATATATTCATTACCTTAATTTAGCATTTATTCTTAAAAACATTAAGTAAATTCTCTTATTGATCTAATATTTAAATAATGTGCACCTAGTAAAATTAAACCACCTAATACTGTAAATATAGTTTCAAGTGTCTCTCCAATGCCTCCATGCTCATGATGTCCGTGTTCAGCTTCCTCATGGTGAGTAGCCTCTCCATGTCCAGCTTCCTCATGATGAGTAGCCTCTCCATGTCCAATATGACTCTCCGAACCAAAGTTAATATCATGCATGAAGATTGCAATCACAAGAGAGGATAAACCTATAACAGCTAAGCTTATGCACTTATAATTATGATGTATCCTTAAAGACTTTGCCATTGCAAATAAACTAATTGGAACTGCAAATAATACTAATATTACATGTACTTTTTCATTATTTATCCATAAAGATGCGAAACTAGGAATCATTAATATAATTGCTGGCAAAGCAATACAATGTAATATACAGCAAAGTGAAAGACATATAGATAGTTTATCGCTAAATTGTTTTTTCGCTTGTGTAAAATTCATAATTATTCCTCCTTAAATTTTAATGATCATGTCCCTCATGTCCGCCAGAACCTAAATACATAATGTATTGAAAAATAATTTGATTATCCACCATTTCAGCTTGAGGTGTCTCATGGTTAAGTTGTAATCTCACAACCGATGCAGAATCAAATTTCCATTCTGACATAACAGAATGCGTTTCAGGATCATTACCTCCTGAGTCTAATGCACTACCAACAAGCCCAGTGGGGGCATCAGCAGGTACTAATTTACCATATCTATAACCCAGACTTAAGTGATCATTAAATTGATTTACTAAAGCTAAATAATAACCACTATCATTATCGTCAAAAGCTATGTTTCCAGTAGATTCTTCACTGTCTGCAAAGGTACCATCCTGATTCCTATAAAAGTATTCAGTACTAATTTTAAATTTCTGATTAGAACTATATGAATTTTCATAATCTAAATTAATAATAGATAAATCACTATCTCCACTAAATGTTACAGTGTCTTCATTACCTAATCTTGCATTAGGAGATTTTGATTTTCCTGATAAATGATACAAATTAAAAGAAAGTTCCTCAGTATTTGAAATATTTAAATTAGATTTGTAAAAGGCTGACCAAGCATCACTTCCAGTTCCCTCACTGCCTGCTGTATTACCAAATGGAAAATCTTCTCCTCTAAAAATACCAAAACCTATTTCTGTTGATCCAAATAAATATGAAACTTCTAAACCATCATCATTATAAGCCTTGTTTAAAAAAACTCTGTAAGGTAATGGTCTATCTGCAAAATCATCAGCGTGAGCATGCTGTGGATTAAGAGCAGCTACATTCCAAAAAGCCCTACCAAGTTTAAAAAAAGTATTATCCAAAAAGCTACCATCTAGACTTTCCACATATGCTTCTTCTAATTCTATTTTATCTGCTCCGTCTTCTCTAACTATAGCAGCAGTAAGAGACCCACTAAATTTTTCACCTATATCTGAATTAATTATTAACTCAGATTCTCCAATGTATAATCCTTCTCTTCCTCTTTCACCCTCATGTGCAGTTCCAAAACCTTTAGGTTCTACTTCTCCACTTCTAGTGAAAGAAGTATATTTTCCATTTAATACGGCCTCTATATTAAAGCTGCTTTCTTCAGATTGAGCATCATGCTCATCATGGTGATCAGCTGCTTTAGTCTCTTGCTTTAACTTTTCATTCTCTAATTTTTCTATTTTCGCTTCTAAAGCTTCAATTTTATTTTCATAAATTTCTTTAATCTGATTAAATTCATTTCTTAAGTCAGATACTTCTTTATTTATATCGGCACTTAAATTTTTTATAAAAAAAATGCTGATAAAAAAAACCACGTAAAATTTGATCATATCTCTTCCCTTTTTTAAATTATCAAAGCCTAAGTGAGTTTAAGCTAAGTGTTAAATATCATTTTTGAAATATTATTGCAATAATGTCAATAATATATTGATATATTTTTTTTTTATATTATTTTTAAAAGATGAGAAGAATAAATACTGAAAATCTTCTAAGTTATTGTCTAAAGCGTAAAAAAACTTTAACTGCATCCAGAACTTTAGTTATAAAAACGTTATCAAGGCGTAAAAAACCAATATCTGCATATGAATTAAGAGATATGATTAATAAAGATCGAGATGTTAAAATAAATATTTCACAAATATACAGAGTTTTAGAGTTTTGGATTGATTTAGGACTAATTCATAAAATTTCTTCAATTAATAAATTTTTGCTCTGCACTACACCAGATGAAAAACATACTCATATGTTGAATTTTTGCACTGTTTGTGAAAAAGTTTTTGAAACATGTAATAAAAAAATGGGGTTAAACTTTAGAAAAAGCACAGCTAAACTGAATCTTGCTTTCAATGATACTCGCTCTATAGAAATACCTGTAATTTGTCCGAAGTGTAGTTGATGGAACATTTATTAGAACATTACCTTTATGGCTTTTCAGCTAATTTAAGAGGGTTTGTGTTTGGTTTTTTTCATGCTGCGATCATGATCTTAGGGTACTACACAGGTTGGAGTATAAATAGATTCCTAAAAATAATTTCTAATGGATATATCGCAGGTATTTTTGGTGCTGCTTTATCTCATGTAGTAGCAGATGTTATAGCAAGTTTTTTAGATCCTCATATTAGAAAAATGGTTTTAGGAATAGTATTAGGAGGAATTGTTCCCTTGTTTTTTATTCCTTTACTTGAAAAGTATGTTGTAAAGAGCAAAAACCATATTGTTACTGGAGATCATGAAGATATAAAAAAAGATTTAAAAAGCCATTAAAATAATATAAAGGAGAATTTAAATGAAATTTTTTATTGGATTACTATTAATGATTAGCCTTCACAGTTTTGCCGAAGATGACCATCATAGTCATGATCATGGTCATGACCACACTAGTGAAGAAAATTCCAAGAAAGATAAAAAACCTCTGGATGCGCATGTACATGGTGTCAGTATTCTTAATTTTGTGCAAGATATGGAAAAGTTATCATTTGAATTTGAGATGCCAGGTTTCGACGTAGTTGGCTTTGAACATAAAGCAAAGAAAAAGGAAGATATTAAAAAAGTTAGAAATGCATTAAACATACTATCTGATTATAAGAATATGATTAAAATGGCTGCTAGCGCTAACTGTAAAGAGGAAAAGACCTCGGCAAAGGTAATTAATGAAGGTTCTCATTCAGAATTTATAAGTCAATATTTATTAAGTTGTGAAAAAATATCCTTAATTAAAGATATTCAAATTATATATTTTGACAGTTTTCCATTTAGTAAAGAACTTAATATAAACTTAGTGACTAAAAATAAAAAATTATCTCAGATTACTGATAAAAAAAATAGTATAATTAATGTGGAAGGTTACCTTAATTAAGTTAAATGTATAATGCTTTAGAAATAAATGATTTATTTTTCAAATGGGAAAATAAGGAATCATTTAAATTAAAAATAACAAAGCTAGAAATAGAAAATAAAAAAAAAATTGTTATCTTTGGTAAAAGTGGATCAGGAAAATCAACATTACTAAATTTAATAAGTGGTATTTTGTCCCCTTTAAAAGGTAGTTTAAATATCAATAATATTGATATAACCAAGTTATCTCAAAAAAAAAAAGATGAGTTTAGAGCTAATAATATTGGTGTAATATTTCAACAATTTAATATTTTAGATTATATATCTCCTTTGCAAAATATTTTATTGCCTTGTTTTTTTACTAAATTTAAGAAGTATGATAAACTGTATTTTTATGATAGAGCTTTTAATTTAGCTCAAAAAATAGATATAAATAAAAATATCTTACTACAAAATAATTCAAAAAATTTATCTGTGGGACAGAAACAGAGAATAGCAATTTTAAGGGCTATAATTAATAAACCATTTTTAATTCTTGCAGATGAAGCAACATCAGCTCTTGATGACAAAAATAAAAAAGATTTCATTAACCTTCTAATGAACTTATGTGATGAAGAAAAAGTCACTTTGCTAATGGTAAGTCATGACACTTCATTAAAAAAGAATTTTGATGATTTTATTAATTTAGAAAAAATTTTAATCAGAAATGAAAATATTAATTAATATTGCTTTTCAATCTTTATTAAATAGAAAAGTTACAGTTATTTTAACAATAATTTCATTAACAATATCTATAGTCTTATTTCTTTCAATAGATACATTAAGATTAGGAGCAAAAAAAAGTTTCTTTGGTAATGTAAAATCAGGAGATTTGATCTTAGGAGCTAGGTCTGGAGAAATTCAGTTATTACTTTATTCTTTATTTCAAATTGGTAGTCCTACTAATAATATTAGTTGGGAAAGTTATAAAGAAATCTCAAAAAAACCTGAAGTAGATTGGATCATACCTATATCTTTAGGTGATAGTCATAAACAATTTAGAGTAATGGGTACCACACAAAATTATTTTGAAAAATTTTCTTATCGAAAAGATCAAAAGTTACTGTTCAAATCTGGAACATATTTTCGAAGCACCTTTGATGTTGTAATAGGAAGCGATGTAGCCAAAATATTAAATTATAAATTAGAAGATGATATTATTATTGCTCATGGTATAGCATCACAATCTTTGCATGATGAATTTCCATTTAAAATTAAAGGTATTTTAAAAAAGACTGGAACGTCAACAGATAAATTGGTTCTAGTTAGTCTTGAAGCATTAGAAGCCATTCATAAAGATTGGAAAACTGGATCAAAGTTACCTTCTAAAATTAAAAATAAAGAAAAAGAAATTAAAAATTTTGATTTAACTCCCAAAGAGCTAACTGCAGCAGTAATAAAGTTAAAGTCTCCAATTAGTATATTTAAAATACAAAGAGAAATTAATGATTACCAAGAAGAGTCTTTACAAGCAATCATACCAGGAATTGTACTTACTAAACTATGGCAGATAGTATCTATAACCGAAAATATAATGTTATCAATATCGAGTATGGTTATTGTAAGTGCTATCTTAGGTATGATTGCAATATTATATTCTAATCTCAATAATAGAAGAAAAGAAATGGCACTTCTTAGAATAGTAGGTGCTTCCCCTAAAAATATTTTTACTTTAATGATGGTTGAAGCATTCTTGATATCTTTTTTTAGTATTATATTTGCTATTGTTATAGTTCAGATATCTAGCTTTATTTTTTTTCCGATATTAGATAGACAATTCGGTATTTTTTTAGAACAGAAAATATGGAATGCTAGAAATTTATATTTTTTAAATTTAGTTTTGATTTCTTCATTATTAGTAAGTATATTTCCAAGTATTCAAGCTTTTAGAAAATCTATTAATGATGGTATTTAAAGTGCAATTAGTTTTTAAATTTTTTTTTCAATGTTTAGTAATATTCTTATTAGTTTTAAACAATGTTTCGAGCGATGATAGTTTAAGGTTAAAGTGGTTTGAGTTAGTTCCAAAATTTGCTTATGATTTTGTTCCTGAGTCTGGAGTGACTGAAGAAATGTGGGAAGATGAAGTATTTTTACAAAAGGTAGAAAAGGCAGGCCTTTTAATAAATGATGAAGTAGTAGGAAAAAAAATTCAAATAGACGGGTTTATGGTACCTCTAGAGTTTGACTATGTCGAAGGTTTAACTGTAGAAGAGTTTGTCTTGGTTCCTGATGCAGGAATGTGCATACATGTACCTCCTCCTCCTCCAAACCAAATGATTTTTGTTAAACTAAAAAAACCTGAAAAAGTTAGGTTCATGTACCAGCCAATTCTTATTGAAGGTGTTTTAAAAAAAACTACTCCTATAAAAGATGTCTATAATAGTATTTATGAGGTTTCTGCAGAGAGTATAAGAGATATAGATATGGAAGACTTATATTATGAAGATTAGGATAAAAAAATGCTAAAGCAAGCTAACGATTTTTATGAGGAGTCTAAAGATATACACTATATTTTAAAAAATATTTCTGAAGATAAGCTAAACACTCCTACACAATTTAAGAGTTGGTCTTTCACTGATATAATTAGGCATCTTCATGTTTGGAACATTGCTGCTTATAAGTCTCTTCAGGGTAAGAGTGAGTGGGAAAAATTTAATAATGAGTTACAGTTTTTTTTTAAGAATAAAAAGAAATTAAGTGATTTTGAAAAAAATTTTACTGAAAATATAAATGGAAAAGAATTAATTGATATATGGCAAAATACCTTTAAAGAAGTTTCCAAAATATTTAGTAAAGAGGACGCTAAAAAAAGAGTTAAATGGGTAGGACCAGATATGAGCGTAATTTCATCAATAAGTGCCAGACATATGGAAACTTGGGCACATTCACAAGCAATATATGACTCTCTAGGCAAAATAAGAAAAAATAAAGATAGAATATTAAATATAGTTATAATAGGAAATAATACTTTTGATTGGACTTATAAAGTCAATAACAAAGAAATACCAATTAAAAAACCTTATTTAAAGCTAATTGCACCTTCTGGAAAGATATGGGAATTTAATGATCATGAAAATTCAAATAAAATAGAGGGATTGGCCGAAGAATTTTGCCAAGTTGTAACACAAGTAAGAAATATTAAAGATGTAGATTTAAAGTTAAATGGAAAAACTTCCACTGAATGGATGTCAATTGCACAGTGCTTTGCTGGCAAGGCATCCTCTCCTCCACTGCCTGGAACTAGAAAGTGTATAACAGAATAATATTAATGTGTAGCAACTATATTTTACTTAATTTTTTTAAGAATTAAAACTAATGTAACAAATATTAGTGTAAGAAAAATTTCTATATAAAAGCTAAAAAATATATAAATACTTATAAGAATTATAGCAGCTAATGTAATATATAAGAGTGCTTGCTGAATATTATCTGAGTTGAAAAATTCTTTTATTTTATTCATAATAAATTATACAAAATATTTTTATTTATAAAAATTATTTTTACACTTTTACTAAGTAATAAATCAATATGAATATAAAAAAATTTATAAAAATTATAATAGCTTTTAGTGTTATTTTAATTGGCTGTAATGATCAAAATCGAAATAAAAGTGATTATAAAAAGCAAACTGACGTACCTCTTACGGGACAATCAATAAATAAAAAAACTAGTCCTAGTAATAAAGTAAGCGACTTTTATTAATGAGAGATATAATTCAGGCATATTGGCCAGCAATATAACCAGATGACCAAGCCCATTGAAAGTTATATCCCCCTAAGTGCCCTGTAACGTCAACTACTTCACCAATAAAAAATAAACCAGGATATTTTTTAGACATCATAGTTTTTGATGATAACTCATTAGTATCCACACCACCTAAGGTAACCTCCGCTGTTCTATACCCTTCTGTCCCTGTAGGATGAACAATCCAATTATTAATTGAGTCTGCTAACTTTTTAATATTTTTATTTGATAATTCTCCAATATTTCCAGTTATTTGATTTTCTTCACATATTAAAGTGGCTAACCTTTTAGCTAAGAAGTAATTTATAATAGTATTTATATTCTGTTTAGGAAAAATATTTCTTTTTTCTAATAAAAGGTTAAAAATATTCTTTTCTGGACAAAGATCTATATTAATGCTGTCTCCTTCTTTCCAATAAGAAGATATTTGTAATATTGAAGGTCCACTTAGTCCTCTATGTGTGAAAAGCATTCCTTCTTCAAAGAAAGTTTTTTTGAGAGAAATTACAGCATTTGCAGAAACTCCTGCGAGTAGTTTGCACTTATTTAGTATTTTTTCATTAAAAGTAAGAGGTACTAAAGCTGGAACTGTATCAATGACATTTATATTAAATTGTTTAGCTACATCATATCCGAATTTACTTGCTCCTATTTTTGGAACAGATAATCCTCCGGTAGCTATTATTAATGAACTGCTTAGATATGTATTTAAATTATCTCGAATAATAAAAATTTTATCCTTGTAATTGATCTTTAGAACCTTAGTGTCTACTTTTAAAATTACATTCGCTAATTGACATTCATTCAATAGCATATCTATAATTTCCTGGGCACTACTATCACAAAATAATTGTCCTAATTTTTTTTCATGAAATTTAATTTTATATTTTTTAACTAAATCAATAAAATTTTCCTGATTGTATTGACTAAGAGCAGAAATAATAAAGCTTGGATTATTAGATATATATTTACTAGGGCTAGTATTAATATTTGTAAAATTACACCTACCACCACCAGAAATCCTTATTTTTTCTCCTATCTTTTTTGAGTGGTCGATTAATAATGTTTTTCTTCCTCTTTTGCCTGCCTCAATGGCACTCATCATACCAGCAGCTCCAGCTCCTATAACAACAACATCATATTTTTCATTCATATTTTAAAATTGTACACTAATGAAAATTTTTAGTTTAATAAAACCTTATTTAATTCTGAATAAAATAATTCAAAATCCTCTATTTGTGGAAGATGACCTAAACCTTTTAATTCTATTAGCTTAATATTACTATTCATTTTTCTTACTCTTTTTCTAAGTAAATCATATCTATCTAAATCATAATTTACACCAACTTTTTTCCATTTTCTTCCTAGTCCTGTAAGATTCCTGGTTTCTAAAATTAGAGAAACTGATACTTTAAAGTTTTAAACTATACTATTACGGACCCGGTAAAAATCATATCATAAGTTTTAGCTCTGATTTTTGCTAATAATTTCCAGTCCCTCCATTTATCCGACTAATAAGATGAGAAGCTAACAATTCATAATTTTCATTCCAATGAACATCGTAATAATTTTTTTTTGGTAGTTTATAATATTTTCAGGCCGCAGCTATAATTCTTTATTATAAAAGAAACTAATATCTTTATATTCTACATATTCAAGATAAATTTCTAGACCTAGAGAATTAATTAATATTAGGTTAGAAATTCTATTTGCATAGATCAGTGAAAATCTAGATGCTAGCATACCACCCATTGAATGCACTATAAGCTGGATAGAGGAAATATTTAATAAATCCAATAAGTTTTTTGTATTTAAAGCTAAAGCTTCAAATGTAAACTGATAATTTAGAGGTTTAGAGGATTTGCCAAAACCTATTTAATCTGGGATTAGTACTACGTAACCTAAACTATTTAATTGTAAAGAAATCTCTTTCCAATAATTACTAGAAAAGTTTTTTCCATGTAAAGGTGTTACAGTTCCTCTGTGATTGTTATTTTAGGACAAATACATATAAGCCATTTCC